>CAIXFY010000062.1 GCA_903918885.1 uncultured Verrucomicrobia subdivision 3 bacterium
CGCGCTGGCGATGTCGTCTACTTTTGCATAACGAATCGGGATGACTTCAGAGACATATTCCGCCGGCACACTGACATCAATCTGCTCAATCATTTCCAGCATGCGTTTGACGTTTTCCGCATTGTCGCGGATGACGAGAATGCCGTTGTCATCAATCGGGAAAACGGAGTTGGCCAGTTTTGCGAACGGCGTGAGGAGCGGAACCATTACGCTTGGCTTAACGTAATGCAACTGCGTGATGTGTGTGATGTAGGAGCCCATGGCCGGCAGATTCGTCGAGCCGGAGCGGTCAATCTCCGCGCCCGCAGTGTTCGCCTGATCCACCGGCAGCACCTTCACAAATTTATCGCCAATGTTCACCACTGCGATGCCGTTCAATGCCAGCACCGCTTGCAACGCTTGAATTGCTTCCGTCTTGGTCAGCGGCGTCTTCGTCTTCAAAACAATCTGCGCCGCCGGCAGTCCGGCGCGGAGCAGCGTGCGTCCTACCAGATCCGCGTAAACTTCCAAAACCTGATTCACGTCCACGCCTTGAAAATTAATCATGCCGGGAGGAATCATTTCTTCCGGCGGCGCGTTGACGAGTTGTTGCGCACCACCGGCGGAACCAGTCATGGTGGCCGCGGTTGTGGTGGCAATGGGAGCCGGACCCGCTGGCGTGGCTGGTGCAACCGGCGTGACTGGCGTTAGGCTCTGGTAACGCGGCTGGGTGGTCGGTCCGTTGGTCGCGCCAAACCGCGCGGGCAGGTGGCGAATGACGGGGGACGTTGCCGGGGCGGGTAGGCCGGGCGGCGACTGTGCCCGGAGTCCGAGGCCGGTGAGGGCCAAAACCAATGCGAGAATTTTCGTTTTCATTTTGCCTTTGCGGTTGAATTTTGTTTCGCCTTTGCGGGCGCGGGATTTTTTTGGTAGCTGGCCACCAGCTTGATGTTCGCCGCGAGCCGCTGGTGGGGCGGGTCGGGCTGCAATTCCAGATCACGGACGCGGATCATCGAGGCGCCGGAACCGAGCTTGTAAAGAAAATCAATCAACTGTTCCTCCGTCGCGATGACGTTGATGTTCTGCACCTGCTCGACAAAGAACGCGTCGTTCGTGCGCATCAAGGCGCGGGAATAATTTTGGATGCCGAAGCCGCTCGCCGAGGCCTGCGATTGGATGGTGCGCATCAGGTTGATGGCCTGGTCTTCCGGCGCGACGAATTCGCCTTCGTTGGCAAAAGTTTTTACCTGCGCCTGCAACGCCGGAATCTGCGCCGACGCCGTCTGGTTGCGCGCCAAATCGCTCCGCGCTTTTTCCAGCCGCGCACGCAGTTCGCCCCAGTCGGAAAAGTGCGGCCAGATGAACACCGCGTTCAACACCACCAGCAATACTACCGCCACGCCCACAACGAGGCGGCGTTCCAGCGGACGCAGTTGGGCGAGATATTTTTTCATTGCGGGGCTGCCTCCGCGTGCAGAAGTTCCAGATTGAAGTTCCAAGATTCCAGATTGCCGGATACGCGCGGGTTGACCGGGTCGCCCTTGTGCTGATCAAAGACGAACTGGTCTTTGACCTTCTTCTTTTTCAACGCCGTGTTGAAATTGAACAGCGTGTCCACCTGGTCCTGCGGTGCCGTGCCGCTCAAACTGACATGCTGCCCATCGGCGAAGCTGAACCGTTGCAGGTTGATGGTGGTCGGCAATTCCTCCGCCACCCATTGCCAGGAATCCAGCGCGGCATATTTCAACTGCTGCCGTTCCTTCAGCACGTTGTAAATCGCCTTTAGCTGGAGCGAGTTGGTGTAGCTGCCGCCCAGCACCGACGCCTGCGCCTCCACGCTGGTCGTGCGAATACTCAGCACCGCCGTCGCGCAAAAATAAATTACGCAAAAAACCGCATACGTCGCGCCCGCATACATCAGACCGCGTAACCACAGCCGATCCACAAACTGCTGGTGGTAACGCGCTGAAAATTCTTCCGGTAGCAGATTCGATTTCCCCGCTTCCGCCGCGCGTTTAGCCGTGCGCCCCGCGAGTTCCGCCGGTGCGGGTGGCGCGGTGACCGCGACCGTTTCGCCTAGCGCGCCCGACAAAACGCCTTCCCATTCCACCGCATTGGCCAGGTCGGCGACGAGATGCCACTTCAACGGCCCGTTCAGCCAACCTTCGAGTTCGCCTGACCACGCGATGTGCGCGAGCTGCTCTTTCAATTCCTTCGCGCGTTCGCCGACGGCGGGCAGCGTGACAAAACTTAAATTCCGCAACGCACCGCCACTGCGGATGGCCACCAGCGCGGCCACTTGTCCGCCGAGCGAAAAGGGAAACAGCCACGCGCCATCTCCGGTCGCTTCCACCGCTTCAAGCTGGTCGAGCATCGGCGTCTCCAGCCGGTCGGCGAGATAACCTTCGCGCTCCAGCTTTCCGGCGAATTCCTCCACAGCACTGCGCGCGGCGATGACGACCACGACGGTCTGCAAATGCTCCGGCGTGGCATCGCCCTTCGGCGGCGCGGTGTGCGTGCCGAAGACGTGCATCGTCCAAACGATTTGCGTGACCGGCAACGGCGAGAGTTTTTCCAACTGCAACTCGACCATCGAAAGCGTCTCTTCAAAATTGCTCGCGGGCAGTTCCACGACGCGGAGAAAAACATTTTCCAGCGGTAGCCACGCGACGTTCAGCTTGGGCGACCACAGCGACGACCAGTTTTTGGCCACGAATTTTCCCGGCAACGCTTCCGCGTGCGACACGCGCTGCTCGCGCGCGAGCGCGAAGCCACCGCCCTTCGCGTCGAATTGCCAGAGGCGCTTCGCGTCGGGGGCGAGATGCAGAATGTTGCAGGAGTTCCAGCGAGCCATGAAAATAGTTTAGGTTCGGGAGATGAATTGCGTTTTGTCTTCGCCACCGCCCAAGGCTTCCATGTGTTCCTCCATCTGGGTGACGCGCAGGATTTCCTCGATGGTCGTGGTGCCTTCCTTGACCTTGTTCCAGCCGTCCGTGCGGAGCGTGCGCATGCCGTTTTGAATGGCGAGCTGCGCGATGGTCGTGGCGTTCGCGCGGTTCATGATGAGCGGGCGCAGCGCCTCGGTGACGATGAGCAATTCGTAAATGCCTTTGCGACCCTGATAACCCTGGCCGCGGCAATGTTCGCAACCCGCGCCGTGCCAGATTTTCGCCACGCCAATATCCGCCTCGGGAAAGCCAATGCGCCGCAGATAATTGTGATCCACCTTCTGCTCGGTCTTGCAGTGCGGACAAATCGTGCGGACGAGCCGTTGCGCCTGCACGGCTTCGACCGAGGACGCGATGAGGAATGGCTCGATGCCCATGTCCGTCAAGCGCGTGAACGCGCTCGGCGCGTCGTTGGTGTGCAGCGTGGAGAAAACCAAATGCCCCGTGAGCGACGCGCGGATGGCGATGTCCGCCGTTTCGGAATCGCGGATTTCGCCGACCATCACGACGTTCGGGTCTTGCCGCAAAATGTGGCGCAAGCCCATCGCGAAGGTCAGTCCGATGTCCGAACGCACGGCGATTTGGTTAATGCCCTTTAGTTCGTATTCGACCGGTTCCTCAATCGTGATGATGCGCTTGCTGACGGAATTGATGGCGGAAAGAAACGCGTAGAGCGACGTGGACTTGCCGGAGCCGGTCGGGCCGGTGACGAGAAAAATTCCATGCGGTTTGATGATGATGTCGCGGATAGCGTCTTCTTCGAGCTTCGAGAAACCGAGCTTGTCGAGTGATAGAAAGATTTTCCCGCGCGTCAGCAAGCGGAGCGAAACGGATTCGCCGTAAACCGTCGGCACGGTGGAAACGCGGATGTCAATTTCCTCGCCCTTGATGCGAACATTGATGCGACCATCCTGCGGCAAACGCTTTTCGGAAATGTTCATCCCGCTCATCACCTTGATGCGCGAAATGATGGCGGACTGAAAACGCTTGAGCGTCGGCGGCAGCGGAATCTGGTGCAGGATGCCGTCAATGCGGTTGCGGATGCGCAACTCATCTTCCTGCGGCTCGAAGTGAATGTCCGTTGCGCGATCCTTGAACGCTTCCCAAATAATTTGGTTCACGAACTTGATGACGCTGGCCTCCTGATCACCCTCGGTGATTTCCTTGTCAATCGCGATGTCCAGATCCATCGCGTCGCTTTCGCCCATTTCATCGAGCGTTTCGGCACCGACGCCGTAATATTTTTTCAGCGCCTTTTCGATTTCGCTCCGCGTCGCAAGCGCAAAGCTCACCGGCATTTTGGCGTCGAACCGAACGGCGTTCATCATCGCCGCGTCAAACGGATCGCTGACGGCAATCTGCAATACACCGTTGTTGATGGCCACCGGCATTATGAAATACTGGAATGCAATCTTGGTGGTGATTTTCGCGCGCACCTCGTTTTCGATGGTGAGCTTCGGCAAATCAAGATACGGCCAGCCTAGCGCAGCGGCGAGCTTCTGGATGAAAACGTCCTCGGCGATGCCGCGTTCGCGCGCGACGAAGGTCAGCAGCGGCTCGGCGGAACCGGCATCCGCCGCCGCGCGCCACGACTTGCGCCAATCATCGAACTGCGCCGGAGTCGCTTCCGCGACCGTCGCAACGAGATTTTTGACCGAATTGAACGACATTTAGGTCTAATTTGAACAACCCGAGCTGCGGAAAGTTGCAGAAAATCTTGAACTTATCAAACCTTCATTGTCCTTGCCACAACTGCCAATTTGCCAAGCCCAGCGTTTCTGATAGGTTGGCCGCGTGAATTTTTTTATCCAGCGCAGCGAACTCCGCGACATTTACAAAAAGGTTGTCGCCGGCGAACGCATTTCCGAGGCGGACGCGCTGCGGTTATTCGAGACGAAGGATTTGAACGCACTTGGCGCCATCGCGGATTTTGCGCGCGCGAAGAAAACCGGCAACAACCACGCCAGTTTCATCGTCAACCGCTACATCAATTATTCCAATTACTGCATTTTATCGTGCCAGTTCTGCTCGTTTGCCCGTAAGAAGCGCGACGCCGATGGTTTTGAGCTGTCCACGGAGCAAATCGTTGAAAAAGCGCGCGAGGCGCTCAAGCTGGGTATTACCGAGCTGCATATTGTCGGCGGATTGCATCCGTCGCTGCCGTTCAGTTATTACACGGATATGCTGCGTGCGTTGAAAAATCTCGACGCGCGGCTGCAATTGAAATGTTTCACCGCAATTGAAATTTTGCACCTCGCGTGGCTCGCCAAAAAATCTGTCAAACAGACGTTGATTGAATTGAAGGACGCCGGACTCGCCTCGCTCACCGGCGGCGGCGCGGAAATTTTTGCGCCGGAAATCCGCAAGCAGATTGCTCGCGGCAAGGAATCCGCCGCCGAGTATCTCGACGTGCACCGCACCTGGCACAAGCTCGGCCAGCGCAGCACCTGCACGATGCTCTACGGCCACGTCGAAAGCCTCGCCGACCGCGTTGATCATCTGCGCCAGCTCCGCGCGTTGCAGGACGAGACGCACGGATTCGTTGCGCTCGTGCCGCTGGCGTATCAGCCGGAGGACAATGACATTCCGGTCAAAAATGCGCCGACGGGATTTGATTCACTGCGCACCATTGCGGTCAGCCGGATTTATCTCGATAATTTTCCGCACATCACGGCGTATTGGGTCGGCCTCGGCATGAAGCTCGCGCAAGTGGCGTTGAACTACGGCGCGGACGATATCCACGGCACGATCATCGAGGAGCATATTTTCCACATGGCCGGTGCAACCTCGCCGCAATTGCAGACCGAGGCGGACATGATCAAAGCCATTCGCGAAGCGGGCCGCACACCGGTGCAGCGGAATACTTTTTACGAGCCGATTAAAATTCTTGCGGATGTGAATCCAGCCAATGGCGAAGTGGCGGAGAATCGCCTGCACTCAAAAGTGCTGGAAGATAACTTGGCGACGGCGTGACCGTCACCAAAAATTCCACACGCCGCGCCCTACCACCCAAGCGCCGAGAAGAAAATTGGTGATGGCATGCGCAGTCATTGCATCGCCGAGACGATTTTTCCGCAGCACCAGCCATTGATACGCCGCGCCGCAGAGGATGCCAGCCAGCCATTCGTTGTGTGAAAAACCGAAGACCAGTGCGGTCGCCAGAAACGGCCACGGCAAAAATTTGTTCAGCGGCACGTTGAGAAAATTCTGGTTGGCAATGAAGCGATACAGAAACGACCGATAAAAAACTTCTTCCAGCGGCGGCACGATAAAGGTTGATCCAAGAATTCTCACCGCGATGAAAAGCAACGCCAGCATCGAGCCAAAGTGTTCGTTGGGATTCCAAGCCCCGGGAGCATCATTGGCTACCGCCGACAAGCCGAGTTTTGGCCAAAGACTGATTTGGGTTGTCCACCCGCCATCAATGCCGACCCACACGGCGAAGACGGCGACGCCGACTGCAACCGCTTCCCAGGAAAATGCCCACCGCATTTCGGCGACGACGGCGCGCATCTCCCAGATGAGCCAGAGACCGACGATGGTTTTGGCGAGATAAAACCAGTAAGCCGAGGCCGCGCCAAATTTTCCCTGACCGGCGGTGAGCAGGACAAAAATGACAAACGGGGCGACGCGCGCAGCGGTGGCGGAACGAAAAAATCTTTCCCGGAGCAACATGATTTAATTGCTCATGGTCAGCCGGACGGGCTTGCCGTCCGCGCCGACAATAGTCGCGGTGGTTTTGGTGATTTCCTTTACTCGATATTCGCCAAACTTGTCGCCCACACCTACGGTCTTGCCTTCAATAATGGCCAACGGCGCGCTGGGCGAATATAAAATACCCTGCAATGTCGGCAGCGTGCTCAAATCAATGACGACCGGTTCGGGAGCGGGCGGCGTGGCGACCACGGGCGGCGCGGCCACGGGCGCGACGGGTTGCATTTCAGGGGCGGGAATCGCGGTGGTGTGGTTGTGAAAAATGCCCCAGCCAATCAGGCCGGCGGCAAAAATCATCAGCCCGATAATCAAGACGGGCATGAGCCAGAAATTTTTCGGCCGGGCATTTTCGATGACCGGTGGCAGCGGCGGCAATGCGACCGGCGCGGTCGGCGGCGGATTTTTGCGTGCCTGTTTCAAGGCGTCATTGATCAGGCTCATGCGTGGATATGTCCTTCCAGTTCGCGGATGGCGCGGCCGATCATCCGGTAATTGATTTTTTGGCTGCGTTCGACAAAGCCCGCGAGCAGCGCCTTGTCGCACAGCGCGTTGACCAATCGTGGAATGCCCTTGCTGTAATTATAGACTCGCCAGACCGCCGGCGCGGTGAAGGCCGGCAACCCGCGCGCGCCCGCCAGCGCGAGGCGGTGGTGGATGTATTGGCCGACCTCGGTGCGCGTGAGCGGATTCAAATGATACCGCACGGTGATGCGTTGGCGCAATTGGCGAAGCTTGTAACTGTTCAGTCGGTCGCGCAATTCCGGCTGGCCCATCAGGACGATTTGCAACAGCTTCCGGTCGTCGGTTTCGATGTTGGAAATCAATCGCACCTGCTCCAGCAAATCCTCCGTGAGATTCTGCGCCTCATCCACGATTAACACCGTTTCCTTGCCCGCCAAAGTTTGTTTCAACAGGAAATCGGTAATGGTGGCAATGGTTTCCAGCCGATCCTTGCCTTTCACCTCCAGGCCGAATTCCTTGGCGATGGCCCGCATCAATTCGTCGCCGCTCAAAACCGGATTCAAAATCAGTGCGGTCGAAAAGCGCGCGTCGAGGTGCTCCAGCAGCGCGCGGCAGAGCGTCGTCTTGCCCGCGCCGACCTCGCCGGTGAGCTGCACGAAACCCTTGCGCTCGCGGATGCCGTAGAGCAAATGGTTGAACGCCTCGCGGTGCTTCGTGCTGTGAAAAAGGAAGCGCGGGTTCGGCGTGATGTCGAACGGCGAGAGCTTCAACCCGTAGAACTGCAAATACACGCTCCGCTTTTAGCAGAAACCGGCGCGGTTCGCCAAGCAAAGGTTTTAGCGGACAATTTCCCGAACCGCCCGCACCAGCGCCGCCGCTTCCGCCGGCGTGCCGATGGTGATGCGCAAATAATCGCTGACTTCCGGCGCGCTGAACCAGCGCACGAGGATTTTCTGGTCGCGCAATTTTTGCAGCCATTCTTTCGCCGGAAACAGCGGCGGTTTCGCTAAAATAAAATTAGTCTGGCTCGGCAATACGCGGAAGCCGAGCTTGGTCAACTCGCGCGAAAGCGAATCGCGCGTGGTGATGATTTTTTTGAAATTGGCGCGGTAAAATTTCAAATCGTCCAGCGTCGCCTCCGCCGCAATCTGGCCGAGGCCGTTGACATTGTAGCTGTCGCGGATCTTGTCCAGCGCCGCGATGATTTCCGCGTGGCCAATGAAATAACCAACGCGCTGGAAGCACAGCGAATACGCCTTCGAGAACGTCCGCGCGACGAGGACGTGCGGAAACTTGAGCGCCAGTTTTAGCCCGTTTTCATTGGCAAAATCCACATACGCCTCATCCAAAACGACGACGCCTTTTTGCGCGCGGCAGAGCTTTTCTAGCTCGCCGGTTTTGTAGCCGCGTCCGCTAGGCGCGTTCGGCGTCGTCACGAAAGTCAGTGCCGCGTGGAAGTTCCATTTTTTGCCGCGCTTCAATTCCGCAACCGACGGCAGGGAAAAATCCGCGTTTAATTTCACGGCGTTTTTCTTCGCGCCATGAATGTCCGCCAGCACCGGATAAAGCGAATAGCTCGGCGTAAAATACTGGATGACCGCATTGGGTTCGACAAACGCACGCGTGGCAAGGGCCAGCACTTCGTCCGAGCCGTTGCCGACTATGATGTTTTCCGGTTTGCTGCCGTGGAGCTTCGCCAGCTTGGCGCGTAGTTTTTCTGCGGTAGGATTGGGATAAAGGCGCAGTCGGCCGTCCACCGCCGCTTTGACCGCGCGCAAAACTTTCGGCGAGGGCGGATACGGATTCTCGTTGGTGTTGAGCTTGATCAGCCCCTTGATTTTCGGCTGCTCGCCCGGCACATACGCGTGCAGCGCGTGGACGAGCGGACGGATCAATGGATTTTTCTTGGCCATGCGCCGGGCATTATGCCAGCAGCGGGCGGGACGCGGAAACTTTTTTAGCGGCGCGGAGGGCGGTGCGGTTTGTCACAAAAAATTTTCACGGGAAAAGCGGATTATCGTTGACTCTTTTTTTTCGCGTGAAAAAATCGCGCCAGTTTCAGGGACATTTTGACAACGCCGTTCAAATATTCAAACCACCGCCG
>CAIXFY010000063.1 GCA_903918885.1 uncultured Verrucomicrobia subdivision 3 bacterium
ACCGCGATGGCGCGGATGATGACGCGGTAATTGCGCGGCACGACGATGAGCGCCAACGCCGCCAGCAGCGGCCAACCTGCGATGTAAGTCAGTATGGACATTTTATTTTCCCAAAACGAAATAGAGCAACAGCACCACGCCCAGCACGAATAGAATCGTGTAAGTCTGGAGGTTGCCGGTTTGCGCGAGGCGCAACGCGCGTCCGCTCAAATCCGTGCCGCCGCGAATCGCGCCGATGATCGCGCCTTCCAAAATCCAGCGGTCAATCCAGTCGGCCACGGCCGCCAGAAAATCATGCGCGCGGATGAAAGTCTTCTCGTAAAATTCGTCGAAATAAAATTTGTCGCGCATCCAGGTCGCCAGCACGCCAAGTTTGGCCGGCAGCGGATCGGTGTCCGCATTTTTGTAGAGCAAAAACGCGAGGACAATGCCAGCTACCGCAACGCCGATGCCGATGAACATCGGAACGGGCGTTTTCAGCGGTTCGAGAAATTGCTGCGCTAGGGAAAGCGTTTCGTGGTCGGCGGCAAATTGCGAACCGTAGTTGTTCGTGATGCCGATAAAACCGCCGGTGGCAGCGAACACCGCCAGAATCACGAGTGGCGCGGTCATCACCAGCGGCGATTCGTGCGCGTGCTTCGCGTGGTCGGATTTTTCTTTGCCGAAGAAGACAACGAAGAATAAGCGGAAGGTGTAGAACGCCGTCAAGCCGGCGACGAAAACGGCGACGCCAAACAATAAATAGTTTTTTTGTTCCAGGCATTGCGCGAGAATCGAGTCCTTCGAGTAAAAACCGGCGAACGGCGGAATGCCGCTCAAGGCCAACGCGCCGATGGTGAAGGTCCAAAACGTGACGGGCATTTTCTTTTTCAGTCCGCCCATGTGCCAGATGTCCTGCTCGTGATGCATGCCGATGATGACGGAGCCGGCGCTCAAGAACAGCAGCGCTTTGAAAAAGGCGTGCGTGGTCAAATGGAACATCGCGGGCGTCGGGCCGCTCAAGCCGACGGCCATGACCATGTAACCGAGTTGTGACAGCGTCGAGTAAGCGATGATGCGCTTGATATCGTTTTGTTGAACCGCCATCAGCGCCGCGAGCAGCGCGGTGAAGCCGCCGATGTAGGCGATGACATGGAGCGCGTCGGCATTGTATAAAAAGAGCGTTCGGCAAAGCATGTAAACACCCGCGGCCACCATTGTCGCGGCGTGGATCAAAGCAGACACGGGCGTCGGGCCTTCCATCGCGTCCGGCAACCAGACGTGCAGCGGGAATTGGGCGGATTTGCCAGCCGCACCGCAGAAAACTAAGAGACCCGCGATGGTGGCACTGGCTCCGAGCGCGGCGGGATTTGCGACCATGGCATTTTGTAACGCGGAAAAATTCAGCGAACCGAGCAAGCCCCAAACCATCAAAATGCCCGCGAGAAAACCAAAGTCGCCAAGGCGGTTGGTGATAAACGCTTTTTTTGCGGCGTCGCCGGCGCTGGGTTTTTCAAACCAGAAACCGATGAGCAGGTAGCTGGAGACACCGACAAGTTCCCAGAAAATGAAGGTCATCAGGAAATTGTTCGACAGCACGATGCCGAGCATCGAGAACGTGAACAAACTCAAGAACGCGAAAAAACGTGCCTTGCCCGCATCTTCGTCCATGTAGCTGTAGGAATAAATATGGATCAAGCCGCCGACGCCGGTGACGACGAACAACATCATCATGCTCAACGCATCAAGCTTGAGGCCGAAGTCCACATTCAAACCGCCGATGGTAAGCCAGTTGACGGACGATTCACCGCTGTAATGAATTCCGTTGGAGTTGACGAACAGGCAGGTCAGCACGAAACCCGCCGCGACGGCGCCGATGGAGATGAGGCTGCTGACGGTTTTACTGCGCAACGTGAACAGCGCAATCACTGTCGCTGAGAGCAGCGGCAGGAACAGGATCAGCCATGGAAAAAGTTCGTTTTTCATCCGTCAGAGTTTCATCGAGGTCAAATCTTCGACGTGCGCGGACTGGCGCTTGCGGAACAGCGCCACGATCAGCGCGAGGCCGACCGCAACTTCCGCCGCCGCCACGGTGATGATGAAGAACACCAGCACCTGGCCGTCGAGTTTGTCATTGAACCGCGAAAAGGAAACGAGCGCGAGGTTGGCCGCGTTGAGCATCAGCTCCAGCGACATGTAAATCACGATCAGGTTGCGCCGCAGGATCACGCCGAGCAGACCCAGGCAAAACAGGATCATGCTCACAGCCAGATAATGTTGGAGTCCGACGTGCATTTTATTCGAGTTTCTTTTTGCTCAACAGAATCACGCCGATCATCGCCACGAGCAGCAGCACGGAGACAATTTCAAACGGCAGGGTGTATTGCGTGAACAAGAGTTTGCCAAGCGCATAGGTTTCGCCTTCGAGCTTCGGGGAAGCCACACCGGGCTTGGCCGAGGCGAGCGCTTTAAAGAAAATGGCAACAATAGAACCGACGGAAACCAATCCTGCCGCGAGACCGAAGAATTTGATTTTGCGCCGCGCTTCCTCCTTCAAGTCGAGCAACATGATGACGAACAGGAACAGCACCATGACCGCGCCGGCGTATACCAGAATTTGAACCGCCGCGAGAAAGAACGCGTGGAGCAGCAGGAACAAACCGCTCATCGAGATGATCGTTAGCACAAGAAACATCGCGCTGGTGACGGGATTGCGGCTGAACGGGTTCGCGATGACGAGCACGGCGCACAGCAACGTGAGCGCGGCGAAGACGTAAAACAAAACGTCTTCCACACCGCCGCTGCTGATCAAATTGTTGATGGCTTCCATTACTGATTAAAGTTTCACCGGGAAATTTTCCTGCGCTTTCGCTTCTTCCAGTTTGTTTTTCCACTTCTGGATGCCGCCGACTTCACCTCCGAGCGACAAAAGTTTTTCTTTGTTGTAAATCATTTCCGCGCGGCTCGTGCCGACGAGGGAATAATCTTTCTGCAAGAAAATCGCCTCTTCGGGACACACTTCCTGACAGAAGCCGCAGTAGATGCAGCGCAGCATGTTGATCTCAAATTCCGCCGGCATCTTTTCGGCGTTCGTGCGATCGGCTTTCGCGCCGGTGTCGCCGGGCGGCGTGATGCGGATGGCTTTTGGCGGGCAGACAAATTCGCAGAGTTGGCAGGAGACGCATTTCGTGTGGCCTTCCTGATCCTTCACGAGATACGGCGCGCCCCGATAATGATCCGGAACCGTCCATTTCTGTTCAGGATACTCCATTGTGACAACCTTACCCTTGATCAGGGTATTCCAAGCGTGCTTGGTCGTGACTTTTATGCCGCCGATGATGGCCGGCAGATAAAGTTTTTCCCAAAACGTCAATGGTTTGCGGTCAACGGTAATTGCCATATCAGCTCCTCATCCACAGCCAGAGAGCCGTGATTAAAATGTTCACCAACGCGAGCGGCAGAAAACGCCGCCAGCCCAAATCCATCAACTGGTCGTAGCGGAAACGCGGGAACATCCAGCGCACCCAGATGAACACGACCATGAAAAACAGCATCTTCGCCATGAAAACCAAAATGTGCGCGATGCCCATGCCGATTGAATTCGCTGGATGATCGAGTCCCCAGAACGGCAGCGTCCAACCGCCAAAAAACAGCGTCACCATCATCGCGGACGATGAAACCATGTTGGAATATTCCGCGAGGAAAAACAGCGCGAACTTCATCGAGCCGTATTCCGTGTGGTAGCCGCCGACGAGTTCGGTTTCCGCTTCCGGCAAATCGAACGGTGTGCGGTTGGTCTCTGCAAACGACGCGACCATGAAAATAATAAACGAAATCGGCGAATACAAAACCATCCAGCCGTTCGTCGCCTGCCAGCCGATGATGTGGCTCAAATTCAGATTGCCGACAATCAACAAAACCGGAATGACCGACATGCCCATCGAAATTTCATACGAAATCATTTGCGCGCTCGAACGGATGCCGCCGAACATCGGATACTTCGAGTTTGCTGCGTAGCCCGCGAGCACGATGCCATACACGCCCATCGAGACGATGCCGAACGTGTAGAGGATGCCGACATTTAAGTCTGCGAGCACCATCTTCTGATTGCCCATCACCGAGCCGAACGGGATCACCGCGACGGTCAACATCGCCGGAATGACCGCCACAGCGGGTGCGAGGAAGAAATAAATTTTCTTCACGCCTGCAGGAGTGAAGTCTTCCTTGAACATAAATTTCAATCCGTCTGCGAGCGGCTGGAACATCCCCCAGCGCGTGAGCAATGGCCCGAGAACTGGAATATATTTTGCGAAAGGCGGCGCGCAGCGGTTCGGGCCGACGCGATCCTGAATCCACGCGGAAATTTTGCGCTCGGCCAGCACGGAGTAGGCAACAAGGCCCTGCACCACGCCAACGATGATGGCGAGCTTGACCAAACTGAAGATGATGAAATTCCAGTCCATTTTAGATTTGCACCGTCACGCCGGTGTCGCCGAGGGATTGCCACGTCACGCCGTTGAACGCGGGCACTTCCTTCGCCATTTGATTGAACAGACCTTCGATGGTCACAAAGCCGTTCTGGCCGGTGAGGTTGTGGACGATGTCATGCAAAAATTCCCATTCGGCACGCGCGTCGCCGGGCGCTTCGACGGCCTTCATGAATTTTTGAACACGGCCTTTGGTGTTGGTGAACGAGCCGCGTTTTTCCGCGTGCGCTGCACCGGGCAAAACGTAATGCGCCAGCTTCGTCGTGTCGTTCGGCAAAATGTCGCTGACGATGAGCGTGTCGAGTTTCGCGAGCAGTTCCGCTGTGATGCCGTGTTCGTCCACGACTTCGGTGATGGTTTCGCGCTCGCGCAATTTCTCGTTGCTGACCGCGCGCTTGACGATGTTCTCGCCGAAAACGATGAGCGTCTTGATTTTTCCACTGGCAATGCCGTCGGAAATTTTCACCAAGTTGATGCCCATCTCGGTGAAGCAAATGCCCGTGAGCCGCGCGCCGTTTGTGTTCGGATTTTTGTCAGCGCTGACGAGAATCTTATCGCCTTTGCCATCGCGCGGAATCGAATCGCTGATTGCGCCCAGTTTGGCTTTCAGTTTTGAAATCAGCCAAAGCTCTTCGTTCGTCTGCCGCGCCGAAGCGACAATCGCGACGGAACCAGCCGGAGCTTTCTTGAGCTTGTCGGAAATTTCGTTGAGCGCCGCCGTCCACGTGGATTTTTGTCCGCGCACCAGAACGTCTTTCAAACGATCCGCGCGACCAATCCATTTGTAATTCAAACGTCCGCTGTCGCACATCCACGAACCGTTGACGGCATCATTGTCGCGCGGCGTGAAGCGGTAAATCTTTTCTTCGCGGGAGCCGATAAGCACGTTGCAGCCCGTCGCGCAGCTCGTGCAGACGCTCTTGGTTTCTTTGAGGAACCACGCGCGCATCTGGAAACGAAAATCTTTCGAGGTCAACGCGCCGACCGGACAAACGTCCACGGTGTTCAGCGTGTAATTGTTGTCGAACGGCATTCCGGGGAACGTCGCAATCGTATTGTAACTGCCGCGATTGATGATGCCGAGTGCATCGTCGCCCGCAATGTCGCGCGTGAAGCGAATGCAGCGCGTGCAGAGAATGCAGCGTTCCGCATCGAGCATGATGCGCGGCCCGAGATCAACGGCTTTCGGCTTGTGAACTTTCGCCTCGACGAAACGGCTTTCCGCCTGACCGTAGTCCACCGAATATTCCTGCAGCTTGCATTCGCCGGCTTGATCGCAAATCGGGCAGTCGAGCGGATGGTTGATGAGCAGCGATTCGAGGACGCCTTCCCGCATCTGTTTCACGGCGGGCGTCTTCGTGTAAATCTCCATGCCCGGCGAAATCGGCGTCGCGCAGGAGATGGCCGGACGCGGCGACTTGGCGATCTTGAACGAGCCATCAGGATTGATCACCGGCTTGCGGTCGGGGCCGAGCGCGGGCGTGCCGAACTCGACGAGGCACATGCGGCAGTTGCCAACGACCGGCAATTTCGGATGCCAGCAATAATGTGGCACGTCGGTCTTGGCCAGTTCGCACGCCTGAATCATCGTCGTGGGCGTGAGCTTGCCCGACCAATCGGCGGTGAGGCGCGGCACTTCGATTTCGCGCCCGTCCACCTTGACCTTGATCTTTTCGATCGCAGGTGCGGCGGGCTTCGTTTCAGTTGTGGCGGCGGTGGACATTGAAATCAGTGGTGCGCGGCTTCCAAATGTTTTTGTTCAGCGGGCGCGGCAGTTTCCTTCGCGCGACGTGCTTCATCCGCAGTGCCTTTGGCGACAAATTCGTCTTTGAACTTCGCGACGAAACTTTGCACCGGCCACGAGCAGGCTTCGCCGAACGCGCAGATTGTGCGGCCACCGGGAATGTTGTCGGCGATCTTCACGAGATAATCTGCATCCTGCGCGCGGCCTTCGCCGTGCGTGAGGCGATGCAGCGTCTTGTTCATCCAGAGCGAACCTTCGCGACAGGGCGTGCATTGGCCGCAGCTTTCGTGCGCGTAAAATTCGGAAAGATTTGCGAGCGCTTTGACGATGTCCACGCTGTCATCCATCACGATAATCGCGCTGGAACCGCTCATCGTGCCGGCCTGGGCGAGCGAATCGAAATCGTAGGGCAAGTCGAGCATATCGGTCTCCACCAAAATTTCTTTGCCCTCGGCGTCCTTTTTCTTGAGCTTAAATTTTTCGCCGGCCTTCAAAACTTTTGAGGACGAACCACCCGGAATGATTGCTTTTAATGTTCGCCCGGGACGCAGTCCTCCGCCGAAATTCTTGTCGTAAAGCAATTCGCGGAGCGTAGCTTTGCCGACTTCAATTTCATAATAGCCAGGGCGCTGGACGTGGCCGCTTAGGCTGACGATGCGCGTGCCGGTGTTGTTCGGTGTGCCGAGCTTCGCGAATTCCGCACCGCCCATCGCGACGATGTGCTTCACGTTGCAAAGCGTCTCGACGTTGTTGACGATGGTCGGGCACATCCACAAACCGAGGATGGCCGGAAAATACGGCGGCTTGATGCGCGGATAGGGACGCTTGCCTTCGAGCGATTCGATGAGGCCGGTTTCTTCGCCGCAGATGTAAGCACCCGCGCCGCGATGAACGTAAATCTCCAGATCGTAGCCGGTGCCGAGAATGTTCTTGCCGAGGAAGTTTTTTGCGTGAGCTTCCTTGATGGCGCGATTCA
>CAIXFY010000064.1 GCA_903918885.1 uncultured Verrucomicrobia subdivision 3 bacterium
GCGCGGAGCTGTCCATCCCCAGCTTCGGTCGGGCTTCGCCCTCCCTACGCTGGGGATGGACAAAGAACAAACGAAAACATAAACTCAACCCTGTCCCAGAACTAACTCATGGACTGGACCAGAAAAGTGAACCCGGTCACACGTTCTAATGAGAAGTCCCCGGTTTCCGCCCCTGCGCCGAGGTCAGCTAAATCAAAAACACCGGCCTCGGCGGCGGGCTACCCGTAAAATCAATTCATGCCCCGTCGCCCAGATCAATCCCCCAGTCAGTTGCTACCCAACGAGAAAAGAGATTGGTGGCGGGAATCTGATTGCCGGTGAACCGCACGCTTCCTATGCTTTTCGTAAATGCACGGCTCTCCGCTTCCACCCCCGATGAACCACATTTTTCTCGATTATGAGAATGTTCATAAGGTCGATCTCGCAATAATCGGCAGCAAGGCAGTTAGTTTCATGCTGCTGATGGGGCCACGACAGACGAAGCTGGATGTGTCGCTGGTGGAAAAACTTCTGGAGCACGCCGCTTCGGTGCAATTGGTGCGCCTCACCGCATCCGGCAAGAACGCCCTTGATTTCGCTCTTGCCTTCTACGTTGGCCGCGCCGTGGCGGCGGATCCCACCGGCCATTTTCACATCGTGTCCAAGGACGGCGGCTACGACCCGCTCATTGAACACCTCAAGGGCAAGGGGATCAGCGCCCGCCGCCATGACAGTTTCGCCACCTTGCCATTTGCCACCCCGGTCAAGCCGTCGGCTGCCGCGCCCAGGGTGAAGTCATCCGCGAAGCCCAAGATTCCAATTTTGGACGAGCAAGAGATGCAAGTGTTAGAGCATTTTCGCAATTCCAAGGCCACGCGCCCCCGGAGTCAAAAGCGGCTCGTCAGTTTTCTGGTGGCTCACCTCGGTCATAAAATCACGGAGGCGGCGGCGTTGGCCATCGTGGAAAATCTCCAGCGAGCCGGACACCTTGCCATCGGCGAGAAGGGCACCGTCACTTATACCCTCAAGGGATGAAACAACGGATATCAACCGACGGCGAGCCGGGTTTGGCGCAAACGCCATTTGCCGTGCTGTCGAGCGATGGTCTGCCGCCAGCGTCTGAAAATTTGGCGACAGACATCACGCCGTCGTCAAAGCAGGCACGGAAGCATCGTGGGCGGGTGGACATCCTTCGAGTCAAAACCGGGCGTGCTGGCAAGACGGTGACGGTGGTGAAAAACTTTGTCGGCATCGGCCTGCCGGAAAAGGAGCAACTGGCCAAGGTCATGCAGCGCGCCTGCGGCACCGGCGGCACGGTGAAAAACGGTCAGATTGAGATTCAGGGTGACAAGCGCGAAGAAGTTGCCCGCATCCTGACCGAGGCTAACTTTCAGCCGGTGTTCGCGGGTGGGTAGGGGGGTATAAAATCTATCTTTATCTATCATCAAAAACACACTTTGTTGCATTTTGACGCATCTTAACGAAACTGGTGAAAATGCTTATACCCATTGATTCCATTGATTAATCTTTGTTTTCAATGCTTTCGTGAAAACACGCTGACGGAGTTCAAATCTCCCCGCCCCGACCATTTAATTCTCATCCAAAAGTTGGCAAGGATGATGCTTTAAGCCAATTATGTTGTCTGACTCACAAAAAAATCGCAGCCCCCTTTGCCGCGTGATAACAGATTTTCATTCTGCAACTGAAAAGCGCGTCGCGCGTTTTGATCCGTGGGGAATGACAATCTCTGCGATGCTGGCGGCTGTGCTAGTGGAATGCGTCCGGTTTATGATTTCCCGTTAATCGCGAACACTATTCGTTCGTGGAAACGAGTGGCGTGAAGTTTAGCTTTAATTCGCCCAGAGTTACTTCAGTTGGCTTGCCGGTTTGAACAACAATCTGTCTTACGGCAAAATTTTTCGTTTCACCATATTCGTTTCTGGATTCAATCGACACAGCTATTTGGACATTCTTGGAATCCAGCACTTTTGGGGAAAAAAGGCAATCCTCACCGGAAGATAGGTGGACATAACTGTCGGTATGGTTAGTCAGAACGATATCACCAAGATTGCGGAGATTTGCTGGAGTGGCTGGGACTTTATTGGTGACCAAGGAAGTCGGCACTGGAACTTTCTCCGGAGTCGCCACTTTGCGACAACTCGCTGGCAGTAGGCCGGTGAGGAAAATCATGATGGCTGAAATGGTTTGTGTAAATCCCATGGCAAAATTAACAGTATTTGAATTATCCGTAGAACCCCCAGTTTGTCAATCTACTGTCCAAAAATCATCGGATGCCGACCCGAAATTAATCCGCCCGGTCAAAAATCAAAAGATTTTTACCATCTTTCAGCAACAGGCGAAGATTTTCAGCTGATGCGGTCATGAATTTCTCATCACCGGTAAAAGTCACATGCAAATCATAATTTGTGTTGTTTGATGACCAGTCGCCTTTCCAGTCGTTATACTCCGTGGTTGGAGGTTGACCAGCGACAATTTTGATGCGTGGCAGGCTCTTGATGAAAAATTGGTTATCGCCCGTCGCAAGCAAGCGGGTTTGCGCGTAAGCTTGCGTCATCCACGCCCGCGCACTGCGCATTTCGCTCGCGGGAATTTTGGGGTGATTCTGGCGCAACCAGGCAACCGTTACTGCTGGATTAAATTCCCATCGCCCGATAATTTTTTCGCTATCATACTTTGCCGACTTGCCAGTTTTTAGGTAGTTCGACAGGTCATCCAGATTCGTCTGTAATATGCCCACAACCATTTTCGTTTGCTCCTTGTTGGACAGAAATGCCTGCACATTTGGATTGTTGAAAATTTCTCCAAGACTCGCGCCGTTGGCAAGGGCGTTCGTCAGAGTCGCATCCGTTACCAGCGCTTGCATGTCATCCCGTTCCCAAAGTGAAGTCAGCGCCGGATATTCGGCCAGTCGCTCCCCGGATTGCGGATTTTGCACCAGAAATCCAGCCAGATCTGCCAGTTGATAATAAGTCGGCGGCAGATGACCAACCGCATTGGCGGCACGCGAAAGACCGGAAGTTTCCAAATCCTTGCCCAACTGGTTGGCTAGCCGGATAACGGCGGGCTGGTTTGGCGTCGTAGCAATCTGATTCGTCCAGTAAGTCAGATTGAAAATGAAAAAGGTAATCAGCACAAAATAGAGCGCGCCATTCATTAGGCCGATGCAGATGCCCAAGCGAGAGTTCAATCGTTCCCACAAGGCGAGACGCAGGTCGCCAGCCTGATATTTGTAGAAATGTTCCGTTTTATTGTGCAGTGGCCTTGCCGCCAGCTTGAAGATAATCGAAATTAAAATGAAGCCTGCCACCGGTGACAGCGCCCAAGCGATAATCGGATTATTGGCACCGACGTGAGTTAAAACCGGGTGCAGCAATTTGCCAACAGACACAGCGAGCAGTGTGGCCAGCAAAATGCCGACGAACGAAAATGCGGCGCGAATCGCTCCCTGCCGCCAGCCAGCCAGTGCCGTTCCCGACATCAATAAAAACGCTAGAATCCAAATGGACATGCCGTCATTAAAAATCATCCTGCCAAAAATGCACGACGAAAATTGCCGCTGCGGTTGAAAACCTATCGGAACAGGCTATCTTGCGCCCACATGAAAATTTCTGTAATTGTTCCTGCCTTCAACGAGGAAAAACTTTTGGGCGAATCTCTGAATGAAATAAAAAAGGCGGCGGCAGTATTTGCCAGCCGCGGCTGGGAATATGAGCTGGTCGTCTGCGACAATAATTCCACCGACCGCACTAGCCAGATTGCGCGTGACGCCGGAGCGAAGGTGGTCTTTGAGCCAGTCAATCAAATCGCGAGAGCTCGCAATACTGGCGCGTCGATTGCCACCGGCGACTGGTTTGTTTTTGTGGATGCGGATTCCCATCCCAGCGCTGAATTATTTGGCGAAGTTGCAGAGCAGATTTCTGCCGGCAAAACTCTTGCCGGAGGTGTCACGATCCGGCTCGACACAAATTTATTTGTTGCCGGAGTCATTACGCAATTGTGGAACTATACGAGTCGTTTTAATCGCCTCATGGCCGGCTCGTTTATTTATGTAGAGGCGTCCGCATTCCGGCTGGTTGGCGGTTTTAGCCACGAGTTTTATGCGGCGGAGGAACTGGATCTGAGTGTGCGTCTGAAAAAACTTGCGCGGGAAAAAAAGCAAAAAATCGTCATCCTGCATCGTCACCCAATTAAGACTTCTGCTCGCAAGATGAAACTTTACTCCGGGCGCGAATTGGGGGAGTTTTTTTTGCGTTCCATTTTTAATCATCGTCGCACGGTCCGCAACCTTGAGGCGGCTTTCATGTGGTATGACGGGCGACGATGAGGTGTAAATCCGTGTTTCGTTAGCTATTTTGGCAGGGGGTGATCAAGCACTTCGCGCACAAAATGGGAAAGCTTTTCGACGGTGTAGGGTTTGAGTAGAAATTTCTGGTTTTCGTGCAGGGAAATGTCCTTGCCGGCGATGTCGGCGCTGTAGCCAGTGGAAAAGATAACTTTGAGGCTGGGATTTTTTTCGCGGAGCCGACGGGCAAGTTCGCCGCCCAAAATACCTCCGGGCATAATCATGTCGGTGATAAGCAGGTCAATTGGCCGGCTGGCTTGGTCATAAATATCGAGTGCTTCCGCGCCGGTGGCGGCTGAGAATACGGTGTAGCCATTTCCGGCGAGGGCCATGGAGATCATCTCGCGTAACGGTTCTTCGTCTTCGGCCACGAGAATGGTTTCGTGGCCTTGGGTGATCGTGGTTGACTCGGTTGGTGTAATTTTCTGTTCCGCCAATTTTTCAATGGCCGGGAAATGCAGTCGAAAACTGGTTCCATGTCCGAGTTTACTGCTTACTTCAATCCAACCGTCGTGCTGGCGCATGATTCCGAAGACGGTGGACAAGCCGAGGCCGGTGCCTTTGCCCACTCCTTTGGTGGTGAAAAATGGCTCGAATATCCGATTGAGAACATCCGCAGACATACCGCAGCCGGTATCACTGACCTGAAGGATAAATTTCTGGCGTCCGGCTGTCTTGCCCCTCACAATCGGATATGCGTGGCGGACTTTTAATATGGGTTGCTGCTATTGGAATCGTGTTGATTCTCTTTTTACGAATCTTTCATCCGCATCAGGCCGCTTTGGGCGTTTGTTCCGTTGGCAGGATTGCCAGAATTGGTGACGTCGCGACCGATTCGAAAATCTCGACTACTTCATCCACGTTGAGGTTTGAAACCAATCAGCTTCAAGCTACGGATGCGCTTATAACAAATAATGAGGTTTCGCCGTTGGACGAAGATAATCCTGAAAAGTTGGCGGACACGATTGGTTCATTGAGTGAAGCTGAGGTGCGCGAATGGCTCGAAAAACTTTCAGGCCAAGACCTTATCGGCAACACCGCCCGCCTGCTTCTGCGCCGCTGGGTAGATTTGGATCCAACGATGGCCGTTGGTTGGGTGATGCAATTAACCGATGCCGATGCGCGCCGGGAATTGACCGCCGTAGCCGGAGTCGCCTGGTCGCAAAAGGATTTGCTGGCCGCTTTGGCTTGGGTGGAATCATTGTCCGAAGGTGACACCAAACATCGTGCGCTTGTTGATATTGGTTATGAGGTTGCGCGTGTAGATCCGCTTAACGCCATGCAAATTGCCACGCAGTTGCCGGTTGATGAAAATTCCGACGCCCTACTGCTTCATGCCTTTGCCCAATACGCCTCCGCAGATTCGAGCCAATCTCAACAACTCGCATTGTCCTTGCCCTTAGGTTTAATGCGTAATCGGGTGTTGGCCACAATGTCAACAGTTCAAGCCAAGCAAGATAGTGCTCAGGCTGCAAAATTCGCCGTTGATAACATCCCGCCTGGCCCCGAACTTGACCGAGCTGTTATCAGCATTGTCCAGATTTGGGCAAAGAAAAATTTTACTCAAGCATCTGCGTGGGTGGATAGTTTTCCAGATTCAGCCATTCGTAATCTGGCCATGCAAAGTTTAAAGTCTGCCGCCAATCCGTAACTTGTAAAATAATACTTGCGAACAGCGGATTGCGAATTTGCTGCTAGGGATTTGGTTTGTTACACATCCTGCAATCTTGCGCAACGCCCTTCTTTGAGCTCGTCAGTAGGAATTGCTTCGCATCAACATCATCACCAAAGCCGAAGCATATGATTTGCCCCAAGTCATCAAGGAGGTTTAGAAATTCTTTGGACAATGACCAAAGAATTAACCGCCTATAATCTTTTGATGCTTCCATTGTCCGCGATATTTTTGATCGTCGCCAAAAACACAAATTGCCAACCGTAAATTTACTTGGCACGAGTTTCCGCCAGCGTGCGGAAATAGGCGCTGGTCATTTCCTCGTAGCCCTTCGGCACGCCGTCGGCCACACCGGTGCGGATTTCCGCGCGCATCCACGCGGGCAGCTTGTCCTGCTCACGGCGCACTGAAATCTGTTGATCCACGGTTTTCTTCGCCTCGCCCAGCGCGCTGACCGTCTGGCTAAACGCGCGCCGCACGCCCAAGCCGTCGTTTTTCCGGGCATTGTTTTCCAGTTGGTTCATGGCGTTGACCGAGGTTTCGAGCGCGCCGCTCGAAATATGATAGCGCCGCAATTGCAACGCCAGTGCTTCCGCCTGCTGCCGGATTTTTGCCTGCTGCTCCGCCAGCCGAGGCATTTTTTCATTGGGAGAACCCGGAGGAGGAGGCGGCCCGCGCAAACCTTCGCCGGCGAATCCGCTCAATTTGCCGCCGCCGGTCGCACCGCCCGTTTCTTCCTTGGAAGTATCTTTCACGCTACCCTGTTCAAACGGCTCGGTGGTAAGTCGGGTCGGCGTTTCTTTGCCGCCCTTGCCCACCGCCGTATCTGAAACCATTTGGCCACTGCTTTCACCGCTGCGGCCTTCACCCGCGCGCCCGCCGGCATTTTGCGTAGGCAATTGATTTCCGGTTGCGCCTTTGGCACTCATGTCGGACAACGGCCCTTGGGCCACCGCCCCGCCTGGGTCTTTATCCAAGGACGTCATATTTCCACTCGATGCCGCCTCCGTATCCGGCTGCAATGCATTCTCTTGATTGAGCAAATCACCCATGATGTCTTGCAGTTCCTTCGGTATTTCGCCAGCGGCGGTGGGATCTCCGGGCGCGGGCGGTTCCTCGGCGATTTGCGCGGGGGTCGGCTTGCTCGGCAGCGTTACCTTTCCAAGATTGCTGACCATTTCCTGCGCAGTTGCCAAGGCGGTCTTGGAGGCGGGAATGGCTATCGGCGGTTTTTGTTGGGCGAGCGCCGCCGCCGCCGCCTGGGTTTGCTGAGAAACCGAATTCAAATCTTTCGCCAGCGATGAATCGGCGAAATCCTGCGCCGGCAGCTTGCTGATGTCGTCCAATTTCTGCTCCAGAAAATTTGCCAACTTGGCCTCTTCTTTGCCCATCTCGCCCAGATTTTCTTTTTCTTCCTGCGTCAAATCCTCCGGTTGCTTGTCCGCCAACGTGCTGGCCTTTTCGACAATGCGCTCCTGACTGGCGACAAATTTATTCATGTCGTCCAGCAGTTCCCTTTTCAAATCCTCCGGCGTGACGGGCGGCTGATTGTCCTTCTTGCCCTCGGCCACCGGCTTCAATTTCGGCGACTGCGCGTCGGCAACTTGCCCGAGCAGACTCAAGAGCCGCGAAAGAATCTGTTCCTGCCGCGATTCAATCTCGTCAATCTGTCCGGGCAAATCTTTTTTTGTTGCCGCCGCCAGACCACTCAATTTTTTTTGCACCTCGGCCATGTCTGCATTGACCAGCGAAGACAGCGGCGCGCTGAAAATCTTTCCTTCCGCTCGCGCATCGAACAATTCCACCGCCTGACGACCGAAGTTGACGGCGTTGTTTTGCTCACCGCTGATCGCTTTCGTCTGACTTGTTAGCGTGCGTTTGCCGATGATGTCGTCCAAATAAGTTTTGACGTTGGCCGTGAGCCGCGTGGCTTTTTCCTGCGCGGCGATCACCAGCTTAAGTTGCGCAAACGCCGCCGCCAGCGGGTCGCCTTCGGCCAGCGCAATGTCCTCCGTGGATTTTATGCGCAGCACAATCGGCCGCGACCGCGACGGCGTGCCGCCGGGTCGGAAATCATTCGCCTGCGCCTCGAGATAATACGTTGCGCCGGATTCGAAGTCGCGCGGATCAATCGTCAGCACCAGCGGCTCGCGCACTGGGCTGGGATTTCCCGGTGGTCCGATATAGCTCCAGCGCTTCACCTCTTTGCCGGTGTCTTCTTTTTCCACCGGCCGCGCCACGACGGAAATAAACGCCAATCCGAAATCATCGCGCGCCGCCACATCCACCTTTAGTGTTTGGCCAAACTGCACCGCGCGGTTGCGGTCATCCGTCACGAAATCCACTTCCGGCGGATTATCCGATAACAACTGCACATCGCCCCGCGTCAGCGTCACCGGCTCCTCGCTGTCGCGGCAACGGACGGAAATTTCATACGCGCCAGCATTGGTGACAAGCGTGGCGGCTTTCCAACCATTGCCGTTGCGGTCAAACGCGATAATTTTTCCGGCCAGATTCACGCTGGCGGATTCAACGGGCGGCTCCGTCCGGAAAGAAATTTCCAAACCCGAACCCGGCAGCGCACTAACCGGCGCGGGCGGGCCATTCACCAACTGTGGTTTCAAACCGGTGTAGGCCGGCGGCGTGATGCGAAACTGTCCGTCCTTTAATTGCGGCAGCGGCAGCACTTTTACCCGGATGCTGCGAGTGAAACTGTCGCCCGCAAAAACCCGAAACGAGAAGGAGGTCTGCAAATTGGCGAATGTGTGGACAAATTTATTTTGAGCCGGCGTCATGGCGAGGTTTTCCCCGGCGCTTTGCACCGGCTGAATAAAATCCACGCGTTCCTGCCAGACGATAACCGGCGGTTTCGTCGTCGGCTTGCTGACGGGCGAACGGATTTCCAGCGTCACGTTGACACTGCCGCCTTCCGGCACGGTCACATCGCTGTCCGGCGTCAGTTTCAAAACCACGCCGCCCGACGGTGGCGTGTCTCCCAGTGGCAACGCGTAACGCTCGACGGCCGAGCCGAATTGCCGGGGGAAAACGATGACAAACGCCAGCCACAGCATCAGCACCGCCGCCGCCGAACTGCCCCAGACGCGGAGCGCACGCCCGTCCCAAAGCTCGCCAAAGTGAACGCGATCCGCCATTTCGCCGGACATCGCGATGGTCTGGCTGGCAAAAACTTTTTCCTCGGGGCGCAACGATTGGCGTTGAAATTGGAGCGCGTTGATCAGCAGATTTTCGCCGATGCCATAGCGTTGCTCGAGCATGACCGCCGTGCGTTCCGGCGTCTGCCGCCGCCACGCCGGTCGCAACACTTTGCGGAAAAGTTCAAACGCACTGATGGCCACCGCGCCCACGGCCAGCGGCAGCCGCAGCCCAGCGGGCAGAGCCAATAAATTATCGGCGGCAAACAGAAAGAGCCATAGGCCGAAGCAGAGCGCGAACCACCGGCACGAGCCGGCCAGCACGGCCGACCACTTCAGCCGCGCTCCCGCCGCGCGCACCATCGCATCCAGATTGGTGTCGGTGGGATTCATTCGCTATCAGTCCAGACGTCGCCGCTCGGATGAAGGTTCCACAACTTCTCCGACAATTCGACCGGCGGCGGCTGGATTTTTTTGGTGGTGTCGCGAAAGAAAAATTCCCGCCCCGCCAGCATGATGCGTCCATCGTCCGCCTGTTTCCAGCGATACAACTCCAACCGCCAAATCTCGTCTTCGGTTTTAAACGTCTTCCCCTTGCGAATGGAAAACACCAGCGAATAGATCTCGGATTTTTCCGCGTCCGCGACCACGCCCAAAACCTTCCGGGTATCCAAGAAATCCTTTGAGTCGGCCAATACGCCCTGAATGAGCGCGACGTTTTTTTCATCACTCGCTTTCGGCCAGCCGACCCGCATCGTCTGTCCATTGTTCACGGCCAGAAAAAACTGTTCGCCCAGCGCCGACGGCATCTCAAATTCGCCGGAGTTGCCGCGAGGTTTTACTTCGAGCCGCGTAAGTTCGCCGCGCGTGATGGCGACCACTTCCGGTTTGGCGTCGAGGCCGGTCAGTTTTAATTTGATCGTAGCGGTCGTCACCGCCGCGGTGTCGCCAAAAGAAATGCGCCGAGGATAAACCAATTGCTGGAATGTTTGATTCTCCTGGCCGCGTTGACTGGCGAGCAGGATGACTTTTTGCGTGTTGTCGCCATCCGTCACATAAAGCACGGTTGCGGCAAGATGACCGCTGATTTTTTCACCGCCGCCGAGCGTGATGGTCGCGGCCAGAGTTCGCACCGGATAAGAATCGCCGAAATATTCCGGCGCGGTCTGCCCAGCCTTAAAGCGGAACGCGCGTTCCATTTTTTCTTTTTCTGGCGTGAACAAAATTTCCTGCACGCGATCCAGCGTGAGCACGCGAACGGACTTGCCGGCGTAGATTTTTAATTCAGTGCCCGGTGTTTGTGAAATTACGCCGGACAAAACATTGCTGTTGGAAAATTCAACCTTGCCAGTTCGATCCTGCGCCAAAGCCGCCGCGAGGCCGTCGAACAGCAGCACTAAAATCAAAATGACAAACTTGAATTTTTTCATGGCTAAAACAAACCCAGCTTCCGGCGCAGAATCCACTCGCTCACCAGCACCGCCAAAAATACGATTAAAAACCACAGTCCCGCCTCGGCCAGCGATGTTTCCTCCACCGTGATCTTGTGGGAATTTTTCGCCACGAACTGCGTTGGCAACTGCCCGGCCTCGCTCTCGCGGAAATACGCGCCGCCGCCAGCCTCGGCCAGTTTTTTCAAAAACAGGTCGTCCACTTCCAACCGCGAACCTTCCGCCACCTGCGACGCGACTTGGAAATTCTTCTCGTAAGTTTCCAGCACGCGGCCGCCCTGATAGGCCACGAGCCGGAAGTTGTAATCGCCACGCTCGTGAAAACGCACCTTCGCCGAAAACACCAGCGACTGTCCCGCCACCGGCTCGACCGGCACGGGCGTAGATTGATTTTTCGCCGTGAGCGTCGCCGTAATAGTCAAACCCTCCGCCTTCGGATTCATCGCGCGGATTTCGCCGGCGACCATTTCGCCGGGTCGGTAAAAATCCTTGTCCCAGCGCACGGCCAGATTTTGTCCGCCCTCGGTTTTGCCGGTAAGGACGCGCACCGCCTGCCGCCAAAAAAGGCCGTAGGCCAACCCCAGTGGCTGCGGCTGCGTATCCCATTTCCAAAGCGTGCTGGTCGCGATGCCCATGACCTTGCCCTTGCCGAACGGCTGGGTCGCGACGACCGCCAGCTCGCGGCCGTTAACCTGCGCGGCGAGCAGCGCGGTTGCGCCGGGTTTGAGCTCGTCCACTTGGTTCACCGCGTCGAGCGCCGCCACACCGCGCGCGACGATGTCCTCGACGTTCGCCAGAATCGGATTGCCCGTGCCCATTGGCGGAACATGGATTGGAAAAATTCCGTGCGCCAGTTCCGGCTCGCCGTCGGAAATTCGCCACGGAAACAGTGCCGCGAGCGGCGTCGCCGCATAGCCGCCGCGTCCAAACGCCGAGTCGCCGCCGATAAAAATCACCGTGCCGCCTTCCTCGGCGAACTGCGTCAGCGCCTGCATTTGCGACGGCGAAAAATTTTCCGCCGGGAGCGAGCCGATGATGATGGCTTCGTAAGGTTCGAGAAATTTTTTCGCCGTGGGAAAACCGTCCGCCAGCACGTCGTCGCCGGGTTGGCGGTCACCTTGCAAAATGAAGCGGCTGCCGCCGGTGCGGAAGAGCGCCGTGAAGGCGAGCCCCGGATCGTGCGCCAGCTCGTTACGCAGCACCTTGAATTCCTGACCCAGCGTCTGTGCGAAAAACAGCACATGGAGCGATTTCTTTTGCACGTTCACCGTGACGCTGCGCGAATTGTTCAGCGGCGAAAGTTCGCCCGCCACCGGCGCGACGCTGACGCGATAATGTTGAATCCCCAGTTCGCCCGCCTTCACCTGCAGGTGAATCACGCTGTGCAGATTCGACATATCAACGGTCTGTTCGCTGACGTTTTCCCAGGTGTTCGTGCCGGTCGCGTGTTCCAGCGTGACGTGAACCTGCGCCAACTGCGCCGCGAAATTGCCGCCGTGTCCGGCGTGCGCCTGAAGTTCCGCCGTGATTTCAAAGCCCATGTCCTTTTCCGCCGTCGGCGGACAGTCTAGGTTCGCCACCGAAACATCATTCCACGTCGCCGGGTCAGTGCCGATGCCGACAAAATACGTCGGGAGCTTCGGCAGCGCGGGATTGTCCAACGTCTCGTCGCCGCCGTCGGTCAGCAGCACCACGCCAAGATACGAAGCCAGATCGTTGCGCTCGGACAATGCGACCAGAGAGCCGCCGAGATCCGTGCCGCGCAGCGCGGTCGAAACTGCGGCGTCCGGATTGTGGATGGCAGTGTCGAATTCCAGTTCGTCCAATTTCACGCCGCCGGGCAGCGAACTTTTCCACGACTCCACAATGCTCCGGGCGCGGGTCACGCGAGGTTCGCGGTAGTCATCCGCCACCGCCATCGAAGAAGATGAATCCACCAGCACCAGCAGCTTGCCGTTGGCGGTCTCGTCCTTTTGAATGGAGGAAACCGGATCAAACAAAACCAGCAGCAACGCGAGCAGCGTCAAAATTTTCGGCAACAACAGCCAGCGCGCCCGAACGGGTGAAACGCGATGCTCCATCCGGCGCTGCAAATAAAACAGCCACGCGGCTGCGGCCAGCACAATCACGCCGCACCAGATGCCGCCGAAGCGCGGATGCCACTGGAGCGTTGCCAGAAAAAAATGATCAGCGGGCAGCGGCATTTTCCTCCTTTGAAATGTTCACGACAGCGGCTGATTTGATTTTCATCGGCAATGGATTGGCCAGCCAGCCTTCGGCGGCCAGCGCGAGCAAAGCCAGCAGCAGCAGCCACGGGCTGAAGTCCAAGGATTTTTCCAAGCGTTTGAATTCCGAGACCAGCGCATCTGCGCCGCCAAATTTTTTCACCGAATAGTCCAGTTTGCCCAGTGCCGGAATCGCATCGCCGGCAATAAATTGTTGCCGGCCTTCTTTTTCGGATGAGCGGACGGCGACGTAGCTGGTTTCCCTGTCACCGCGCACGGCATAAACGCCGGAGCGCGGCAGCGTGGCCAGCAGCCCGAGCTTGCCTTTCCAATCGAGCGGGCTGCCACCAAACGATTGCACCTGAACCGCTGCATCCGCCGGCAACGCGAGCCGCAGCGGTTCGCCGGCAGCCAGCGGAACGACGTTGGTTTCCGCGCCACTCTGCGTCAGCACAAGATTTTGCGCCAGCGCAATGAAAGCGGGTTTCAACGTCAGCGTGCTCCATGCGGAATCAAACGCGAAGCCGCCCGCAAACAAACTGCCTTTGCCGACTTTTTGTGCCGTGAGCAGCGCGCGTCCATCCTCGAGGCCGAGCACCGGCATGGCTTTGGGCGATGATCGCAGCGGGCAAAATTGGAACACCTTCACATTATGAATGCCGATGCCGCCGCTTTCGTCGCGGATGTCGCCGAACATCGCGTGCGTCTTGTCCAGCACGGTGAGGGCAAGGCCGTTTGAGACAGCCTGTAAACTGCCGGGCGCGGAAGCCAGCCAGTCCGGCGGCAAACCGAATTGCGCGGGCGCGCCCGCCGCCGGCACAATCAACGCGCTGCCACCGGCGTCGAGAAACCGTTTCAACACGGCCCAGCGGGTTTCCGAATCCGTGGCAAAGGAATTCCACGTCAGTGCGACAAAACTGCCGGCGCTCTGGTCGTCGGCAAGCTTGGCCGCGTCAACGAAAGACGGAATCAGACCGGACAATTTTCCTTCGCCGCCCGGGGAAATCGCCAGCGGCAACTGGCCGAACTCACTGGGCTTGCCGGCAAAGATGACGGACTTCTTTTCCTGGCAGTTGAAGCCGATGAACGCGCGGTTGTCGGCGTCAAAATCATCGCCGACAATTTGCAGGCTGACCCAGCGGAAACCGGCATTCTGCGGTTCCAGCGTCAGGTTCACCGTTTTTTCCGCGTGCGCCGGCACGATGACTTCCGCGTCGCTGCCGTTGCCGGAATCGGCCTGCCAGTTCAGATGCACATGACTTTCGCCAGCCGTGGTGCTGGTGAGCTGCACCTCCAAAGGCAACCGGCGGCCAGACAAAATTATTTTTGCCGGCACGCGCACGCCGGTGATCGATACATTTGATTTCGGCGCGTTGGGTGACGGGACACGATGGACAACGATTGCGGTTCCGGCGCGTGGCGGGCGCAAATCCACCGGCGGCTGATTCCATTTTTCCTGCTGCAAGTCGGAGAGGACGTGGATTTCAAAATGCGTCGCTGTGCTCCCGTTGAACAAATTCACCGCGCGCGCCATCGCGGCGGCGACGCTGCCGCTGGCCTCGGTTTCGCCGATGCGGTCAAGGGCGTTGCGCAACGCGGATTTGTCCGCAGACAATCCGGCGGGCACCGGCACGACCGGATCGTCCACGAGCAGGATGATCCCCGCGCTGTCCTTGTTGCGCAGTTGGCCGATGATGCCGCGCGCGGCATCCACGGCCTCCTTGACCTTGCTTCGGCCGTCTTCGCCCGGGCCGCTCATCGAGCCGGAATTGTCAATCACCAGCGCGACGGCGACCGAACCTTGCCGACCGATGCCAAACCAGACGGGTTTTGCGAGCGCGAGCAGCAAAAATAAAATCAATAGCGTGCGCAGCAGCAGGATCAGCCATTCGCGCACCCGGCGTCGGGCGTTAAGTTGCGGGTCAATGCGGTTGAAGAACATCAGCGTTGGAAACACGCGTGGCGATTTTTTCAGCCGGAAGAAGAGATGAAACATCACCGGCAGCGCGGCCAGCGGCAGCAGCGACAGGAACAACGGGTTGAGCGCGGTGAGGCCGGTCATGGCTGGCCGAATTTGGCGTGCAGCGCCTCCTCGACCGGCGTGCGCGTGTCCATGAACTGATAATCCGCGAGGCTGCCGAGACAGCCGCGCCGGAGTTCGTCGAGATATTTTTGCACCTCCTGCGCGTAGGCCTCGCGGATTTCGTCGGCGTGAACGGGCAGGCGCGCACCGGTTTCCAGCTCGCGCAGGTCGGCGAAGCCGCTGAAGTTCAAATTGACCTCCGCCGCGTCGAGCGTGTGCAGGACGAGGACTTCGTGCTTGTTGTGCTGCAAATGCTGGATGCCGCGAATGATCTCCGCCGGATTTTGCAGCAGGTCGGAGATCAAAACGACGAGGCTGCGCCGCTGGATTTGTTCGGCGAGCGTGTGCAAGGCCTTTTCAATGTTGCTGCGTCCGGATGGTTTGATTTCTTCCAGTGCGAGCAACAGCGGACGCAAGCCTCCGAGCGAGCCGACGGGCGGAAATTGTTTCTGCACCGCGTCGTTGAACAACGTCAGCCCGGCAGAATCGGACTGGCTGATGAGCGCGAACATCAACCCGGCGGCGAGAAAGCAGGCGTAATCCATTTTGGAAAGTTTGCCCGCCTCGCGAAACGCCATGCTCTCGGACGTGTCGAGCAGGATGTAGGCGCGGACGTTGGTCTCCTCCTGATAGCGGCGGATGACGTGGCGGTCGGTGCGCGCATAGACCGCCCAGTCAATGCGGTTCGGCGGATCGCCGCGCGTGTATTCGCGATAGTCGGCGAACTCGACGGACGCGCCGTGATGCGGTGAGCGATGCAAACCCTGCAACGCGCCTTCCACCGGTCGCCGCACGGTCACGCCCAACCCGCGCAGCCGGTCAGCGAGTTCCGGCGGAAGAAATTTGTAGGGCGCGATCATGAAATTACGAAACTTGAATTTCGAATTTCAATATTGCGGCTCTTTCACCGTCTCCAGAATTTTTTTGACGATGGTATCCGTGGTGACACTTTCGCTGGCGGCGGTGAAGTTTGGGAAAATACGGTGACGCAGCACCGGCAGCGCATGTTCACGCACGTCCGCGCAGGAAACACTGAAGCGTCCTTGCAACAGCACGTGCGCCTTCGCCGCGAGCAGCAGATATTGCCCAGCGCGCGTGCCCGCGCCCCAGCGCACCCAGCGGTTCACGAAATCGGGCGAGCCTTCGAGGTTCGGGCGCGTGGCGCGAACGAGGTTCATCGCATAAAGCGCGACGTGCTCGCTCACCGGCACTTGGCGGACGAGGTTCTGGAGTTGGATGACGTCGGCGGCGTTCAGCGCGCTGGTGATGCCAGCTTGCAGGTCGCGCGTGGTGTTCAAAATCACTTGCTGTTCCTCCGCCGCCGTCGGATAGCCAAGGTGGATGCAAAACATAAAACGATCCAACTGCGCTTCGGGCAGCGGATAAGTGCCTTCCTGCTCAATCGGATTTTGCGTGGCCAGCACCATGAACGGATTGGGCAGGTCGTAGCTCGTGCCGGAATTGGTCACGCGCTGTTCCTGCATGGCTTCGAGCAGCGCGGCCTGCGTCTTGGGCGGCGTGCGGTTGATTTCGTCGGCGAGCAGGAGATTCGCAAAAATAGGCCCGCGATGAAACCGGAAGACGCGTTTGCCGGTGGCGGGATCTTCTTCGAGAATGTCCGTGCCGGTGATGTCTGCGGGCATCAGGTCGGGCGTGAACTGGATGCGGCTGGAATTCAAGTCCACCGCTCGGCCGAGCGTCCGCACCATCAGCGTCTTCGCCAAACCCGGCACACCGATGAGCAGGCAGTGTCCGCGCGCAAACAACGCGACGAGAATCTGGTTCAACACATCGCGCTGGCCGACGACGACCTTGGCGATTTCGTTGAGAACCTTTTCGTGGGCATCCTTGAAACCGGCGATGGCGGCCAACGCATCTTCCTGCGGCGCGGCGGCGGGCGGAGTTTTGGTCGGTTCGTCTTGGGCGAAAAAAATAAATTCAACGTCACCGAGCGCAAAGGTTGCGCCGTCATGCAAATCAAGCGATTCCACTTGCTGGCCATCGGTGAAAATGCCGTTGCGACTGCCAGCGGCGGTGACTTGAAATCTGTCGCCGTTGCGTGAAACCACCGCGTGATGGGCCGACACGGAATCGCACGGCACGCACAGATCGTTGTCTTCCTCGCGACCAATGCGGACGCTGTTAGTCAGCGGGACGCGATGTTCCTGTTCTTGGAATTTATAAATCAGTGTGGGCATAAAAAGTGAATGTTAATTGAAGGAGGCAGAATGAAGAAACCACGCGGTATTTCACGGTTTTTTCTTCATTCATCATTCTGCCTTTTGCCTTTCAGGTCAGTGCGTCATGGCATACATGACGACGTTGATGCCGAGCTTCAGCGCGGAATCCGGCGTGTAGGCTTTGGCGAGCGGATGATCCATACCTTGCCAGCCGGCTTCGAGATCGAACGGACTGTAAATCACCCGCACGTCGCCGCGCAGTGAAATTCCCTGAAGGCGCGGCTGGTCAAGTCCGGGATTCTGTGCGAGCGCGGCGGGCGTGTAATTGGCCTCCGTCATTTTGAAGACGGAACTAAAAATCGGACTCGTCGCTGGCAGCGGGGCGAGTTCGCCTTCCGGCAAAACTTTTTTCAACTCGCGCTGCACCGCCACGTCGAAAGTGTGCAGGCCGAGGCTGTTGTTGATGAGCAGCGTGCCGCCAGCGTCGAGAAAACGACGTAAGGCCGCGACCGCCCCGGCGTCCCAATGAAAATCATCCAGGCCGGTCAGATACAAAAATGTGAACGACGACAAATCATCGTGACCCGGCTGCACCGGCACGCGCTTGAGGCTGACGCGCAGCGACGTGTTTTGACGCAATTGCTCCAGCAACCGCGTCGCGCCGCCGGATTCAGCGTTCCACGCGCCGTCGTGTTTGATTTGGGCGAAAACAAATTCATCGGTCGTTCGATTTTCGTCGAGCGCTCCGTAAAGTTCCGGTTTGGATTCTGCGCGACCGAGACTGGCGTAGCCGACGGCGTAAGCAATCAGGTTAATGCCGATTTTGTCCGCCGAATTCACATCGTAATATTCCGCCTGTCTCAACAGCGGCACGGCGTGGCCATCCCAGCCGCAGCCGAGGCCATAGCGCGACAGCACCACGCCGACGCGCGAAAACATATACATGCCCTCCAATTCCGGCGCAGTGACGCCGGGATTTTTTGAGACGTTCACTTTGTCCACATCCGTCATCATGTGGTAAATCGGATGGTCGGCGGGGATTTTCCGAAAGCCCACATCAGGAAACGCCTGCTCCATCGCCGCACGGAACGAATCGTAGAAATATGGCGAGCCGGCGATGCTGTCGGCCACGATCATGCCGCCGCGCAAAACATAGTTCCGTAGCAATTCAATTTCCTGCGGGGAAAACTTGATGGAGCGCACGCCGCTAAAAAATAAGATGGGCGTCTTGACCGGATCGCCGTCGAAAGTCGCCAGACTGAAACTGTCTGCGCCGTAGGTCACGCCGAGTTTCGCGCTGGCGCTTTTCATCAGTTGCTGGAGGTCGCCGGGGCAGAGATTCCAGTCGGCGATTTTGGTTTTTCCACCAGAGCCGTAGGTATAGGAAGCGTCCGCGCCCCAGATAATCTTGGCGATGAGCTTCGGCGGACTGGGTTCACGCTTGCGCTCCGTCTGACGCATCGGCGTGACTGGCGGCCCCGGAAGCACGCCCACGGTTTCGCCTGCGTTGATACGACGGTGGTGGGCTTCGGGCGGCGGACCGAGCGGGACGAACCAGTCATTTTCACCCGCCTGCGACAGAAGTGCGCTACCGAATAACATAACGAGGCACCAGGAGCGTGATGGATTCATAAGAGACGAGACGGTTTGAGTTAAGGCTAGGTTACTACTCTTGCGACCGCATTTAAGTTTTTCCAACCGGACGACGAAATTACGCGCGCTCAGCGACTAGAGTTGCGACCACTTGGCTTTCGCATTGGCGGCGGCTTCGCTGTAGGGAAAATTCTTCAGCAACTGCGCCAGTGCGCCGCGAGCTTCATCGGTTTTGCCAATGGCCATTCCGGATTCGACGGTGTCGTAAAGCAGTTCCGACTGGCGCAGCTCGTTTTCTGCGATTGGCGCGAGCAGACGACAGGCCGTGAAAGCGCGTTGGAATTCCTTGTGGTTAAGCGCGAGTTGGATTTTCAGTAGGCCGGTGCCAAGCGACATTCGTTGCTCTGGAAATTCAAACGTCAGTTTTTCAAGTGTCGCCTGCGCATCGTCAAACTGGTCGTGCTCCAGCAAAATGCTAGCGCTTTCCAACCGCGCCGCCGCAGTGGCCTCAAGCGTTTTCTGGTTCGGCGGCTTGCCGACGGCGAGAAATTGTTTGCGCGCTTCATCTATTTTGCCGCGCGCCAGCAACAAGTCGCCTTTCAGCAACCGCAGCAGGCGTTGCTCGTCGTCGGTCAGGTTGTTGCCGTAAATGCTGCCAAGTAATTTTTCCGCCCCGTCAAAATTACCGGATGAGTGGATGAGCAAATCGGCAAGTTTCAATCTGGCTGACGGGCTGGCCGCCGATGCGCGTTCCGGCGCGATGGCGAGACGGAAAGATTTTTCCGCCAGCACGTCGCCCGCGTCGCCCTGATGTTCGAAGCGAAGGCCGAGCTTGTAAAATACAATGCCGGCGGCGGCGAATTTAAATTCATTCGCTCGATTGAGCATGGCCTGACCAGCCTTGGTCGCCAGCACCCGGTTATCGGCATGTTCCGCCAGAGCGATAATCGCGGTCAAATCGGCTGCCGGAGTCCGGCTCAAGTCACGGCGCAGAAAATCATTGCTGGCATCGCCAAAAACTGCGGCGCTCCACCAATCGCGCTGGAGCCACCTGGGCGCAACACGAATGCGGATGGTGTTCGTAGCCAAGCAACCGCCGTCTTTCCATGCCGTGAGCGTGACCTGCCGCAGGCCGGGTTGCGGAAAGAAATGATATACATCCGCGCCCTGCGCCTCAGTGCCGTCATCGAAGCGCCAGCGGTAGTCGTTGCGAGGCTGATGATCAAAAATCCGAAAGTGAACTCGTATCGCCATGGCGTCGTCCAGCGCACAATGGTCGCTGGTGTGCCATTCAAAATACGGCGGCGCGGCTGCCTTGGTTGATTCAAAACCGGTGACGCGAAAATTGGCCACCGGCACAAAGACACCGGCGGTCATGAGTTTAAAATTGCTGGCTCCGGGCGGTTGCCACGCGGCTTCGGCGGCGGCTCTGCCATCCAATTGGATTTGGGTGTAATTGAGACGATGAAGACCGGGGAGAAGCGCTATTTCGCCATTATGTTGGCCGGCTCGGCCGGTGTGCATACTATGTCTACCAAGCCATTGGGTCACATCTTTGCCATCAACTTGCAGAAAAGAGGCGTGCGTCGAAAGGGTGGCGAAACTGTAGCTCCCTGATTTGTAAGTGCGAAACCAGCCGGTGAACGACGCAATATAATAGGCACTGACACCAAACGGATTCCCGCCGAGAAATATTTCTGGAAAGTAATCCCGCCCCAGCGGCGGACCGGCGGTGTTTAGTAATTGTTCAATTTGCGGAAGAGTGCGAATTGGCTGCGCCGCGCAGGCACGGGTCTCCAGAAGAACGCCAGCCTCCGGTCTCCAACCGCCGGGCGCTGATGGCAGATTGGTGTCGAAGCAAAGGTAATAAGTTTTTGCGCCGCCCGAGGTGTCGAAGCGGATGCGGCTCGGTTCGCCCGGAGCCGTCCAGTAAGTTTGGAATGCCACCGGTTTGCCAGCGGCGGTGAACACGCCGAAGGAACCCGAAGCGTTCAGGCTGGGTGCCACTTCCACCGTGCCCATGGTTGCGGGCCAGGCGGAATTTTTGTCCCGTTCGATCCGCAACCGGAGGGGAGCCGTTTCGACCGGCGAATTTCCACCTATCGCTGTGGGTAATATTGCAAACACCAAAACACTGAGCCAGATGACGACCCCGACGGCGCGACAATTATTTTTTAAGGTGAAAGCGATGGCCATTCGTGGTTGAGAATTATTGCAGCTAAAAAACATCTTGCACCTGAAAAGACTGAATACGGGCACTTCAGGTTGCACTTTTCTCAAAGTATATATTCCCAAGACGTAAAACCGAGTGGCGATATTCTTCACAGACAAAATCGCCATCCTGCCGAAGGTAAAAGATTATTGGGCGGGGACGTAGTGGGGCAGTCATCGGGTAGTAAACTGGATCTCGACAATTTTGATCGCCTGATTTTGTCACCGAGAACATGTCTTTTTGAGCGACTGACGAATCAGCTTGCCACGAACGCGAAGTCTTGCAGAATATGGCTGGCCGAACCGTAGTAGATTAAATTTCAGAACTGCGTTTTGCCAATCGTTTTTTGAATTGGTCGACGTTTGATAAGGACTTGCTCAATTTTATGCAAGTAGTTCAAAACCAGTATCAGGTTGTCGTCCAGCAAAATCCCAGGTATCTTCAAACGCCTGTAGAATCAACATGACGGAGAGATGGCCGAGTGGCTGAAGGCGCTGGTTTGCTAAACCGGTATACGGCCAAAAGCCGTATCGGGGGTTCGAATCCCCCTCTCTCCGCCAGTTTTACTAGGAAATTTGAAGTTGCTCACAACAGACCTCCAACGGGTGGAATCAGTGGTCCAGAAAAGTGAGACCTCTCAATCCTGACGTGACTTCACTTTTTCGGGCCAGTTGATGTGTTAGTCTGGGACGCAAGAAAGGACCAGACGAATGAAAGGCAAACGATACACGACGGAAGACAAGATCCGCATCCTGCGCGATGCGGATCGCGGTGAAAAAA
>CAIXFY010000065.1 GCA_903918885.1 uncultured Verrucomicrobia subdivision 3 bacterium
AAACCGCTGGAATGCGGGATGTCACCCTCAAGGAAGCGTCGCAGAATTGAAATCGAAAAATGACCGGACAGCGAGAATAGCCAGATTTTACCGAAATAAAATCGCTGTCAGCAAAACCTTAACCGGACAGTAGTGATTTTTCAACATTATTCAACCAACCAATTTCAAAGACGGCGGTTCGCTGGAAAAGATTACCGCCGGTTGGTAAAATTTGTTTGCCATCTTGGGGCTAAACGGCATTTTATCGGGCAAAGGAATTTTGGCCCGTCGGACTGAAATGATTCAGGATTCACTATGAACAGCCAGCTGCCCGCCCATCTCATTGCCCACATCAACGTAAAACTTGCCCTCATCGGTTGCTCCCCCGTGCCACTTCAGGGCGATAAGGAATTTGTTGAAATCGCCGCCGCCCTAGCCGCGCAATCGCGCGAGAAGGATCGTCTGCTCGGCGCGCATCTCTGTCCCGTCGACGCGCGCATCCAGAATTTTCTCCACGATTATCTCCAGGAAATTCCCACACCCAAACTACCCGCGCGCACCTTCACGCTCGACCGCGCGGGCCTGGCGCGCGTGCTCTCGCTGCCGGTGGACCGCGATGATTTTTCCAGCGACATCATTAATTCCTACCGCGTCAAACAAGGCGTTTTGCACAATCCCAAAAGCGACCGCCGCACCACCGCCGGAATTTTTCACGTCACCGAAGGCGGTCTGCCAATTCCCGACGACAAGCTCGGCGTGCCGAAAATCACCTTCGCAAAAATTCTCCAGCTCGCGCTTACGCCGCCGAAGGAGTTGATGAAACTGCCGTTCACTTCCACGCAGCCGACACCGGCGGAATGTTTCGTGACGCTGCTCATCCGCCCGCTCGTTTGCCCGGAAGTTCCCGGTTTCACGGCGGAAAAAAGAATGGAGGTTCGCTTCTTTGTTCCGGGCAACCTCGTGAGTAACCTCGATTTCGTCGAAGCTATTTTTGAAAATGGCGGCGACCCGCTGCTGCCGGAAAATGACGCCGCGCTCGACACCGAACATTGGACAGGCCATACCGGCTGCGTCATTCTCGCGCCGCATCTCATCAAGGTCACCAAAAAATCCGTTGGCCTGCCGCACTTCGACCAGGCCACCGAACGCCAGCGCCGCGACGGGATGTGCTGGAAAGCCGAGGACGAACTTTACAACGGCGGCAACGCCTTCAAGCTCACCTGCCGCGACGAATCAGGCGTCATCGTCACGATTATTGCCGACAACTATTTCGGCTACTGCAAGAAAGAGGTGAAAACGCAGTTGAGCTACGCGGCGAACTTGTTCGGCCTGACAGAAGAGGAACATGCCGGCGGCGCGCTGGTGTTTCCGAGCTACGATTTGGGCGAAACGTTCGACGGCGACGTTCTGACGCGCCGGCTGCCGCATTCGTTCGTCGAGATGACGAAAATGTTTTCCGACATCATGGACGTGCGGCCGGAAGGCTACGCGGTGGATAGGAATTTTACGGAAATCGTTTACGTCCCCGCGTCAGCAAGATTTGATTTGCAGAGCCAGAAAATTTTCTGGACGAATCCGCTGTCCGGCGACCAAAGCCTCCACCTCTCGCCCGAAAAAACCTACGTCCGCCCGTCCGGCTACAAGATTCGCATGGAGAAACCGCCCGGCCATGGCCGTCAGTGGCGGCTTGTCGGCACGATTGCCGAGGGCACCTTCTGCCACAAGCCGTGCACGGTTTCCGGCGGCGGCAAGTCGGAGATTTCCAAGCCCATCACCGATGCGATTCTCACCGGCCCGGTGTTCGTCGCGGACCTCAAAACAGATTTTGACCGCGTCGCCGAACTGATTGACCGCGATTATTCCGACCGTTTTGCCGACAAGTCGCGCACGGACAAGCGCAGCGTGCTGGCCAATGAACGCTCGCTCGGCTCGGTCATCAAGCTGCTCACGCCCGACGAACACGATTACACCCCGGAATACAACGCCTGGCTCACCGGCGTGCCGCAATACGTCAAGGAGCTTGTCTTCGTCGTGAAGCGCTATTGCAAGCCGGAATGGAACGGCAACTGGCGCGATCATTTCAGCGTGGACATAATCAACGGCACGCCCGGCAACGAGTTGAAATGCGACAACCGCAAGCTCGTCACGACGTATCTGCGCGTCGGTTTCGATGACGACGGCGCATGGCGCACGTTCGGTTTGCGCAAAGATTTTCATCCGGCGGTGAAAGTGCAGATGGAGGATGACATCACCGCTTCGACGGTCGTGCCGGCGGCGCTGCTCGAAAATCTACCGGAAGGCACGGACAAAAATCTGTCGCTCAAGTTCGCGCAGAACTGCGAACAGCGCTTGTTCCAGCGCCCGGACGATGCGATCCATCGCGGCTACGACAAGCAGGCGGAGCTGGATTTCGTGCAGCCGGAGAATTTCTTTTCCAACTACCAGCCGCTCACGCCGGCGGACGCGCGGGCCATGCTCACCGACGCTCTGGGCTTCAATCAGTTCACCGAACCGATGCAGAAATTCATCCGCGAAGTCGCGGAGACCGGCCGGCCGGACTATTTCGTCTGCACCGCCAGTCCGCGCCTCGTGGACGGCAAGCCGACGAAAAATCCGCGCTACCTGCAAAAGCGGCCCGACCTTGTCCGCGCCAGCGAAACCTATTTGGCGGAAATTTCCGCGCGCCTGCGCCGCCGTGTGCCGACGAGCCAGCCGTTGCACACGCCGGTCACCGCCGTTCTGCCGGGCCGGCGCAACAATCCCCCGGAAAAAGGCGTGCGCCCGCTCGCCTGCTACAACCCGGTTCACTTCATGGAACTGCCGGAATTTTTCATGGAGGTGATTTGCAGCATGACTGGCAAATCACCTTCCACCACCGGTGCGGGTTCGGAGGGCGCGCTGACGAAAGGGCCATTCAACGCGCTGCCGCCGATCATTGACCTCAACAACGCGCTGGTGTCATTCATCCTCACCGGGCACAACGCGTTCGTCACCGCCGCCGGCTACGTCGGCCCGCAGTTGCGCGTGGACCATGACGTGAGCCTGATCGTGCCGGAAGTCTGGTCGCGCATGACGCCCGAGGAGCGCGACCCGAAATTTCTCATCGCCAACCGCTTTCTGGAAAGGTGCGCGGACTTCGAGCACGGCGGCAAAAAAGTCCTCGCCAGCCGGCTCGGTTGGCGCATCAACGCGCGGTTTGTCCATGCGTTTTTCGGCCGCGTGTTCAACCATCCGCACGCCGTGTTCACCGAGGCGATGCTCAAGCCGGAACTACAGGGCAAGGAAATTTTTGCCGACGGCATGGACAACATCATCGCCACGCAGCAGCGCGTGGCCAAAATGTATTTTGACGACGGCAGCATTGCCCAGGCCAGCCCGCCTCTGAAGGCATTGCTGCACATCATGCTGCATGACGAGTGGGAGGGCAAAGGGCTGGAGCATCCCGAAATCAGAAATCTTTTCACGCGCGAAAACCTGCTGGCGAGTCCGTGGTATGCTGCGCGGCTGGTGGCCAAGCAGAAGATTGACCGCGCTCTCTGGACGCGCCATGTCGGTTATCTGAATAGCTTCCTGCGCCGGCCAAACTACGCCGATGTTGCGGAAAAAATGAACATCGCCGACCGCCTGACCGCCGCGCGGAAAACCTTGGAAGCCGTCGAATCGGCGGACTACCTGCAGAAACTGGCTGGGACGCTTGGCGCGGAGCCGATAGGAAATTACGTCAGTTGATCCGCTCGGCCACCTTGTATTTGAACATCCGCTTTTTCATCCAGCGCACCGCCAGCAAATCGTAGAACGACGCGAACAGCCGGTTCCACACGCCGTAATTGCTCTGGCCGGCGAAGCGCGGGTTGTTGCTGACTTCGATTTCCGTGACCGTGTGGCCCTCGATTTTGAACAGCGTCGGCAGGAAGCGGTGCATGCCTTTGAAAAATTTCAGGTTCTCGATGCACTCGCGTTTGAACGCGCGGTAGGTGCAGCCGGCGTCGGAAATTTTTTCACCGGAAAGCTTGTTGCGCACCGCGTTCGCGATGCGCGATGAGGCCACGCGGATAAAATGGTCGCCTTCGCCGCGCACCTTTACGCGCGTGCCGCAGACGCAATCGAAGTTCTTGATCGCCTCCAGAAATTTTGGGATGTCCTTCGGGTCGTTCTGCAAATCGGCGTCCAGCGTGAAGAGAAATTTGCCGCGCGCCGCCTGGAGGCCGGCAAAGCTCGCCGCGCTCTCGCCGCAGTTGAACGCAAATTTCTGCACGCGGATGCGCGGGTCTTCGGCGGCAAGCTGCTTCAAGATTTCCCACGACTTGTCTTTGCTGCAATCGTCGGTAATTACGACCTCGTAGGAAATCTTCAGCGGGTTCACGGATTCGCGGATGGCGTTGATGAGTTCGCGCAGATTGCCTTCCTCGTTGTAACAGGGAATAACGAGGCTGATTTCGGGATGTTCGACATTCATCGGTAGCAAATGAAACCAGAAATCAGGCGCACATGCCAAAACAAAAACCCTCGCCCGTTTCTGGGCGAGGGTTTTTGTAATTGGCCACTGCCGCTGGTAGCTATTTCTTCCCGTAGAATTCCGCAATCGCATCACACACTTTGTCCGCTGCATCCAAGCCCATCTCGCCGTGGATCGGCAGCGACAGAATTTCTTTCACCGCTTTTTCCGTGTTCGGCAATTTCGGGATGAACGGGAACAACCCGACGACCGCCGGTTGCAGGTGGTTCGGCTTTGGATAATGCACGCCGGTCTCGATGTTTTTCTCTTTGAGAAATTTTTGCAGGTCATCGCGGCGTTCGCAGCGGGTGACATACATGTGATACACCGGCGTGGCCCACTCTTTGACAATCGGCGTCTGCACGATGCCTTTGAGCCGTTCGTTGTAGCGCGCGGCAATCGTGCGGCGGTTTTCGTTGAAGCCGTCGAGGTGCTTCAACATCACGCGGCCGATGGCGGCGTTGATTTCGTTGAAGCGCACGTTGTAGCCGGTGAATTCGTGGTCGTATTTTCCCTGACGACCGTGGTTGCGGAGCATCCGCAAACGGTCGGCGTAATCCACTTTGTTCGTCGTGATGCAGCCGCCGTCGCCGAGGACGGTGAGATTTTTCGATGGGAAAAAACTGAACGCGCCGAAGTCGCCCATGCTGCCGACGGTCTTGCCTTTGTATTTCGCGCCCTGCGCCTGCGCGCAATCTTCGATGACCCACAGATTATTTTTCTTCGCGATGGCGAGTAGCTTGTCGTTGTCGATCGGATGGCCGTAAAGATGCACGCCGATGATGCCGACGGTGCGCGGTGTGATGAGCGATTCGACGTGCGCCAAGTCCATGACGAAGGTGTCGTCAATGTCGGCGAACACCGGCTTCGCGCCGAGGTGAATCAGCGGCTCCATCGTCGGAAACGCGGTGTGGCTGGGCACGATGATTTCATCGCCCGGCCCGATGCCTTGCAACTGGTGCAAACAATAAACGATCATCGTCCAAGAACTGCCGAGGACGCATTGCGTGGTGCCGGTGTGCGCGGCGAGTTCGGCTTCAAACGCGGTGGATTCCTTGCCGAGGATGTATTGGCCGGAGCGAAGCACGCGCAAGGCGGCTTCCTCGACTTCGGCGTTCACGAAACATTTTGATAACGGGATTTTGCTCATAAATTTATTTTGACACGGATTGCACGGATTTTCACTGATTCAAAAATTTAATCCGTGTTAATCTGTGAAATCCGTGTCTGTTTTTGTTTTATAGTGTAACTGCTTTTCCGGTCTTCATGGATTCCAGCGCGGCGTTCAGCACGCGCACGGCGTCGTAGCCAGACTGCGCATCGGCACGCGGCGTGGCGCGAGTCTTGATGGATTCGATGAAAGCCCGCAGTTCCGCCAGCAACGGCTCTTCCGGCGGACATTCAATCTGCGTCACCGCGCCTTCGGTCGCCTTGAAATCGTTGCCGCCGGCGGGCGTGTGCGTGTTGGCGTAGGTCTTGATCTTGTATTGCGAGATGTTGTAGTCGCAGACCGCGCTCAACTTGTCGCCGCAGACGATGACCTCGCGGAATTTGCCGGGGATGAAATACTCCGTCTCCACCGTCGCCCAAGTCTTGCCGTGCTTGGTTTCGTATTCGAGCGAGACGAGCGAAACATCGTCCAAGCCGCGACCAAAAAAATCATGGTTGATGGCCGTGACGCTTTTCGGCATCGCGCCGAGAATGAAATTGAACAAGTCCACGAAATGGATGCCGTCCGCGAACATCACGCCGCTGTCGTTGCGCGGACGCTTGAAGCCGCCGAAGTGGCCGCGGATCATGTTCACCTTGCCGAAATCGCCATTGGCGATGGCGTCGCGCAGCCACAAAGTGGCGGGGTCGAAGCGGAGAATATGGCCGACCTGCAAAATGCGCTTGTGCTTCGCGGCAATTTCTACGAGCGCCTTGGATTCGTCGTTGCTCAACGTCAGCGGTTTTTCGACGAACACATCTTTGCCGGCTTCGAGGAATTCCTTGCAGAGCGGAAAGTGCGTTTGCGCGGGCGTAACGATGACCACGCCATCAACCTTGCCGATGAAATCCTTGTAGTTGGTCGTGAGCCGCTCGGCGGGAATGCCGAGCTTGCGCGCGGGTTCGAGCTGCTTCTCGCCGACCTCGGCGACATAGAGTTCGACGGGCAGGTTGTTCAGATTGCGGAGATGATTCGCACCCCAGCGGCCCAAACCTAAAAGCAAGACTTTGGTCATGGCGGGAATTTTGGCTAATTTTTGACGCCCAGCCAAGAAAATCCTTCGGCCGACCGGCGAATGTCAATTTACTAACCGATACCAGTTGTCGCGCTGATGCGGTTCGTAGCCGAGATCTTTGATGAGCCGGTGCATATCCGGCACGGTCATCTGGAACGTGGTGCCAGCCTGCGATACAACATTCTCCTCGATCATGATGCTGCCGAGGTCGTTCGCGCCGTATTTCAGCGCGACCTGACCAATCTCCAGACCCTGCGTGACCCACGAGCTTTGGATGTTCTCGAAGTTGTCGAGGTAAATGCGACCGAGCGCCTGCGTTTTGAGATATTCATGCGCGCCGACGGTCGGGGCGCGGAGCTTCGTGTGCTCGGCCTGAAACGTCCAGCAGATGAACGCGGTAAAGTGAGCGGGCTTCACGCCTTGGCCGTTATGTTCCGCCACGCGCTTCAAGGATTGATCCTGCTGCGCGCGCAAGCGGTCGAGATGTTCGATACGGTCGTCAATCGTCTCCACGTGACCGAACATCATCGTCGCGCTGGAATAAAGTCCGAGCCGATGCGCCACATCCATGACTTCCAGCCAGTCGTCGCTCATCGCCTTCAGCGGTGCGACGCGCTGACGGACGCTGTCCACGAGAATTTCGCCGCCGCCGCCGGGAATGGAGCCGAGACCCGCCGCCTTGAAATCGCCGATGATTTTTTCCAGCGGCTCATTGAACACGTCGCAGAAATGCACGAACTCGCTCGGACTGAAACCGTGGATGTTGAAGTTGGGGTATTTATTTTTCACGTGCGCCAGCAAATCCAGATACCACTGCTTCGTCAGCTTGGGATGATGTCCACCCTGCATCAGCATTTGCGAACCGCCCAGCGCGATGGTTTCCTCGATTTTCTGATCAATTTCCGGCAGCGTGATGACGTAAGAATCGTCGTCTTTCTCCGTGCGATAAAACGCGCAAAACTTACAATAAACATTGCAGACATTGGTGTAATTGACGTTACGATCAATGTTATAGGTGACGATCTCGTTGCCGCGTCCGGCGTAAGCCTTGGCCTTGGCGAGCTGGCGGCGGCGGTCGGCGAGCGCGCCAAGTTCTTCAGGCGGCAACGTCCAAAGCCGTTTGGCCTCGGTGCGGTCAATGCGCTGGCCGCTCCAGACTTTCTGGAGCAAATCGTCGAGTGAGGCGTCGTAAATCACGGTCGGAAGATTAACAAAACCAAACCGCTGAATCAAACCGCAGATTGTGCCGGTTTGCGCAAAAATAATTACGCTCATGTTTCATCTGCACCCATCCATTTCGTAAATCGTTTTACCTTCTGGATTCCAGTCGCCGATTTCTGTATTGTGCCCCGATGTTCGACATCGTCCGCCCGCAAATCGCCACCGCCGCCGACAAGGTTTCTCACCTGCGGAGGTTTCTTTGACGTCGCCAAATTGAACCAACGGTTTGCCGAGCTGGAATCGCTGATGACCGGCGAAACTTTCTGGAACAATCAGGAAGCCGCGCAGAAAGTCATCAACGAGACCAACGACATCCGCAACAAACTCGACCCCCTCACTCGCTTCGGCAAAGCGGTCGAGGATTTGCAAGTTATGCTCGAACTCGCTGCCGCCGAACCGGAGCCGATGCAGCTCAAGCTCGAAAAAGAAATGGAGGCGGACGTCAAAAAACTTTTCGCCGACCTCGACACGTTTGAGCTGAAAACGTTTCTCAACGGCCCGCATGACAAGTGCAATTGCATCTTCACCATCAACTCCGGCGCGGGCGGAACCGAATCGCAAGACTGGGCGGAAATGCTTTCGCGCATGTATGGCCGCTGGTTTGATCTGCGCGGTTGGAAATGGGAAGTGACCGATGCGCTCCAAGGCGACTCCGCCGGTTTGAAAAGCGTCACCTTCCGCGTCGAGGGCGAAAATGCCTACGGTTTTTGCAAGGCGGAACGTGGCGTGCACCGGCTGGTGCGCATCTCGCCGTTTGATTCCAACAAGCGCCGGCACACGAGTTTTTCCAGCGTGGATACCGTGGCGGAATTGAGCGACCTCGTGGAGACGGACATTGTGATTCCGAAAAGCGAAATCCGGCGCGACACGTATCGCTCCGGCGGCAAGGGCGGCCAGAACGTGAACAAGGTAGAAACCGCCGTGCGCCTCACACACATTCCATCCGGCCTCGTCGCCGCGTCGCAAGCGCAGCGCAGTCAGGTGCAGAACGAGGCGACGGCGATGGCGATGTTGAGTTCGAAACTTTACGCGTTGAAACTCGATCAGGCCAAAGGCGAGATGGAACGTTTCTACGGCGACAAATGCAGCATCTCGTGGGGCAACCAGATTCGCAGCTAAGTTTTCCAGCCGTATCGCATGGTGAAAGACCTGCGCACCGGCGAACAATCCAGCGACGTGCAAGCCGTGATGGACGGCGCGCT
>CAIXFY010000066.1 GCA_903918885.1 uncultured Verrucomicrobia subdivision 3 bacterium
CCATTCTACAGATTTTAAGCCTCACGCTCTTTGAGAAAACGCCCATTTTACAGGCGCTTGCTCAACTGCCACCTGCTACACAACCGCCAGACACCGAAAATCATCAATGTTTACTCGGTTTTTAAACCGGACAGTAGTGGTCGCAGATAAAAACATTCAACCAAACACAAAGGAGAAACATGAAACTAAACAAAATAATCGTTAACACGCTGATTGGCGCAGTCAGTCTGACCATCGCCAGCGCAGCACCCATCAAAATCGCTTACAGCGACTGGCCCGGCTGGACCGTGCTGGAAATCGCCAAGCAAAAAGGCTGGTTCAAGGACGCCGGCCTTGATGTCGAACTCGATTGGTTCGATTACTCGCCGTCCATCGACGCGTTCTCGGCCGGCAAAGTTGACGCCGTCACCATCGTCGCCGGCGACGCGCTGGTCTCGGGCGCGAGCGGCGCGAAAAGCAAGTTCGTTTGCCTCACCGATTATAGCGAAGGCAGCGATATGATTGTCGGCGGACCGGGAGTCAATTCCATCAAGGATTTGAAAGGTAAAAAGGTCGGCGTGGAACTAACGCTGGTGGAACATGAACTCTTGCTGCAAGCGCTCAAGGTCAACGGCATGAGCCAGTCGGATGTCACGCTAGTCGGCACGGCGACGGACAAAACCCCGCAGGCGCTCGCGTCCGGCCAGGTTTCCGCCGTCGGCGCATGGTATCCGATCGCAGGCCAGGCGTTGACGCAGGTGGCTGGTTCGAAAAAACTTTTCACCAGCGCGGATGCGAAAGGTTTGATCTTTGATGTGATTGCCGTCAACCCGACCAGCTATGGCGCGCACAAGGATGAATGGACCAAGATCGCGGCGATTTTCTACAAATGCGTTGCGTATTTGAAAGATCCCGCGACCGCGGATGATGCCGTGAAAATCATGGCCGCCAAGGTCGGTGCTGACCCCGTGGAATACGCCAAGAACATTCCTGGCACCCATTTCCTCACCGTGCCCGAGGCGAAAAAATGTCTGAAGAAGAGCGATGACATGCTCTCCATCTACGGCTCGATGAAATTGAGCGACGATTTTTATCTCTCCAACGGCGTTTACAAGGTATCGCAAAAAGCCTCTGACTATGTCGTGACCGGCATCTTCAAGAGTTTGAAGTAAACCGCACTCACGCCCGCCATGGCCAATCACGACTGGCTGGGATTGAAGCAGGAGCTGCCGCGACGGCGGCGGCTCCTGCTGACGGCAGCGTCTTTTCTTGCGCCGCTCCTCGTCTGGTGCGTGTTGAGCTATGTGCCGTGGGTCTGGCATCCGTTGATGCACATCACGGATGCTGGAAGCGTGGATTATTTTTCCACCGGTCTGGACGTTCCACGCGCGACTTTTTTTCAAGAAGTCGCCAAAGCCCAAGCTGCCGGTCTGGATGTGCCGCAAGGCGATCGCGTGAACCCGCCGTATCTGCCCGCACCGCATGAAGTCGTGCGCGCGTTTTACACCGCATTCAAAACTCCACCGCGCTTGCAGGACGAACCGTGGCTGCACCAGAGTCTCGGCCATAGCATCCGCACAATTTTCCTCGGCTTCTTTTTTTCTTCGTTGATTGGTTTGCCGTTGGGAATTCTCTCCGGCACTTATCGCTTCTTCGCGAAATTGCAGGAACCGTTCATCGAATTTTTTCGCTACTTGCCTGCGCCGGCGTTTGGCGCGTTGTGCGTGGCGATTCTCGGCATCGAGGACGCGCCCAAAATCGCCATCATCGTCATTGGCACTTTTTTTCAACAGGTCTTGGTCATTGCCAACAGCGTCCGCAAAGTGGATCCGGCGTTGATTGAAGCCGCGCAAACGCTTGGCGCGTCCAAGTGGAAATTGGTCAGCCGCGTTGTCATTCCGGCATCCATCACGGACGTCTACACCGACATGAGAATTTTGCTCGGCTGGGCGTGGACTTACCTCATCGTCGCCGAAGTCGTCGGCACGATGTCCGGCATCACGCTCTTCATCAACCAGCAGGCGCGTTACCGAAATTTTGACAACGTCTACGCGGCCATCGCGATGATCGGCATCATCGGCCTGACGACGGATATTTTTCTTGCGTGGCTCGGCACCGTGCTGTTTCCGTGGAAAAAGAAAAATCGCAAGCCGCGCACGCATACTTTGTTTCCGCTGTTCGATCCGATTCCATTGAATCCGCCGAAGCGTAAAGAAGTCCAACTTGAAGCTCATGTCGCCCAGTGAAATAAAACTTCCTGACTACCGTTCGCTCGCGCCCGCCGTGGCCGCGCGCTTCGAGCGCATCCGCGAACGGCCGGTGATCTTGAGTGTCCGCGATTTGAAAAAATCGTTCGGCGCGAATGGCAGCACGCATGTCGTCTTCGATCATCTTTCGCTGGAGATTCACCGGCGCGAATTCATCTGTGCCGTCGGGCCGTCCGGCTGCGGCAAATCCACTTTGGCGCGCATCGTCGCCGGCTTGGACGAGGCCAGCGGTGGAGAGATTTTGTTGAACGGCGAATCCGTTGCCGGTCCCGGTCCGGATCGCGGCATGGTGTTTCAAGGATACACATTGTTTCCGTGGCTCACGGTGAAACGCAATGTCATGTTCGGCCTGCAAATGTCCGGCAAAGCGCCGAGCACCGCCGACACCGAAGCGCGGCAATGGCTCGACATGGTCGGCCTTTCCAAATTTGAAGAGTCTTATCCGCACGAACTTTCCGGCGGCATGAAACAGCGCGTCGCTATTGCCCGCGCGCTTGCGAACAATCCGCGCATTCTCATCATGGATGAACCGTTCGGTGCGCTCGATGCCCAGACGCGCGCGCAGATGCAAAATTATCTTTTGCAGATTTGGAAAAAAGTGGATGTGACAATTTTGTTCATCACACACGATTTAGATGAAGCAGCATTTCTCTCCGATCGCATCATCGTCATGGGCGTGAATCCCGGCGGCATCCGCGAAGTCATTGAAAATCCCGTCCCGCGCCCGCGTTCGCCCGCGCAATTCATATCGCCGGAATTTCTCGCTCTAAAAAAGCGGCTCGAACATCATATCCACCCGCCGGTCGAAGGCGAACCGGCCGAAAAACTGCCGATGATCAAGCTCACCGATGCCGGGGACGAAGTGGAATAATTTTATGTTCAAGAAAGTTCTGGTCGCCAACCGTGGCGCGATAGCCTGCCGCATTTTCCGCACGCTCAAAAAAATGGGCGTCGGTTCCGTTGCGATTTACTCCGACGCGGACGCCAATTCGCTCCATGTCGCACAAGCCGACGAAGCCGTCGGTATTGGCGGCAATACGGCGGCGGAAAGTTATCTTGATTTTGAAAAGGTCTTTGCCGCTGCGCGTCAAGCCGGCGCGGAAGCCATCCATCCCGGCTACGGTTTCTTGAGCGAGAACGCCGACTTTGCCGAAGCGTGCGCGAAAGCCGGATTCAAATTTGTCGGCCCCACGCCGCAACACATGCGCGATTTCGGCCTGAAGCACACGGCGCGAGCGCTGGCGCAAACGAACGGCGTGCCCATGTTGCCCGGCAGCGAATTGCTCGACTCGCTCGAACACGCCAAGACCGAGGCGGCGCGCATCGGTTATCCTGTCATGTTGAAGAGCACCGCCGGCGGGGGCGGCATTGGCATGCGGATGTGTCCCGATGAAGCCGCGCTCGTGGATGCGTTTGAATCCGTGAAGCGCATGGCGGCGAGCGCCTTCAAGCAGAGCGGCGTTTATCTCGAAAAATTTGTCAGCATCGCGCGCCACATCGAGGTGCAGATTTTCGGCGACGGCAAAGGAAGTGTGGTTGCGCTGGGCGAACGTGATTGCTCCGCGCAACGGCGCAATCAGAAAGTCGTCGAGGAAACGCCTGCGCCCGGTTTGTCCGAGGAATTGCGCCGGTCGCTGCTTGATTCCGCCGTGCGCCTGACGCATGCCGCCGGCTATCAATCGGCGGGCACGGTGGAGTTCGTGTTCGACGTGAAGGAATTCAAATTTTATTTCCTCGAAGTGAACACGCGCCTGCAAGTCGAGCACGGCGTGACCGAGGAAGTCACCGGCGTTGACCTTGTTGAATGGATGATCAAACAGGCAGCGGGTGAACTGGACTTATCCCAATTCAAACCCGCGCCGTGCGGCGCGTCGATTCAAGTGCGCCTTTACGCCGAAGATCCGAATAAAAATTTCCAGCCCAGTTCCGGCGTGTTGACGGAAGCATCCTTTTCGGCGACGGCGCGCATCGAAACGTGGGTGGAGCGCGGCTCGGACATCCCGCCGTTCTATGATCCGATGATCGCGAAAATCATCGTGAGCGCGCCGACACGAAGCGAAGCAGTCACCGCCCTGTCAAAAGCTTTGGCGGAAACCAAAGTCGCCGGCATCGAATGCAATCTGGAATATCTGCGTCAAGTCATCGGCAGCGAGGAGTTCGCCGCCGGTGACATCCATACGAAATGGCTCGCCACGTTTCCATATCGGCCCGCGACGATTGATGTCATCGAGCCGGGCACGCAAAGCAGCATTCAGGATTATCCCGGACGCACCGGTTATTGGTCCATCGGCGTGCCGCCGTCCGGACCTATGGATGATTTTGCATTTCGCATCGGCAATCAACTTGTCGGCAATCCGACGAATGCCGCCGGTCTGGAACTCACGTTGAGCGGGCCAAAACTAAAATTCAATCTCGACGCCACCATCGCGCTCACCGGCGCGGAAATGGAAGCCGATCTCGATGGCAATCCCGTTCCGTATTGGCGGAGCCTCCACGTTCGCGCGGGCAGCGTGCTGCGCCTGCAGAAAATCAAAGGCGCGGGCTGCCGCACCTATCTCGCGGTGAAAGGCGGTTTTGATGTGCCGGATTATCTCGGCAGCAAGGCTACTTTTAGCCTCGGCAAATTTGGCGGTCACGCCGGTCGCACGCTGCGCCACGGCGACGTGCTGCACGTGAACCGTGTTGCCGAACCTTTCGCGCCGGTCCGCATTGCGCCGGACAAGTTGGTGCCAAAATATTCATCGCACTGGGAAATCGGCGTGCTTTACGGTCCTCATGCCGCGCCGGACTTTTTCACGGAAGAATTCATCACCACTTTTTTCAGCACGGATTGGAAGGTGCATTACAACAGCGACCGCACCGGCATCCGGCTGAACGGTCCGAAACCCGATTTCGCGCGCACGGATGGCGGCGACGCGGGGTTGCATCCCTCGAACATCCACGACAACGAATACGCCATCGGCACCATCTGTTTCACGGGCGATATGCCGGTGATCCTCGCGAAGGACGGCCCGAGCCTCGGCGGATTCGTGTGCCCCGCGAGCATCATCAAGGCGGAATTCTGGAAGGTCGGTCAGTTGCGCCCTGGCGACACCGTGCGTTTCGTGCGGATGCAATTCGCCGATGCGTTGGAAACGGAACGCAACGACGACGAAGCGATCCAGCAGTTGAATGGCGAAAAATTTTCACTCGCGCCGACCATCATCGCAAAAAAATCGTTGCCGCAAAATCCCGCGATTCTGCACAGCATTCCCGCGACGGCGAATCATCCCGGCGTCGCGTATCGGCAGGCCGGCGACAAATACATCCTCATCGAATACGGCCCGCTGGTGTTGGATTTTGCGCTGCGTTTCCGTGTGCATCTGCTGATGGAATGGTTCGCGAAAAATCCGGTCGAAGGCGTCATCGAACTTTCGCCCGGCGTGCGTTCTTTGCAGGTGAATTACGACAGTCGTGTGATTTCGCCGGAGAAGTTGATCGGCATTTTGGTAAAAGCCGAAAGCGAATTGCCCGCCGTTGAATCACTCGAAGTGCCCACGCGCATCGTGCGGATGCCGTTGTCCTATGACGATCCGGCGATCCACACGGTCATTGAAAAATATATCCAGGGTGTGCGTCCCAAAGCGCCGTGGCTACCGAGCAATATTGAATTCATCCGCCGCATGAACGGCCTCGACAGCGTCGAGCAGGTGATGAAAACGGTGTTCGATGCGAACTATCTCGTGCTCGGTCTCGGCGACGTTTATCTCGGCGCGCCGGTCGCCGTGCCGGTGGATCCGCGGCATCGCTACGTTACCACGAAATACAATCCCGCGCGCACGTTTACCATTGAGAACGTCGTCGGCATCGGCGGCGTTTACATGTGCATCTACGGCATGGAAGGCCCTGGCGGCTACCAGCTTTTCGGCCGCACCGCGCAGATCTGGAACACGCATCGCAGCACCAAAGATTTCGAACCGGGCAAACCTTGGCTCCTGCGCTTCTTCGATCAGGTGAAATTTTATCCCGTCAGCGCGAAGGAATTGTTGGAATTCCGCAAAGCGTTTTTGCACGGACGCGTGAAGCTGGACATCGAGGAAAGCACGTTCAGCTTTCCGCAATACCGGAAATTTCTCGCCGACAACGCCGCGAGCATCACCGAGTTTCGCGATAAACAGCAGAAAGCTTTCACTGAAGAACGCGAACGCTGGGTCAAAGATGGTTCCATCAATTTCACCAGCGCCACGGAATCCGCGCCGACGACAGACGAACTCGTCGCTCCGCCGAACGGCGAACTCATCGCCTCGCCGATCACCGGCAACGTCTGGAGCGTGTTGGCGAAGGAGGGCGAACGCGTGACGGCGGGCCAAAAAGTTATCATCGTCGAAGCGATGAAAATGGAAGTCGGCGTGGAAGCGCCGTTCGCGGGCGTCATCAAAAAAATTGCGGCCGCGCCCGGCAAACTGGTCAACGCGGGGCAGGCGTTGGCCATCATCGAAAAGGAAAACGCGTGAGCGCCGAAACCCATTTTGATCTGTCCTCGCTGCGCCGCGCGTATGCCGATGGCACACTGACGCCGGTGCAACTGGTTGAGGAAGCTCTGCGCCGCGCGGATGATCCGAAGTTTCCGCACGTTTGGATCGAGAAGCTAGGGCGCGAACAATTGTTCGCGCTGGCGAAAGCGTTGCCACCGAAGCCGACGCCGGAATTGCCGCTCTACGGCGTGCCGTTCGCGATCAAAGACAACATTGATCTCGCGGGAATCAAAACCACCGTTGGCTGTCCGGCCTTTGCTTACACGCCGGAAAAATCTGCAAGTGTCGTCGCCAAACTCATCGCAGCTGGTGCGTTGCCGATCGGCAAAACTAATCTTGATCAGTTCGCCACCGGCCTCGTCGGCACGCGTTCACCGTTCGGCATTTGCCAGTCGGCGTTCGACGCCAAATACATTTCCGGCGGCTCCAGTTCGGGTTCCGCCGTCGCCGTGGCGTCCGGCATGGTGACATTTGCGCTCGGCACGGACACCGCCGGTTCAGGCCGCGTGCCCGCGGCGTTCAACAACATCGTCGGTTTGAAACCGACGAAGGGTTTGCTGAGCACGAGCGGTGTTTTTCCCGCGTGTCGTTCGCTGGACTGCGTTTCGATTTTTGCGGGCAGTTGCCATGATGCGCAGGCGATTCTGGGTGTCGCAGCGGGATTCGATGCGGCCGATGCTTATTCACGTTCGCGTCCGAAAACTGCGCCGGGTATTCCGGCGAATTTTAAGTTCGGCATTTTGCCGCCCGCGCAACGCGAGTTCTTCGGCGATGCTGAAGCGGCGGAACTTTACGAACAAGCCATCGGACAACTACGCGCCATTGGCGGTGAAGCGGTGGAGTTTGATTACGCGCCTTTCGCGCAGGCAGCGGCGTTGCTCTACGCCGGGCCGTGGGTCGCGGAACGGCGCTGGGCGCTTGGCGATTATTTTGAAAAGCACGGCGACGCGATGCATCCCGTCGTGCGCGAGATCATCGGCAACGCCAAAAAATACGACGCGGTGGCGACCTTCGACGCGCAATACAAACTGCAGGCGCTTGCGCAAATCGTCGCGCCGATTTGGGATAAGGTGGATGTGCTGTTGTTGCCGACAGCGGGCACGACATATCGCATCGAAGAATTGCTCGCGGATCCGATCAAGCTGAACAGCAATCTTGGTTACTATACAAACTTCGTGAACCTGCTTGATCTCGCGGCGCTCGCGTTGCCCGCCGGTTTCCGCAAGGCGAACGGCTTGCCGTTTGGCATCACGCTGATCGGTCGCGCGTTCGCGGACGAGGCGTTGCTGCAACTCGGCGCGAAATATCATCAAGCGATTGGCGGTCAGATTGGCGTGACGAAGAATGCAATAGTTGCCCAGCCGTTGCCGTCCACCAAAACGAATCACATTTTACTCGCTGTGGTCGGCGCGCATCTGCGCGACCAGCCGTTGAATCATCAACTCACGTCGCGTAAAGCGGAATTCATCCGCCAAACGCGCACCGCGCCATGCTACCAACTGTTCGCACTGGCAAACACGCAGCCGCCGAAACCGGGACTCAAACGTGTGCCGGAAAAATTAGTGCAGGGCATCGAGGTGGAAGTCTGGTCGTTGGATGAAGCGGCGTTCGGTTCGTTTGTGGCGGAAATTCCTCCGCCGCTCGGCATCGGCACGCTGGAATTGGAAGACGGCACGAGCGTGAAAGGTTTTTTGTGCGAGCCAATCGGCTTGGATGGCGCCCGCGACATCACGGAATTCGGCGGCTGGCGGGCGTTCCGCGCGTCGCTGGCAAAATAATTTTATGACGCCAGAGAAAATTCTATTTGAAGAAAGTTTACCCGGTGGCGGGCTATGGTCTTGGCGGCTGCGTCGGCACACGACGTTGCGCATCACGGACCTTGAAGGCGACGCAAACGTCGGCCTGATGGCTTACAACGCCGATGCGCCGTTGGATCGTTTGAATCTGCCGGACACGCTCAAGGCGCAATATACCGCCAAACTCACGCGCGGCAACGTGTTGATGAGCGACATGGGACACGCGTTACTGTCCATCACCGCCGACACCTGCGGTTGGCACGATCCGCTTGGCGGGCACGGCAATACCGCGATGACCGAGAAGAAATACGGCGTGGCGACGTATCAGGAAAAGCGCAACGATTGGTATCGCAACGCACACGACAATTTTCTCGTGGAACTCGGCAAGCACGGTCTTGGCAAACGCGATCTGGTGGCGAATTTGAATTTTTTCAGCCGCCTCGACGTGGACGCGGACGGCAAAATGAAATTTCATCCGGTTAATTCAAAAGCCGGCGCTTCCGTTGATTTGCGCGCCGAGATGAACGTGTTGGTGGTGTTGAACACCTGCCAGCATCCGCTCGATCCGAATCCGAAATACGCCCCGAAACCGGTGAAGTTGAGCGTGCTGCAAACGCCGCCGCCGGGGCCGGATGATTTCTGCCGCAATTTTCGCGGTGAGAACCAGCGTAGTTTTATTCTGACCGAACGCCTTTTTCTTGGAGCCTGAACTATGAGCACGTTTATTTTGACCGAAAGCAAACTGGATCCTGCCAAGGCGGTTTATGATTTCAAACTGCTGGCCGGCGACGGCTGGATGCACGAGATTAAGCGCGGCCAGACGTTTCGCATCGTTGATCTCGAAGGCAATCAGGCCGTGGACACGCTGTTCTACAACGCGCACGACATGAGCGATCGTTATTCAGCGCAAGACACGATTCGCGAACAGGGCGGCATTTATCTGACGACCGGCACGAAATTGATTTCCAGCGAGGGAAATGTGCTGGCGACCATCGTAGCGGACACGTGCGGTCGGCACGACACGCTCGGCGGCGCGTGCGCGGCGGAAAGCAATCAGGTGCGTTACGCCATCGAGAAACGCCCGATGCATAGTTGTCGTGATACGTTCATGCTGCAGATCGCGCGTTGGGGACGCGGCGTGACGAAGTGCGACATCACGCACAATATTAATTTCTTCATGAATGTGCCGGTGACGACGGATGGCAAACTGTCGTTCGCCGATGGCGTGAGCGCGGGTGGGCGTTATGTGGAAGTGCGCGCGGAAATGGATCTCATTTGTCTCATATCGAACTGTCCACAGTTGAACAATCCGTGCAATGCCTACAACCCGACACCGGTGCGGTTATTAATTTGGGATTAAGGTAATATGCTTTGCCGGTGCTGAATGTTATTGGAGTTGTTGCAGCAAGGTGGCGGCATCGGTGAAATTTGGATTCAGCTCCAGTGCGCGGCGGGCGGCGGTGCGGGCTTCTTCTACTTGTCCAAGCTTCAATTGAATGGTCGCGCGGGCGTAGGGGATGCGTGGATCGCGCGGATCGGCGGATTCAGCGACGAGCAGGGCTTGGATGGCTCCATTGGGATCGCCGGCGGCGCTGCGGGCGAGTCCAAGATTGTATCCGGCGCGGGCATGGCGCGGGTCGAGCTTCACGGCTTGTTCGAGCTCGACCAAAACATTCGCAGTGTCACCCAGTTCGTTGTAGCCGAGCGCAAGTTTGTAGCGAAATTCTGCGTCGTTGGGGGCGAGTTGGACGGCCTTTTGCAATTCCTTGACGGCGTTCTCGGGCTGTCCCAGCTGACTTAACATCATCGCCAGTTCATGGTGGATGCCGGGCGAGTAGGGATCCCACTCCGCAGCGGTCTGGTAACGATTAAGGGCATTGGTCGGATTGCCGCGCTGGAGTTCAAACATGCCGCGCTGCAATTGGCCGAGTGGCTGGTCGGCATTGTGGTTGAGGAACTGTAAATACTCGCGACCTGCCAACGAATTTGTATCAAGCGTGGCGGCAAAAATCCGGGCGGTTTCCACGCGAACATTGCGCGATGAATCCTGCAGCCGGAGTTGCAAGGCGGTCGCCACCTCGGCACGGCCAACCAGCGGTGCGAGCGCCTGCACCGTCAATTGCCGCACTAGCGCGTTGGTGTCGGTCAACTGACCGAGCAGGGCGGTGGTAACGGCGGGTTCATCGCACCAGCGTTGGAGAAGGTTGGCTGCGGCCGCGCGCCAATAAGGGATTTCGTCTGTGTTCAACATTTTGACCAGCGGAGCGATGGCGGTGCCGTCGCCTTGTCGTGCGCGAGCGATGGTTTGACCGTGCTGGCGATAGGGGCGATCCATGTTCGTGCCATACCATTGCTCGACATATTTCAAATTCCAGTCCGTGCCCTTGCCTGCATGGCAGCGCTCGCAAGCGTTCGGGATATTAAATTGTTTGGTCAGCAACGGATCGGGAATGGTGAAGCCGTGGTCGTGCCGGAAATGGCGCACCATGTAGGGAGTTTGTGGCATGTGACAATTCACGCATTCGCCGCCGGTTTCCTTGATGGTTGCAGGTTTGTAAGCAGTCAGATCGGCGTTTACCAGCACGCCATTGGTATCGTAGCCAAACGCTTTGTGATGGCTGTGTAAAACCGGATTGATGGCCGGCGCATTGGTGGCGCCCGGCCCGTGGCAGCTCAAGCAGAGAAAATTTCCCGGCAGCCGCGTCTTCATCGTGTGGACATCGTGGCAATCGACACAGCGCACGCCCTTGTGAAACATCCGGCTGCCCATCAGCGCGGTGACTTCATAATCCTCATCCCAAATCTGACCGTCCGGATAAAAAATATTTGAGTCATCCGTGATGGTAATCAAGTGATGGTCGAAGTAGTTGTCGCCCGGCTTCGGGTCGCCCGTGATTTCGGCGCGGCGCGAATGGCAGCCCGCGCAGGTGTTGAACATCTCTTCGCGGTTGATTTTGCGGATGGTCGGGTCTTTCAGCCCCTTGTCTTTGTTCGCGTGCTGCCAGTCGTTGTGCGATTGCATCGGGCCGTGACAGGATTCACAGCCGACACCGTGTTCGACCATCGTCGTGTGATAAGAGTCGGTGGCTTCGTCGTAATTTTTCCGCACCCGCGTGTTGTGGCAGGCGGCGCACATAGAATTCCAATTCATGCCGCGTCCCAGCCATTGTCCCCACTCGCCCGGCTTGCGGTCTTCTTCGCCGTAGACATTGAACCATTCATTTGAGCGCGGATCCCACGCAGCCTCGGTCACTTGTAGGCGGCCGCCGGGAAAGGGAATCAACATCTGCCGCAACGGATTTTCTGCGAGCACACGCTCGACATGAAAAACTTCGTTGCTGCCGTGGAGTCCGGCGGTGATGACTTCATATTGGTCGTTGGTTTTGCGCAACGAGGTCTGTTGGGTTCCGTGCTTGAAAGTCCGCGCTGGCACGAAGGCGGCATTTTCCCAGAGCGGATTAGGCGGGCGTTCGGCGCGGGCATGGTGTGATTTCAACCAATTATCATAAGCTTCCTCGTGACATTCCTTGCAACTGGCCGACCCGCCATACGCGGCGTAAACCGATTTATCCGCCTCCAGCGCGGACAATGTTGTCTGCGTGCGCGGCGAAGTCTTCGGTGATTTGATTTCTTTACGCGTAGCCAGAAACCAGACGGCGATAATCACCAGGATAAAAATCGCGGCGGGCAGAAGGAGGTGTTGGCGATTAAATTTTGTCGGGCGATTCGCTGGAGGTGTGGCTGGCATGCGTGCGTGACGATAGCAGATTTTTGTGTTGCCCGGCAATGAAGCAAATTTTGCGTCAAGGTTTCGCTAGGACAGCCTTTGTCCGGGCAGTTTTGAGAGAATCTTCTGGTTGCCCGCCGCTGTGAACAACTCGGCATGGCGCACGGACGGGCGAGGATTTAATGTCAGACGAATTGAAAAACCGGATTCTTCACGTGGACGGCGACAGTTTTTTTGCGAGCTGCGAAATCGCGCTCAACGAAAAACTGATTGGCCGTCCCGTGTGGGTCGGCGGCGGGCGGCGCGGCGATGGCATCGTCATCGCGGCCAATCGCGTGGCCAAAAAGTTCGGTGTCACCACGGGCATGGCGTGTTTTGAGGCCAAACGCATCTGTCCGCGCGGCGTGTTGTGCCCGCCGCATTACGATGCCTACCGCGACATCTCGGCGAAAATGTTCCGTATGCTCGAGCAGTATTCGCCCATGCTCGTGCCGGTCTCGATTGATGAGGGTTTTCTGGATTTGACGACCATGGATCAGGTGGTTTGGCGCAACACGACTGCGGAAAAATATGTCCGCGAAATCTGCGAACGCATCACCCGCGAAATAAAAATTCCCGTGTCCGCCGGCCTTGGCAATTCCTCGCGCCTCGCCAAGCTCGCCACGGACGCCGCCAAGCCGGGCTTTCTCGAAGTGAAGTCGGGCGAGGAAAAAGGGTTTTTGAAAGACCGCTCCGTGCGCGAACTTTCCGGCATCGGCAAGAACCGTCAGCGTTCGCTTGCGGCCTTGGGCGCATTGACTTTTGGCCACGTCGCGAATTTGCCGTCGCCGCTGCTGAAACAAAAATTCGGCATCTGGGGCACGCAGCTCTGGCTGTTCGCCAATGGCCAGTGGAACGAGCCGCTGCTGCTGGAGGTTAAAGACCGCACGACGATTTCCAGCAACACCACGCTGCCTTACGACGAACCGGATTACGAGGCGGCGCTCACATTCGCGTTAAGCGAGACCACGCGGCTGACCGGGCAACTGCGCCGTGAAAAATTACAGGCGCGCGAAATGTCGTTGACGATTCGTTTTGGGGATTTTTCAGAAGTCGGCGGCTCGCACCGTTTTCGCGCGCCACAGTTTTTGAATTCCATCATCAACGCGCACCTCGAGGAAATTTTTCGCGGCATCATGGCCGGGCAATTCCGTCCGGTGCGGCAAATCCGCATCGCCTTTTGGAATCTGGAACGTCTCGACACGCAGCCGACGTTGTGGGGCCGCACGGACGCCGAACGCTGGGGCGCGCTTGATGATGCGACCCGTCAGTTGACCAAGCAGTTTGGCCATGCCTCGCTGATGACGGGCGCGCAACTGGCGCTGCGCCAGCTTGACGATGCCCACAAAAATCCGAAGGCCAAATGTCCGTTCGCACCGCAGCGGGAAATCGTGCAAAAACTCTGGGGCACGGATGCTGATCCGCTGGCGCACAAGGGCGATTGGGAAAAACGACTGGCGAAGGTCAGCAAACAGGCGCAGTTCAACCAGTAGTTTCGCCTTCTCGTAAATAAAAATTTCTTGCTGGAAACCGACTCTTCTTTGCGGCAGACTCAATCTTTAATTTATGGACGTAAAACTTCCCAAATTGGGCGAGGGCGCTGATTCCGGCGTCGTGGTCGGCATCTTCGTGAAAGAAGGCGACACCATTGCCAAAGATCAGACCATTCTGGAATTGGAAAATGAAAAAGCCGTGGCTTCCATCCCGTCCACCGGCGCGGGCGTCGTGGAAAAAATCTACGTGAAGGCGGGCGACCGCATCAGTGCCGGGCAGAAAATTTTGACGCTCGCTGGCGGCGCAGTGGCTGCGGCGGCGGCTCCCGCTCCGGCGGCGACGCCAAAACCGGCAGCGAAAAAAGCCGCGCCCAAAGTCGTCCAAGTCGAAGAAGTAGACGATGAACCCGTCGCCGAATCAGCGGATGAAATTGTGAACGAAAATCCCGTGGCGTCGCCGTCCATTCGCCGCGCGGCTCATGATTTCGGCATTGATCTTCGTAAGATTGTCGGCAGCGCCAATGGCGGTCGCCTCGTGGCGGAAGACGTGCGGCAATACATTGCTCGGTTGATTCGCGCGGCGGTGCGTCCGGCGCCCAAAGCCTCGGCGGAAGCTGCGCCGGCCAAGCCCGCGCCGGTGCAGATTGATTTCTCTCAGTTCGGACCGATTCTCAAGAAGCCGGTCACGCAATTGCGCAAAGTCATCGCCCGTCGTATGAGCGAGAGTTGCAACACCGTCGCCCGCGTGACGCAGTTCGATGATATTGATTTCACCAAGCTCGGCGAACTCCGTAAAAAATACGCGGCGGCTTACGAGGCGAAAGGCGTCAAGCTCACGCTCACGCCGTTCGTGTTGAAGGCGGTCGCGGCGACTTTGAAACAACATCCGATTTTCAATTCCAGCCTCGACGAGGTTGCGAATGAAATCATTCTCAAGGAATACATCCACCTCGGCATCGCGGTGGATACCGAGCAAGGTCTGATGGTTCCTGTCCTCCGCGACGTGGGCAAAAAATCCATGCTCGATTTGGCGAAGGAATTGGAAACGCTCGCGGCGAAAGCACGCGACCGGAAAATTTCCGCCGACGAAATGAAGGGCGGCACGTTTACTATTTCCAACCAAGGCGCGATTGGTGGTGGTCATTTCACGCCAGTCGTGAACCTGCCGGAAGTCGCCATTCTCGGCCTCGGTCGCGGAGCGATGAAACCGGTGGTGCGCGAAGGCCAGATTGTGGCGCGGCTGCTCACGCCGGTGGCGTTGAGCTATGATCACCGCGTGATTGACGGCGGTAGCGCCGCGCGGTTCACGGTGGATTTGGTAAAGGCGTTTGAAAACTTTGATGAAGCTTTGGTGAAGATTTAATTTCTATGGATTCGATTAAAACAGAGATTGTCGTCGTCGGTGCCGGCCCCGGCGGATATGCGGCGGCGTTTTACGCGGCGGATTTGGGCAAGAAAGTTGTGCTCATCGAGCGTGAAAAAAAGCTTGGCGGCGTCTGCCTTAACCGCGGCTGCATCCCGTCCAAGGCGCTGCTTTATGCGACGCACCAAATCGTGAACTCCCGCGAATCGGCGCATCGCGGCATCACGTTCACCGAGCCGAAAATTGAACTCGACAAGCTCCGCACATGGAAAGATTCCGTTATTGAAAAACTTGCTGGCGGCGTCGCGACGCTCGCGAAGATGCGCGGCGTGACCGTAATCACCGGGCGCGGTTATTTTGAAGGCTCGAACAAACTGCGCGTTGAAACGCCGGAAGGCCAGCAGTTCGTGGAATTTGAAAAAGCGATTCTCGCGGTTGGTTCTGTGCCCGCGATGCCCAAGGCTTTTGACCTCGGCAATCCGCGCGTGATGACGAGCACCGAGGCGCTTGAAGTCACCGACATTCCTGAAAATCTCCTCGTTGTTGGTGGCGGTTACATCGGCATGGAACTCGGCACCGTGTATGCCGGTCTCGGCAGCAAAGTCACCGTGATCGAGGCGCTCGATGCGTTGCTCGCCGGCGCCGATGCCGACCTCGCGCGGCCGGTCGTGGCGAATGCCAAGAAGATGTTCAAGGAAATCCGCCTCAAGGCGCGCGTCAACAAGATGGCTACAGTCGGCAAACAGATCAAAGTAGAATCCGAATTCAACGGCGAGAAGTTCTCCGAGATCTACGACCGCGTGCTCGTCTCCGTCGGCCGCGTGCCAAACAGCGCCGACCTCGGCCTCGAAAACACCAAGGCCGTGCTCGACGAAAAAGGTTTCGTCAAGGTCAACGATCATCAGCAGACCGACGACCCCAGCATTTACGCCATCGGCGACATCGCTGGCGGCATTCTGCTCGCGCACAAGGCACACAAAGAAGCGCGTAATGCCGTGGAAAATATCCACGGCGACGACGTGAAATTTTCCAGCGTCATTCCCGCCGTCGTCTTCACCGATCCCGAACTCGCGTGGTGCGGTATCACCGAAGCCGAGGCCAAGGAGAAAAATATTCCGTATCAAGTCGCCAAATTTCCGTGGTCGGCGTCCGGCCGCGCGCTGTCGTTCGACCGCACGGATGGCGTCACGAAAATCATCGCTGACCCTGCGACAAATCGCGTGCTGGGCGTGGGTATTTGCGGCGCGGGCGCGGGCGAACTCATCGCTGAGGCCACGCTGGCCATTGAGATGGGCGCGACTGTGGAAGACATCGCGTTGACGGTGCATCCGCACCCGACGCTGTCCGAGACCTTGATGGAATGTGCCGATGCCTTTTACGGCCACGCGACGCACACCTTTACCAAAAAGAAGACGGAATAAAATTCCAGACTAGCGAAATTAAAAACCCTCGTCCGGCAACGGGCGGGGGTTTTGTTTTGGGTGAATTTTTTTGCCGCTTATCATTGTTTATGAATCCGGTTTATTTCAAACCTGATTTCTGTTTAATTCAAGGCCATGGACGCCGCCCTGCCGCCGCTGACCGCCAGCACGCTTTACCTCGTGGCCACGCCCATCGGCAATTTGGAGGACATCACGCTGCGCGCGTTGCGCGTCCTGCGCGAATGCGATGTGGTGGCCGCCGAGGACACGCGGCGTTCCGGTCAGTTGCTGAAACATTTTGAAATCTCCAAGCCGCTGTTGAGCTACTTCCAGTTCAACGAGGCGAAGCGCAGCGAGGAAATAATCGAGCGGCTCCGGCGCGGCGAAAAGGTGGCGCTGGTCACGGATGCCGGTAGTCCCGGCATCAGCGATCCCGGCGAACGGGTTGTGAAAGCGGCCATCGCCGCTGGTTTCCGCGTCGAGGCCGTGGTCGGCGCGTGCGCGTTGGTCGGCGCGCTCACGGCGAGCGGTCTGCCCACGGAGGAATTTTATTTCGTCGGTTTTCTACCGCATAAATCCGGCCAGCGCCGGAACAAACTGGAAGCGCTAAAAACGACCGAAGGCACTTTAGTTTTCTACGAATCGCCGTATCGCATCGAGAAGCTGCTGGGCGAACTCAACGAAGTATATCCCGAACGCGACGTGGTGCTGGCGCGCGAGCTGACGAAGAAGTTTGAGGAATTTCTGCGCGGCAAACCGACAGAATTGCTTGCCATCGCGCAAAAGCGCAGCTTGAAAGGCGAATTTGTGGTGATGGTCAGCGGCGCATTTTGAGCATCGGCGCGGCGTTCACCAATCACCCAATTGTGGTGTTTTTTGTAACCAGCAGATTGCTTTCTCGGTCTGCTCTGCCAATAATCAAGTTTCAACCACGATTCTATGAATTTAAATCGTTCCTTCACACGCCGTAGTTTTCTCAAGACCGCTCTCATCGCGGGGACCGCGCCGCTGGTGTTGCGCTCGAGTTTGTTTGCGGGCGACGCCGCACCGAGTCAGCAAATCACGCTGGGTTTCATCGGCATTGGCAAGCAAGGCAGCGGCCTGCTGAAGGCGTGTCTGCCGCGCAGCGATTTTCGCGTGCTGGCTGTGAGCGACGTGGATACCACCCGTCGCAACCTCGCGAAACAGGCCGTTGAAACCGAATACGCCAATGACATCAAGTCGGGCACACACAAAGGCTGCGATGAATACAGCGATTTCCGCGATTTGCTGGCGCGCAAGGACATTGACGCCGTGGTCATCGCCACGCCCGATCACTGGCACGCGCTCATCGCCATCGCCGCCGCCAACGCGGGCAAGGATATTTACCTTGAGAAGCCGATGACGCACACGATTCTCGAAGGTCGGGCGCTGGTGAATGCGGTGCGCGCGAACAAACGGATTTTGCAAGTCGGTTCCATGCAGCGTTCCATGGGCGAATTTCGTGCTGCATGCGAACTGGTTCGCAACGGCGTCCTCGGCAACGTGGCTAAAGTGGATACCGCTGTGGGCGGGCCGCCGATTTTCTGCGATCTGCCGGAAGAAAAAATGGAGCCAGGTTTGGACTGGGATTTGTGGCTCGGGCCGGCTCCGCTGCGGCCTTACAACTCCGTCATGAGCCCGCGCGGCATGCCCAAAGGTTTTCCGCAATGGCGGCGCTACCGGGAATACGGCAGTGGCGGCGTGGGCGACTGGGGTGCGCACCATTTTGACATCGTGCAATGGGCGTTCGGTTTTGACACCGGCGGGCCCGTAGAATTTTTTCCGGCGGCCACGGCGGACGCGAAATCTGGCGTGCGCTGGCGTTACGCGACCGGTTTGGAAGTGACGCATCAAAAGGGCAACGGCATCACTTTCTACGGCGACAAGGGCAAGCTCTACGTCAACCGGGGCAAATTTCAACTGTGGTTTGATAACAAGCTCGCCTCCGGACCGATGGATGATTATTCCCCGTTGCTGAAAAAACTGTTGCCCGCGAATGCCGTCCGGCTTTATCGCAGCACCAGCCAGATTTCGGACTGGGTTAAGTCCATAAAATCCCGCGAAATGCCTGTCTGCGATGTCGAAACCGGCCACCGCTCGGCGACGGTCTGCAATCTCGCCAACGCCGTCTATTTCAGCGGCAAAGGCTTGAAATGGAATCCAAAAACCGAGCAGTTTGCCGATGGCACGGGCGATCCCGCGTGGCTCACGCGCGAATATCGCGCGCCATGGAAGCTGGCGTAATCACGCCAGCTTCGGGAAAAATTCTCTCGCCGTGCGGCACGTGACCGCACTCAAGGCTTCCGGCGAAATCATTTTCACCTGCGCGACCGTCTCGGAAATCTCCTTCACAAACGCCGGTTCGCCGCGTTTGCCGCGATACGGAACCGGCGCGAGATACGGGCAATCCGTTTCCAGCATAAACTTGTCCAGCGGCGTCGCGGCCACGGCGTCGCGGATATTCTGGCCGTTCTTGAAGGTGACGATGCCGGTGTAGCTGACCAGCCAGCCGAGCGATAAAATCTTTTCCAGCCGTTCCACGCTTTCGCCGAAACAATGAAACACGCCGCGCGTCTTTTTCGCCCACGGCTGGATTTGCGCGAACAAATCGTCGAACGAACTGCGCTGGTGAATGACGCAGTTCAAGCCGGTTTCTGCCGCGACTTCGAGCTGCTGCCGGAAAATCTCCGCCTGCTTTTGTTTGTAATGTGTGTCTTCGACGGATTCGGCGGTAGGGACGCCGCGCTGCGGCGTCTGGTCGGCGCCGCGCGCCGACCCTACCTGTGAACTCGGCAGCCGGTAATAATCCAGCCCGATTTCGCCAATGGCGACGGTCTTGGGATGGCGCGCGAGTTCGCGGAGTTCGGGGCGGATGTCGGCGGGCGCCTCGTGGGCGTTGCCCGGATGCCAGCCGACGGCGGCGTAAATCGGCGCGTGCTGTTCTGCGAGCGCGAGCGCGCGGCGGCTGCTGGCGAGGTCGGTGCCGATGGCGATGATTTTGGTGATGCCGGCGGCTTGGGCGCGCGCCAGCACGTCGGCGAAGTCCGGCTGGTAAACGTCGTAATCGAGGTGCGCGTGCGTGTCGTAAAAAACCGGCATGGCGCGGAAAGGATGGGCAAACGGTGAAATGAAGTCCATGCCGGACTCAAGCACGCCAGCGGCGAAAGCAACCAACTAATCTTTGCATGCTATCTATTTGTCAGGCCTTTGATGGAATAAATACATCTGAATCAATTTCAAATCTGTTTATCTTCCATATGTCGTTTACACGTCGAAGCTGAATCTTAATGGTCGCCTTGCCCTTTTCAAAGTCTCCCACTGTAGTGTAATTGCCGAGCATACCCTTCGGCTTATCGAGATGTTTGAATGAACCAAGCCGCCGAAACATCAAAAAAATACCGTCAAACTTGTCGCGCGCCTTCGCGACCTTTTTTTTCAGCTCTGGAGTCGCTCGGTCAACTAACTCCTGACTGCTCCAATTGGTCGCGATTTTGGGAACAACATCTTGAATGAAAGCCGTCGCTTCGCGGTCAAGCTTGATGAAAATAGCGGCAACGATGACAACAATCACCGTAAAGATGACTCCAAGAATTGCGAACACTTTTTTCATAGCGTGAAAAACAGCATAAAATTTTAGAAAGCCGTAGTTTTTGCAGCCCATTAAAAACAAATTCTGCATCTGAATTTGTGCCTTTGACTGCCGGTTGTCCAGCGGGTTTTCCGCTTCAGGGTTTTGGCGCGGTGGCGGGCTTGGGTTCCAGCGCCTTGAGCTTTTCGTCAATGGCATTGCGGCCGGGATACTCCGGCGCTTCGGCCAGCAACGCCCGGTAATTTTCCGCCGCCTCGGCCTCGCGGCTTTGCGCAATCAGTTTTTCGCCGAGCGTAAGGCGGAGGCGGATTTTTTGTTGCGGCGAGGGATTCAGCTTCAAGGCATTTTGCCACGACTCAATGCCGGAACTGGGTTTGCCGGAAGCCTCGTAAAGATTGGCGAGCTTTTCCGTCAGCACGGCGCTGTGTTCGGTGAGCGGCACCTGGTTGGCGAGAAAGTCCAGCAACTGCGGCGGGCGAATGCCGCGCGCGAGGTCGAGGCACACCAGTCGGTCAAACGACCATTCAATGAGCGGATTTTTGGTGCGCGCTAGTTGGGCATGCAGTTCCGGCAAGGTTTTTTTCTGAAACGGTTGATACAGCGGGTCGCCGATGACGGTGTTTTGCCACGACAAGGCGAGTTGCGCAGCCCAGGCGGCTTCGCCGAAAGTGCTGCCGTTGGCCAAGGTTTCCAAAAAGAAAGCGATGTTCGGCGTGAAGATGAGATACGGCTCGTAAACGCAGCCCATCGTGAAGGTCGCGCCTTTGGCGAGCAGCGGGCCGCACCAGTTTCGCGTCGCGCTGCGCAGCGTGTCGGCGCTGAACGAGTGCAGGTGATAGGCGAACGCGCCGGGCATGAACTCAACTTTGGGTTGTGCGAACGGCCCGAAAGCTTCTCCGGCATACCAACCAGCGTAAATGGCGATGTGGCTCATGGGAAACGCGGCGGAGAAACAGGCTTCGTTGGTGTCCACTTCGGTTTCAAAGCCGAGTTGGCGGCAGATTTCTGCGCCGCCGAACATCCACTGGTCGCCGATAAAATAATTCGTGTTGCTCGCCGGCAATCCGCGCGCGTCAAAATAGGCGCGGCCCCACAGGCCATTGGTCTCGGCTGCCAGCGCTTTGTCCACGAGCGAATTGGCAATGGCCGCCGTCGGGCCATCGAGGCGGGCGACGAGGAGCAGGCCGTTGGTGCAATTCAGCCGCGCGCGATTGGTGCAACCGTAAAACGGACTCGGCCACGGCCCGGTCAGCGGAAATTTTGTTTTGGCGAGCGGCAGCCACGCCAGTTCGGAATCCACGGCGGCTTCGTTGCGACGAAACTCGTCGCGATTGATTTTCCCCACCCATTCTTCGAGCACGGATGCCGGCGCGATTTTCAACGGCACGCCGTAACACAAAACGGCATAGCGGATTTTTGAGCGCACCACGCGCGTTTCCGCATGGGACAGGATGCCATTGGCGGTCGGGACGGTGACTTCGCCGAATTTCCACAGCCCAGCCGCCTCGAGGTCGTCGGCCAGCGGCTGCTGCAAAAAATCCGTGAAGTCCGCGCGCGTCATGACTTCGTTGGTCGTCAGCGCAAAACCGAAAATCTGTTTCGCTGGCACGCCGCGCACGGCGGCGTAATGCTCGGCGACCGCGCGCGATTCCGGCACGCGAGAATTGTAAACCACCACGACCTCGTCGCCGCCAGCGTGGACGGACGCTGGTCCCAGCACGGCAACCAATGCCAGAATTACCTTGAAAAAAAAGCGCATTTTCATGTCATTCGGCGCTCGTTACTTTCAGCCCGTCCCACGCGAGCGTGATGCCGGCGGGCAGTTCTGCCTGCGATTTGTCGTGGTCGTAGTCGTGTGTGAGGTGTGTGAAATAAGTCCGCCCGGCATTGATGCGCCGCGCCGCCGTAAGCGCCTCGTCGAGGCACATGTGCGTCGGGTGCGGCTTGTGGCGCAGTGCATCCAGCACGGCGATTTCCACGCCGCGAACGGCTTCCATCGCGGCGTCGGGAATATCCTTGCAGTCGCTCAAATACGCGAGCCGCTTTTTTCCGTTTTGCTCGAACAGAAATCCCGTCGTCGTCATCCGTCCGTGCGGCAGATCGAACGGCGTGATTTTCAAATCACCGATTTCAAACGCGCCGGTGATGACTTTTTCCTCCGGCATGAAATAACCTTTCGGCCACGGTCCCTGATGGAACGCGTAAAGAAACACTCGGCGCAGATGCGCCATGGTTTCCTCGCTCGCGTAAATCGGTAGTGTCGTGCCGCCGCGCAGATCGCAGAAGCGCCGGCAATCGTCCATGCCGAGGATGTGGTCGGCGTGGGCGTGCGTGACGAGCACGGCGTCGAGCCATTTGATTTTTTCGCGCAGACATTGGATGCGAAATTCTGGCGGCGTATCCACCGCTAGCTTCACTTTATCCGTGGCGACATAAATCGCCGGGCGCGTGCGCCAGTTTTTCGGGTTGGCGAGATATTCCGGCGGATAATCCACGCCGATGAGCGGCACGCCTTGCGAAGTGCCGCTGCCCAGAAAAGTGAATTCAAACGCCATGCGTTAAAGCTAACAGAGTCGTAAAAAACGGCGACTGAAAATCCAAAGGGACAAAAGAGACATGTTTCAAAAAAATCGGCAGGGTTGCGGCAAAATCGCGGGTCTAATAAAGAGTCCAGTCTGAAGTGGTTGGCTGGTCGTCGTTGGCTAAAAATGCAAGTCAAAGATGTTGCCGTTGCTCGGATTGCCGCCGTGGTTTGAGCACTTGTTAGTCATAAGGATGCCGAGCATGGTCGTAACATGGCCATCCACAAAGGCGACGTTGGCGGAGCTGCCATTGTGACGATTAGGCGATGGGGAGCTGCTTATCATTCCTGGCAAACCACTGGAAGGATTGCAGTGTAAAAACAGAAAAAACCCATAGGGATTGACGCTGCCGTTTAAGGCTCCATCCCCGAACAGGATGCCCTGCGAACTACGGGTGCAGGAAGTTAATTTCATACCGTTGGTTGAAATCGTGTCCGAATTATCCCAATAAGATAATTTTCGGTTCACGGCTGACCAATTGTTGTTAATCAATGCCACATGTGAAGGACAAACGAACACCGATTGGTTCGTGGACTTGGTCATGTATAGCGTGATGCCATCATACCAGATGCCCCCTGGTGGGTTTGGATAAGCATCGTTATTTTCAGAGGCATACAAGTGATAGCCCAACAATATCTGCTTCTGATTGCTGACACATTGAATGGTGTAGGCCTTCCTTTTGGCCGCTGCCAAAGCCGGCAGCAGCATGGCCGCCAGAATCGCGATGATGGCGATGACAACCAGCAGTTCAATCAGCGTGAACGCGCGCACTAGCCGCGCTTTGTGTGGTGGCAGAATTTGAAAAGTGGAATGCGTTTTCATCGGCAAAGCATGTTTGCTTTTACTGGGTAAGACTGTTTGAAAAGTAAATCATTTTCCACCGCCTGCAAGCCTGATTAACTCTAGCGGCAACGGGATGATTTTTCATTTGCGCAAAGGACGGTCAATCCGCAAAGCTTTGCTTCGCTTTGCCGATGTTGACTACGCTACGCATTAAAAACCTCGCCCTCGTGAGTGACCTCACGCTGGAACTCCAACCCGGTTGCAACGTTATCACAGGCGAAACCGGCGCGGGCAAATCTATCATCATCGGCGCTCTGAATCTCGTCCTGGGCGAACGCGCTGACCGCACGCTCATCCGCAGCGGTGAGGAGAGTTGTTCCGTCGAGGCTGTTTTCGACACAAAAAAACTGCGTGCGCCGTTAAAGAATTTTCTGGAAGAAAATGGATTGGAACCGTGCGAGGAAAATCAGCTCGTTTTGAAACGAAATTTTTCCGCCAGCGGCACGAACCGCCAGTTCATCAACGGTTCGCCCACCACGCTCGCCACACTTGCCAGCATTGGCGAATGGCTGGTGGACATGCACGGCCCGCACGATCACCAGTCGTTGCTGCATGCAAGCAAACAGCTTTTGATTCTCGACGCGTTTGGCGGATTGGAAAAATCGCGCGAAGAATTTGGCGAACTCGTCCGTCGTCGCAGCGTTTCGGAAAACGAAAAATCCGCGCTCATCGTGGATGAAAAAACTTACGTGCAGCAGTTGGATTTATTGCGTTTTCAGGTGCAGGAAATTTCCGCGGCACGACTGCATCCAGATGAGGAACAATCAGTCACCGAAGAATTCAATCGCGCCAGCAACGCGGCAAAATTATTACAGTTAAGTCAGACGGCGATTGATGCTTTGAGCGAAAACGAAAGTTCATTGCTCACGCAATCCGGTGTCATTGGCCGCGTGCTGGCGGAACTGCAGCGCGTGGATGTCGGCGCGGAAAATCTGGTCGCGTTGCACGCGCAGGCGGGCGAGACCTTGCGCGAGTTGCAGACGGAATTATCTCGTTACGCCGACAAAGTGGACGTTGATCCCGCGCGGCTCGCAGAAGTCGAAGAGCGGCTTAATCTCATCCATTCGCTGAAACGCAAATATGGAGGGACGCTTGCGGAAGTCATCGCGTTCGGCGATGAGGCAAAAACCAAATTGCAGTCGCTTGAAAGTCGCGACGCGGAACTGGCGCGGCTAAATGCAGCGTTGGAAAAACTGGACTCAGAAATTTTGAGCGTGGGCAAAAAACTTTCCGCCGCGCGCAAGAAAGTGATTCCGCAACTGGCAAAATCGGTCAGCAAACAACTGGAAGATTTGGGTTTCAAGCAAAGCAAGTTTGACGTGGCGATTTCCGTTGCCACGCTGCCTTCTGCTTCCGGTCAGGACGAAATTGAATTCCAGTTCGCGCCGAATTTGGGCGAGCCGGCCAAGCCGCTGCGGGCGATTGCGTCCAGCGGTGAAATGGCGCGCGTGATGTTGGCGCTCAAAACCGTGCTGGCGGCGGAAGATGAAATTCCGGTTTTAGTCTTTGACGAAGTGGACGCCAACGTTGGCGGTGAAACGGCGAATACCGTCGGCGAGAAGATGAAGCAAATCGCCAAGAATCGTCAGGTATTTTGCATCACGCATTTGCCGCAGGTGGCCGCGCCAGCGGACGCGCATTACGTCGTCACGAAGCTCGTAAAAAATGGCCGGACAATTTCCGAAATCACGCTGCTCGACAAAAAATCCCGCGTCACCGAACTCGCGCGGATGCTCGGTGGCCAGACGGACGCGGCGCGGAAACACGCCGAGGCGCTGTTGAAATAATTTGAACTGCTTCCGTGTTTTCGACACTTTGGGTCGTTCCCTTATGAAACCCATCTTCCTATTGTTGGTGTTGCTGGCTTCGTTTGGCTTGCTTCACGCCGCTGAAGCAGTCAAACCGACCGCCAAGCCGAACATCCTGATCATCCTCGCCGATGACATGGGCTTTTCGGACGCCGGTTGTTACGGCAGCGAAATTCACACGCCGAACTTGGACAAGCTCGCGGCGGATGGTCTGCGCTTCACGCAATTTTACAACACGGCGCGGTGCTGGTCGTCGCGCGCGTGCCTGCTCACCGGCTTCTATGCCCAGTCCATTCGCCGGGACAATTTCACCGGCGACTTTGGTGTGAACACCGACGGTGGTGGCGATGGCATTCGTCCGCGCTGGGCGGAGTTGCTACCCGAATTTCTACGGCCCCTGGGTTATCGCTCGTATCATTCCGGCAAGTGGCACTTGGATGGCAAACCGTTGGCCGACGGCTTCGACCATTCCTATTACGAAATGAATGGACAGGGCTATTTTATCCAGGCTGGTGCCAACGAGGATGACATGCGTCTGGCGGACATAAAAGTGGGCGCTGGCTATTACAACACCATCGCCGTCGCCGATCACGCCATCAAGTATCTGAAAGAGCACGCCGCGAAATATTCTAGCCGGCCGTTTTTTGAATACGTCGCGTTTCACAGCCCGCATTTTCCAGTTCAGGCGTTGCCGGAAGACATCGCGGTCTACAAGGATACTTACAAGTCCGGCTGGGACGCGATTCGCGAGCAACGCCTGGCGCGCATGAAGCAACTGGGCATCGTCCATTGCGACCTGTCGCCGCTGGATCCCGTCACCGTCCCGCACTGGAATTTGCCGGAAGCTGAATTGAAAAAACGCATCGGCCCAAACGAAGTCGGTCATGCCGTGCCGTGGAACACCCTGACCGACGGACAGAAAGAATTTCAGTCGGCGAAAATGTCCGTTCACGCCGCCATGATCCATCGCATGGACATCGAGATCGGCCGCGTGCTGGACCAAGTCAAGGCGATGGGCGACTACGACAACACCATTGTGCTATTCATGTCCGACAACGGCGCGTCCGCCGAGCAAATCATCCGCGGCTTGGGTGAAGATCCGAAAGCACCCATCGGTTCGGCCTACAGCTATCTCGGCATCGGCCCCGGCTGGGCGAGTGCAGCCAACACCCCGTTCCGCCTCTTCAAATCGTGGGAGCATGAAGGCGGCAATTGCACGCCGCTCATCGTTCACTGGCCCGCCGGCATTTCGGCACGCGGCGAACTGCGCGACAACCCCGGCCACCTGATTGATATCGTGCCGACGCTTTTGGAAATCACCGGCGGCCAGCGACCGACGAACATCGCCGGCCTGCCTGTGCCGCCGTTGCCGGGCAAAAGTTTGGTCCCCGTCTTTGCCAAAGACGACACCGTGCCACACGATTTCTTCTGGTGGAATCACGACGGCAACCGCGCCATCCGCATTGGCGACTGGAAGCTGGTGGCCGACCACACCAAGCCCTGGGAGCTTTTCAACCTCGCCACCGACCGTTCGGAAACCAACAATTTGGCGGCGGAATATCCCGAAAAGGTCAAAGAAATGGAACAGGCCTGGCTCAAGCACGGCGCGGAACTTCATGCGCTGGCGGAGCAAGACCCGCCGCCGAAAGGTGCGGGCAAGAAAAATCCCGGCAAAAAATCCGCCGACAAGGCGGTTCCGGATTTTTAGCTTTTCCCGACGGCGCGTTACTGCGACTTTGGTGTCAGCCAAAAAATATGATCAAGCTTTCATTCCCGTTCACCGAAGAAAAAATCCGCGCGCTGAAAGTTGGCGACGAGGTGCTGATTTCCGGCACGGTGTTCACCGGTCGCGACGCGGTGCATAAATATTTGCACGAAGGGGGCACGTTGCCGGAAGGCGTGAGTTTGAAAGACGGCATTGTTTATCATTGCGGGCCGGTGATGATGAAACAAGACGATGGTAGCTACAAATGCACCGCTGCCGGTCCGACGACGTCCATTCGCGAGGAGCCGTATCAATGGCAGGTTATCCGCGATTTCGGATTGCGCGGCGTCATCGGCAAGGGCGGCATGGGCGCGAAGACGCAGGCGGCTTGCAAGGAATACGGCTGTGTTTATCTGCACGCCATCGGCGGCGCGGCGCAGGTGTTGGCCGAGTGCATCAAAAAGGTAAGCAACGTTTATTTCCTAGAAAAATTCGGTTCGCCGGAGGCGATTTGGGAACTGGCGGTGGAAGATTTTCCGGCGGTGGTGACGATTGACGCGCACGGCAATTCGCTGCACGAGGAAGTTTTTGCGAAGAGCCAAGCGGCGTTGGCGACGCGGCTCTAAAATCTTAAATTCCATTCGTGCGTCGCGTATTTTTCGCGGGCAAGTTTAGAAATTTCTACCAGCGGCGGATTTTTTAATTCCTCATTTGCGTTCCACTCTTTGGCGAGCGCGGCTTTAATTTTTTCAGCGGGCAGATTCAAGTTGGTCACGAAGTCGGAATGCGGGCGGCTGGCGCGATAATCGGGTTGTAACGACGGCATCAAAAGCAGTTCGATGATCAAATTCAAATCGCAGTTGAGCAGCAAAGTTCCGTGAAAGAGCAGGAAGTTTTTCCGCCGCCGTTGCGAGTTGCCGGCGAATTTCAAGGCACCGACACATAAGTCTGTGTGGCCGCGCACGGAAATCGAGGAGTTGGGGGAAAGCGATGCGATGGCGGCGCGGTTTTTCTCCATGATGAACCGGTTCGCGGAGGTAATATTTTGCGTCGGACTGTTTTCGGTGATGCGCAGAATCAGCGAATAGTTCAAGCCGCCCAGCATTTGGACTACGGTTCCGCCGCCGGAGCAGCGCCGGAAAATTGGCACGCTGGCCTTTTCGCAGGCGGCGACATTTACTTCGGTCGCCACTTTGTTGGCGTAGCCGACGACGACGAAGGTTTCGCGCGGTTCCCAAAACAGCAGCATTTCGCCACCAGCGCCATTTTCCGCCGCGTCGAGAAAAAACTCGTCCGCCGCGAGTTGTTCGGCGGGCGCGGCGAGATTCAGGTCGAGGCGCAACATTTTTGGGTTTTGATTTCGCTGGCGATAAGGAGACAAATTCGGTTTAATATGCGAGCTTCGTTTCCGTGTTCGCGAGACGAGTTTAACCAAGTGAAAGCATCTAAAAAAGAAATTTACGGTTCCCGCGCCGGTAGCAGTGCTAACGGCGACAAGTGGTCGGACTCCATGCAGTCAGTATTTGAACTGGCGCTGGAAAATCAGGGGCCGGAACGCACGGCGCAGCTTTTGGAAAAACTTGCCAATCAGTTGCGCAACGAGCCGCGCCCGACCAGCGGTCAGACGACGCCTTATATCAACACGCTTCCCGTAGACCAGCAGCCGGAGTATCCCGGCGATCGAGATATCGAGCGCCGCATCAAGAGCATGATGCGTTGGAATGCGATGGCGATGGTGGTGAAGGCAAACTCAAACACGAATGTCGGCGGCCACATCGCGTCGTTCGCATCGTCGGCCACGCTTTATGAGGTGGCGCAGAATCATTTTTTCCGCGGGCGCACGGCGGATTTTCCCGGCGATCAGGTTTATTTCCAAGGCCACGCTGCGCCGGGCATGTATGCGCGCGCGTATCTCGAAGGACGCTTGGATGAATCGCATTTGCAAAATTTCCGGCAGGAACTCGCGCCGGGTGGCGGCTTGTCGTCGTATCCGCATCCGTATTTGATGCCTGAATTTTGGCAGTTCCCAACCGTCTCAATGGGCCTCGGCCCGATCATGTCGCTGTATCAGGCGCGGTTCAACCGCTACCTGATGGCGCGTGGGCTGGTGAACTGGAAGACCGAACCGCGCGTTTGGGCGTTCCTAGGCGACGGCGAATCGGACGAGCCTGAATCGCTTGGCGCGATCACTTTGGCCGCACGCGAGAACTTGGACAACATCGTCTGGGTCATCAATTGCAATTTGCAGCGGCTCGACGGGCCGGTGCGCGGCAACGGAAAAATTATTCAGGAACTCGAAGGTCTTTTCCGTGGCGCGGGCTGGAACGTCATCAAGGTCATTTGGGGAACCGAGTGGGACGACATCATCAAGCGCGATAAAACCGGCCTTTTGCTCAAGCGCATGGAAGAATGCGTGGACGGTGATTACCAGAAATACATCGTCGAGCCCGGCAGCTACACGCGCAAACATTTCTTCGGCAAATATCCTGAATTGCTGCAACTCGTGACGCATCTGACCGACGAGCAGATCAGTAAGCTTTTACGCGGCGGCCACGATGTTCGCAAAATGTATGCGGCCTACAAGTCGGCCACCGAACACAAAGGCCAGCCGACGGTCGTGCTCGCAAAAACCGTCAAGGGCTACGGCCTCGGCGAAGCGGGCGAAGGCAAAAACATTTCGCACCAGCAGAAAAAAATGAACGAGAAGGAACTCCGCGAGTTCCGCAAGCGCTTCAATATTCCCATCAGTGACGACCTGATTGCGGACATGCCGTTTTTCCGCCCCGCGCCCGACAGCGTGGAGACGAAATACCTGCTCGAACGGCGCAAGGCGCTGGGCGGATTCATTCCCGCGCGCATCGTGCGGCCGGTGACGCTCGACGTGCCGAAACTGGATTATTTTGCGGAACTATTGAAGGCGGGCAAAACGGAAATTTCGACCACCACCGCTTTCGGCGGGTTGTTGAGAACCTTGCTGCGGCACAAAAGCATCAGCAAAAATCTGGTGCCAATCATTCCCGACGAGGCGCGCACATTTGGTCTTGATGTTTTGTTCCGTGAAATTGGAATCTACTCGCCGAAAGGCCAGCTTTACGAGCCGGTGGATAGCAAAACGCTTTCGTATTACCACGAGGCGAAAGACGGCCAGATTCTTGAAGAAGGCATCAGCGAAAGCGGCGCGATGTCGTCGTTCATCGCTGCCGCCACGAGCTACGCCTCGCACGGCGTGCCGATGATTCCGTTCTATATTTACTACTCGATGTTCGGCCCGCAGCGCGTGGGCGATTTGTTCTGGCTCGCCGGCGACATTCGTGCCAAAGGTTTTTTGCTCGGCGCAACTTCCGGCCGCACCTCGCTGAACGGCGAAGGCTTGCAGCATCAGGACGGTCACAGCCTGCTGCTGGCGGGGACGGTTCCGACCTGTCTGCCTTACGACCCCGCGTTCGGTTACGAACTCGCGGTTATTATCGCTGACGGCATGCGCCGGATGTATGTCGAGCAGGAGGATATTTTTTATTACCTCGCACTCTACAACGAAAATTATCCAATGCCCGCGATGCCGACCGGCGTTGAAGATGGCATCCTGAAAGGTTTGTATAAATTCAAGCCGGGCGTCGAAGGCAAAAAAGTCAAGGCGCACATTTTCGGCAGCGGTTCGATCATGCAATCGGCGCTCAAGGCACAGGAAATTCTTGCGGAAAAATACGGCGTCAGCGCCGATGTTTGGAGCGCGACCAGCTACAAGCTGCTCCGCAACGACGCTATTCGCTGCCAGCGTTGGAATATTTTGCATCCGACTTTGCCCGCGAAGAAATCCTATCTGGAAAATCTGCTCGCGAAGGAGCAAGGGGCATTCGTCTCCGTCTCGGACAATGTGCGCACCGTGCCCGACCAGATTGCGCCGTGGGTTCCGGGCGGATTGTTCACGCTCGGCACGGACGGTTTTGGCCGCAGCGACACGCGCACACGGTTGCGCCGGTTCTTCAGCGTGGACGTCGAGTCCACCGTCATCGGCACGCTCTACGCGCTGGCGCAGAAAAAGCAGATTGACCCGAAGGTCGTAGCGCAGGCCATCAAAGATTTGGGCGTGGATCCGGAAATGATCCAGCCGCAAATTATTTGAACCACTGGCGAAAAATCTCCGCGTTTCTCGCGCTCCGGCGCAATACTTCGCTTTTGCTTGTGGCACTCGTGCTCGCGGGCACGAGTGAAAAACTTTGGCTAGGCTTCGCGCCTAAATACATCGAGGTGCTGGCACACGGTGTTCTATCGGCGGCGCAAATTATTTTGGTAGTCGGCATTTTCGACGCGCTGCAAACTTTTCTTGGCGCAATTTACGCCTATCCCGGCGCCTGGCTCACCGATCATTGGGGACAAAGAAAATCGCTGCTGGTGTTCAGTTTGATTTCTATTGCCGGTTACATTTTGGTTTTGCTCTGGCAAAGCTGGCTGGCGCTGTTGCTCGGCTCGTTTCTGTTTCTCGCGTGGAGCGCGCTGTCGCTGCCGGCGACTTTTTCCGTCATCGCCTCGTCGCTGCAAAGCCACCGCCACACGATGGGCGTCGGCGTGCAATCCATGATCCGTCGTGTGCCGATGCTGCTCGGGCCGCTCCTCGGCGGCTGGCTGCTCACGCGCTTCGGCTGGACGGATGGCGTGCGTTACGCGCTCATCTTGTGCATAGTAATGAGCTTGTTAACATTGGCGTTTCAATGGTTCATGTTTGAGCCGGACAAAAAATCTGCCGCGCAAAATAAAAATTCAACGAACGTTTCAATTTCTTTTTTCACCGTCGTAAAAACTTTTACGCCCGCGCTGCGCGAATTGCTCGTCAGCGATATTTTAATCCGCTTCTGCGAACGCATTCCGCATGCGTTCATCATTTTGTGGGCGATGGATTCCGGCGGCCTCACGGCGCAGCAATTTGGTTATCTCGTCACATTCGAGATGGTCACGGCCATGCTCTGCTATATTCCCGTCGCGCATCTGGCGGACAAATATGGCCGCCGCCCGTTCGTGCTGATGACGTTTGTTTTCTTCACGCTATTTCCGGTGACGCTGTTGAGGGCGCACGATTTCAAGTGGCTGGCGCTCGCATTCATCGTCCGCGGGCTGAAGGAATTTGGCGAACCGGCGCGCAAGGCGCTCATCATCGGTGAGGCCGCGACGGAACTGCGCGCGCGGACTTACGGCGCGTATTACCTCATCCGCGACTGCACGGTGACGAGTGGCTCGTTTCTCGGCGCGTGGCTGTGGAGCGTGAGTCCGCAGGCGAATTTCATCGGCGCGGCCATCTGTGGCGCGCTGGGCACGGTCTGGTTCTGGTGGTTTATTTGCCGACAGCGGGAGGATTCCGCCTGCGCCAAGCCCTGAATTCGTGGCCAAAGTCTCAAATGTCCATGTCCGCTTTTTATCTGACACGACTTTTATTTTTTTTGAGTTATGGTTTATTCAATCAACTCAAATTCTGGCCAATATAGAAATAGGGTTAACCTCTCGAACCCCAAAAATCATAACCCATGAAAACCATACAAATTCCACAGTGTCGCCCGAGTCAGTTCAACCATGGCTCGCTGAATTCAAACTGTCGCGTCGCTTGGCTGCTGCTGGCAGCGTTGTTGATGCTCCGCTCCATTACCGCGATGGCCACAATCAACGTGATGACCAACAATGCTGCGTCTTCAATCGGCTCAGACATCAACTGGTCACTGGCGTCGTCACCCAATGCTGGTGGCAATGTCGGCTCTTATACGGATGCGCTTCTGGCGTCGACCAACACAGCTCTCCGATCAGGTTCAAGTATCATTCATTTGCAATCGTGGAGCGTAACTAACGGCAATTTATATATCATAGTGGTCAGCAATGCTTCGACTACAACATTGAGATTTGGAGAAAACCTGATCACCAATGCGGTTCCCAACGGCACAAACGATCAGCCCTTCGTCAACCCTTTTTCGGGCGGAATCAGCGACTTGATTTTCCTGACCAACAATTCTTCCCTGACGATCTACAATACCAATGCAGGCACTGGTGGGGCTTTGACCAACCAAATCAGGCAGAACGGTAATTTTAATATCTCGCCCGGTTCAACCCTGACGGTTGTTTCCGTGATTGCCGCTGGCGGACAGTTTAACGGATCCTCGGGCAAGCTCTTCATTACTGGTGGCGGCACCTTTAACTTTAATGGCACCAATAGCGGCGGTTGGTCCGGGACGATGACTGCCTCCAATTGTCTGATGAATCTCAATGGGGGAATAATCAATTTGAATCTCACGGTTGATTCCACCAATGCAGCAAGCCCAACATTGATTGAAAGTGCTTCAGGTGTTATCTCCGGACTTGGGAGTTCTACCACCACACTCCTGATAAACAACGGCATCGCTGAACTTCATGGAATAAATACTTATACCGGCTTTACCAAGGTAGTTGACACCTTGAAAGTTTTTGGAGCATCAAGTCTTTCTGCGGCTTCAACATTGAATTCCGGCGGCTCAACCAGTGACAAGAGCGAGTTGAACTTGGCCATTGCCGACAGTGGCTATGCGATGAACCAGTTGAGCCTCGGCGGCGTCATGCGCTTTAGCGGCCCTAGTTCTGGTTCGGCCACGATCATCTTCACCAATGGCGGTGCGTTCACCGGCGGTGCGGTCAGCAAAAACATCACGGTGTCCAATAATGTTGCGGTCATTGTCAGTGGCACCGGAACAAATTTCGATCTTATGGGGCCGACCGCCGCAACCAACCGAGATCAGCATTTCGATGCTTACGGCTCCGGCTCTTTGATTTTCAATGTGCCGATTACGGATGTGACGACCAATGCTACGGCCATCGCCAACGGCAACATTGCGGGTATCAGCCTGTATCAACCTACTGCCAACGGCTTCGTTACTTTTAACGGCAATAACACCTACCGCGGTCCGACGACGAATAACGCAGCCACACTGCTAATCAACGGTGATTCTTCCGGAGCCACCAACATCGTGGTCATAAACAGCGGCGGAACCTTGGGCGGCAGCGGCAAGATTGGCGGCGCGACCACGCTAAACTCGGGTTCGTTCGGCACGAATTATTATACCGGCGTGGGCTCCAAACTCACCTTCACGAATGCGCTGACCTTGAACGGCAACACGCTGTATGTCGGCACGTCCTCGGCGCTGGGCGCGGGCGATTATTTGCTGTGGACAAATACCGCAGCGGCCATCACCGGCTCATTCAATGCCACGCCGGTCATCGGCGGCGCGGGCGTGTCCGGCACGGGCACCATTGTGACCACTAACAACAACGAGGTTATCTTGCATGTCGTGGCTTCGTCTACCCTGCCCAGCACCGGCACGAACCTGACTTTCAGCGTCACCGGCGGCAACACGTTGAACTTGAGCTGGCCGGCCAGCTACGTCGGCTGGGAACTGCAATCCAACGCGGTGAGTGTGGTCGCCACGAATTCCTGGTTTTTGGTGCCGGGTTCGACCAGTGTGAGCAACTTCAGCTTCTCGGTTAATCCGAGTAAGATCAATGTGTTCTACCGGATGCATCACCCGTAAGTCTCGGCGGAATCAGTTTTGACCACGCGGGCGGATGGCTGAAAGGTCATCCGCCCGCGGTTTTTTCGCCTTCGGCTGCCACCTCATTTGAGCCGTGCCAGTTGCTGGAATGTATGTCATCTTTTTCTCGTCATGACGACGGCGAATAAAATCACCATCCTGCGGATATTTCTGATTCCGTTCTTCGTGGTGGAGATTCTTTATTTCGTTCAGACCGGCAATGAACTCCACCGCCTGCTGGCGATTTTGTCCTTCGCCAGCGCGTCCATCCTTGATGGCGTGGACGGCTATGTCGCGCGGCACTACAATCAGTGGAGCGAGCTCGGCACCGTCCTCGACCCACTTGCGGACAAATTACTGTTGGTCTCGGCCATCGTCGTTTTGAGTTTTGATCACACGCCCCGGCTGGCGCAGATTCCGCTATGGCTCACGGGCGTCATTATTGGCCGCGATTTGATGCTGGCGATTGGCGCGGTGGTGGTGCGGTTAGTGGTCGGCAAAATCGTCGTGCGCCCGCATCTCACCGGAAAAATGGCGACGGTGTTCCAGATGCTGGTGGTCGGTTGGATATTGCTGCGCTGGGATTCCCATTACGAACCGCTGCACACCTGGATTTTGGGCGCGGGCATTTACACGGCAGTCTCCGCGCTGTTTTACATTTGGGACGGCACGAAACAGCTCAGCGCGCATCCTTCGAGTTCGCCGGTTAAGAACAAATCCACAGATTTCGCGGATTAACGCAGATAATTTTTATTTTCAATCTGCGGCATCTGCGTAATCTGCGGACAAGACTTATGGCCAAAACAATCGAACTCAAACTGAAGGAGGGCGACGTCGCCCCGAAATTCACCGTCGCGACCAGCGGCGGCGGAAAAATCTCCCTGGCCGATTATCTTGGAAAAAATGTCATCCTCTATTTTTATCCCAAGGACGACACGCCGGGGTGCACCAAGGAAGCCTGCGCCTTCCGCGATGAGTTCGTCCAGTTCAAGAAAAAGGGCGCGGTCGTCCTCGGCGTCAGCCCTGATTCAGTAAAGTCGCACGACAAGTTTGTAGAGAAGTTTAAGCTGCCGTTCACGCTGCTGGCCGACGAGGACAAGAAAATCGTCGAAGCCTACGGCGTGTGGGGCGAGAAAAGTTTCATGGGTAGGAAATACCTCGGGGTCTATCGCGTGACGTTCCTCATCGGGCCGGATGGCAAGATCAAGAACATCTGGCCGACGGTTAAGCCGGAGGAACACGCGGCGGAAGTGCTGGCGGCGCTTTGATTTGATTTAGATTAATTCTAAACAAGTTTGACACCGGCGGCTTGAATTTCCAAAATTCACACAGTTCGTTTTAACAACTAAACCAAAACCAAATAACAAATATGCCTATTCCTGTCGGTTCCAAAGCTCCTGATTTCGCGCTCAAATCCAAGTCCCCGGCGGACGTGGAAGTCAAGTTGAGCAACAACTTCGGCAAAAAGAACACCGTCGTATTGTTCTTCCCGCTCGCGTTCACTGGTGTTTGCACCGCTGAAATGTGCAGTCTCTCCGCTGGCCTTGACGCCTACGCCAGCCTCGGTGCGGAAGTCATCGCCATCAGCGTGGACAGTCCGTTCGCGCAGGCCGCTTGGGCCGCGAAGGAAAAAATCACCATCACGCTCGCCAGCGATCTGAACAAGACCACTACCAAGGCCTACGACGTGGTGTTCCCGATGCTCGCCGGCGTGGGCGACACCTCCGCGCGCGCGGCGTTCGTCATTGATAAAAACGGCGTCGTCCAATACAGCGAACAGACCGCCACTCCGAAAGATTTGCCGAACTTCGAAGCCGTCAAAGCGACGCTCGCGAAGCTCCAGTAATCCCATCTTCGTAAAAAACAAAACGGCGAAAGAATATCTTTCGCCGTTTTTGATTTGGTGGTTGCGGACTATTCGCGGAACGTCGCCAACAACTGCGCCTTGAACGCCGCGACGATTTTCTCGTGTGAGGAATTTACTTCCGCATCCATCAGCGTCTTGTCCGCCGCACGATACGTAAAGGCGTAGGCCAGACTCTTCTGCCCAGTGGGAACGTGCTTGCCCCGAAACACGTCGAATAGCTCGACGCTCTCCAGATTTGCGGGCTTCGCCTGTTTCACGGCGGCGAGCACGGCCTCGTGGGTCACCGCTTCCGGCACGAGCATTGCCACGTCGCGGCGGCTGGACGGAAAATGCGGCAGGGACTTGAATGACTTTGCGGCATTACGTTTTGATAGCAGCAGATCCAAATTGAATTCGGCGAGGAACACGGCGTCACGCAAATCGTATTTCTTCGCCAGCGCCGGCAACAACTGGCCGAGTTCGCCCAGCGGTAATTTTCCACCGAGCGTCACCGCCGCCGATTCCAAAAACAACGCCGTGCTTTCGGCACGTTTGCCAAAAGCCACGCCGCGCAAGCCGAATTGCTCGATGAATTCCTCGACCAAGCCCTTCAAATCGTAGGCGTCGAACTTCGCGTCACGGTCGTCACCGCTCCAGAAACTCAGCGCGCGCTGGCCGGTGATGGCGATGGCGACATTGCGATTTTCCTTCGTCTGGCCGTTCTCATTCTTGAACACGCGGCCGATTTCAAACAGCGCCACGTCGTAATTCTTGCGCGAAACATTGTGCCGCAAAGAATGGATCAAGCCCGGCAACAGGCTTGGCCGGAGCACGTCCATGTCCGAACTGAGTGGGTTTGCCAGCATGATAGATTCCGCACTCCGCATACCGAGTTCCGCACTGGAAATGAGCGTTTGTCCTTGCGCTTCGTTCAAGCCCAGACCGGTCAGAATCCGCCGGACTTCCGCGATCTGATCGTAAACGGAATCGAACGCATTCGTGCCCAGCGCGCCGCGCGGCGGCGTGCTGGGAATTTTATCAATGCCATAAAGCCGGCCGACTTCTTCAATCAAATCCACCTCGCGTTTCATGTCCACGCGCCACGAGGGCACGCGGAACGTCGCTTCACCGGGCTGCTGCGAAACGGTTTCCATGCCGAGCTTGTTCAGATACAAAACCTGATCCGCGTGCGAGATGCCGATGCCGAGCAAATCTTTTGAGTGTGCGAAATGCAACGTGAGTTCCTTCGGCTGGGCAGGGGAGGGATAAACATCCACTATGCCTTCCGCCAACTGGCCGCCAGCGGTTTCCAAAATCAATTGCGCCGCGCGCTGGCTAGCCCAATCGCAGATGCCCGCGTCCGCGCCGCGCTCGAAGCGATAACTCGATTCACTGCGCAGGCCAAGCAACTTGCTGGTGCGGCGGATGTTCACCGGCGTGAAATACGCGCTCTCGATCAGCACGTCCACCGTGGAGTTGTTGATCTCCGTGTTCGCGCCGCCCATGACACCGGCGAGGGCGATGCCTTTTTGCTCGTCGGCAATCAACAGCATTTCATTCGTCAACGTGCGTTCTTGATTATCGAGCGTCTTAAACTTTTCTTCGGCGGTGGCGCGACGCACAACAATTGTTGGTTTGCCGTCCGAACCTTTGGCGATGAGATGATAATCAAACGCGTGCAGCGGCTGACCGGTTTCAAGCATGACGTAATTCGTCACATCCACGACGTTGCTGATGCTGCGGATGCCGACTTTTTCCAACGTGTCGCGCAACCACGCCGGGCTCGGCCCAACTTTCACGCCTTTGACGACGCGCGCGGTGTAACGCGGGCAATATTCCGCGTCTTCAATTTTCACGGAAACCAGGTCTGCTGCGGTGGGGCGAGCGTCCTCGCGAGCCGTCGTGGTTTCCGAAGACCGGCTCGCGGGGACGCTCGCCCCACCAACCGAAGGTGTTCTCAAGCTGTTTCCCGTCACCGCCACAATTTCGCGGGCGATGCCGATGACGCTGTTCAAGTCCGGGCGGTTCGGCGTGACTTCGAGGTCATAGACCACATCGCTGCCGCTGCGACCGAGATATTCCGCGAACGGCTGGCCGACTTTCGCGTCTTCGCGAAGGAGAAGCAGACCGTCTTCCTTTTTGTGGCCGATGGCTTCGGGGTCGAGACCGAGTTCCTCGTGCGAACACATCATGCCGTGCGATTCCACGCTGCGGATCTTGCCCACCTTGATGGTGAACGGCTCTTTGTCGCCGGGCTTCAAAGGCAGCGACGCGCCGGGCAGGATGAGCGGCACCTTGTCGCCCGCCTTGAAATTCTGCGCGCCGCAGACGATCTGGCGTTCGCCCGTGCCGTCGTTGACGCGGCAGACGGAGAGCTTGTCGGCGTTGGGATGCTTGTCGCGCGTGATGACCTGCGCCACGACGATGCCATCGAACGCGCCGGAGATTTTCTGCACGCCCTCGACTTCGAGGCCGAGCATGGTGAGCCGCTCGGTCAATTCCTCGGGTGACCAGTTGAAATCAACGTATTGTTTGAGCCAGTTAAGGGTGACTTTCATTTCGTGCCGGGAAAGCTATCCGTTTGGCCACCGCGACTCAATTCGCAAAAAACATTCCCGACGGCGCGTCTGCCGGCCGCCACCGCGCACCTGTGAGCCAATCCCGACCGCGTGCCTGTCCGTTCTTCGACCGTGCGAGACGCATCCGGGCGCGTGTCAATCGCATCCGAGGGCGTGCGAGACGGAGATTTGGACGTGTCAGCCGCCGCCGGGAACGTGTCAATTGAGGATTCGGAGGTGTTAGCGGAAGATTTATTCGTGCAAATCTACAATTCATGCGTGTAAGCCGAAGATTTTGTCGTGTAAATCTAATCTGAACTCGTGTAAATCGAGTGTTCTGGCGTGTCAATTGACCGTTCGGACATGTCAATCAAGGCCGGGAGCGTGTCAGCCGACCCCGAACCCGTGCTTGAACCGGCTGAAAATGTGCGTTTTAGGCAAAAAAACCTCAAAACCAGCCCAAAACACCGTCCATCACCGAAAAACCAAGATTTTGAGCGACCCGCTGAAATCAACGGATGGTTTGAGCCGGTTGAGGGTGACTTTCATGAAATTCTCAGCCGTGGAACGGCGGCAGAAAGTAGCCCACGGTGTCAACCGTGGGGTCAAACGCAAATCGGTTCAAGCCCCGGCGGGGCGAAAGAAATTGGGTAAATGGATGGCAGTTTTCTGTCGCCCCTCCGGGGCTTTGAAATTTCAACCCGTCCAACCCACAGCTTACGCTGTGGGCTACTATCTGCCGCCACTTCGTGGCTGCCAAACGCGATTTCATTTCGCGGCCGAGCATGTTAAGCCGCTCGGTCAATACCGCTGGGCGACCCGTTGAAATGAACGGATTGTTTGAGCCAGTTAAGGGTGACTTTCATTTCTGTAAGCTTGGTAAAAATTATCTATGAACAACAAAATAAATTCTTTGCTCACTGCAACAAATTGCCATAAACGCTACTTACTGGCGGTTGATCAATTGCATTAATGATATAATTTCCTCCTGGTGGATGTTCTGGAAAATATCCGCCATAAAGATAAGGCTTGAGATCATCTTCGTCTGGTTTCTGCAATTGTGTATCTTTGTCTGAACCCCAATTTTTGCTTTGTATTTTTCCAAATATTCTTGCGCCAGCTTGTTCTAATGCCCATTGATTCTTTGCACCATCTATCCAACGCAGATCATTTGCTACTAGATTTCGAATTTGATCTGGAGTCATGTTTCCAAAATCGCGCCGTTCCTTTGGGTATATTAGATCATGATACTTGCTGGTTATATCATCAACAGATCCGTAGATTGAACTCTTTGTTTTTTGACCAACAGAATTAAGGATGTAACTACCACCTGGTGGATGGACTGGAAATTGATTGTTAGGTAAATAAAGTTTTATATCTGACTCGGTTACACTGTCTCCAGTATTTTTTCTATTCATCAAAGCCCACTGATTTTCTGCTGCGTCTATGTTTCGTAAATCAGTAAGTATTAATAAGAGTTCATCCTTTGAAGGTTGGCTAGGCGTTGATTTAGGGATGATAGTTGATGGAGGTTGGCTAACAGCAGTAAGTGCATTTGAATTTGGATTGTTTTGCCTTTCATTTGTTATCTGTCTGTCGTTTTTGGAGCTGGCTACAAGTGTTGCATTGCCAATGGTAATTCCCTCAACCGACCATCCCTTTTCCTTTTTCTCAAACGAAATGGTTCCTGTAATTTTAACTTTCTGGCCTTTTGCCACCGCAGAGCCGTCGCCTGTATTCAAATGATCCAGAAGAGTCTGGATTTGATTCATGTTTGACTGTGGAATTGCCGCTGTCCGAAACGAGTATTTGCGGTTCACGGGATCGGCCAGAAGCCATCTGCAAGCTTCAGTAAAAGCAATCTCGGCCTCGAATTCCAATGAATACAATTTCACACCGTTGACCTCTGCTGCCTGTCCGTTGGTCTTGTGGAATTCGGTCAGGGTGATTCGGCCTTCTGAATCTTGGGTGATTTGATTTTGAACGGCTCGCTGGCCATCGCTTTCCGTTGGCTTCAACGAGCAGCCACCCAATAAAAATAAAAGCGCGACGCAAACACCGGCGAGCAAGATCCCAATTTTTTTAGCGGTTGGTTTCATGGGTCATTATTTAGTTTTTATTTCAGAGATTTTTAATTCGGTTTCGTGGCTACAAAGATTTCGCGTTTAGAACTGCTTTAGAAACCGCACGTCGTTTTCGTAGAAGAGGCGGATGTCGTTGATGCCGTAGCGGAGCATGGCGGTTTACGCGAAGACGAGGCGGCCTTTGGGTTCGGGAATGGGGCGGCCAAGTTCTTTCGCGGTGGCAATCCATTCCTTGATGATTACGTCCACGTTTTTTAGCGCAGCTTGTTTGGTCGCACCATCGGCAGCGCAGCCGGGCAATTCCGGCACTTCGGCGATGAACGCCTTGTCGTCCGCGCTCCAGTAGATGATGACTTCGTATTTGCTCATAATTTTTCCTCCGCCAATTTATACTTCAAAACCACATTCCGCACCTGTTTTACTTGATAGGACTTGGCACTTGAACCGCGAGGTTGCAGGTTTAGGATTTCCTCAACGCCGGCACAATAAAAAACATGGTGGCTGCCCCGCACGCGCAGCGAAAAACCCAGCCGTTGCAACAACAAGCAAAGGCCGTCGAAGGGAATGTTCGCGTCCGCCGCGCCGGAGAGAATTTTCTCCAGAAGTTTGGCGTGTTTGCTCATGGGTGTTTGCCAAATTAAAACTGTTTCAAAAACCGCACGTCGTTTTCGTAGAAGAGGCGGATGTCGTTGATGCCGTAGCGGAGCATGGCGATGCGTTCGATGCCGAAGCCGAACGCCCAGCCGGTCCACACTTCGGGATCGTAGCCGACGGTCTCGAACACTTGCGGATGCACCATGCCGCAGCCGGCGATCTCCAGCCAGTCTTTGCCCATCTTCTTGACGAGCGCGTTGGTGAAATCAATCTCGTAGCTCGGCTCGGTGTAGCTGAAATAGTGCGGCCGGAAACGGATCTTCACGTCATCGCCCATCAGTTCGCGAAAGACGAATTCCACCGTGCCCTTGAGGTCGCCCACGGTGACGTTCTTGTCCACGTAAAGTCCCTCGATCTGGTGGAAGGTGGGATTGTGCGTGGCATCGGCGTTGTCGCGACGATACACGCGACCGGGAACGATGATGCGCACGGGCGGCGGCTGGGATTTCATCACGCGAATCTGCACGGACGATGTGTGCGTGCGGAGAAGTCGGCGGTCGCAGACCGCCGCTACAGCGGGCGTTTGTAGCGGCGCTGTGTCAGCGCCGTTCTTTGTTGCCAGATAAAACGTGTCCTGCGAATCACGCGCGGGATGGTCAGCGGGGGTGTTGAGCGCGTCGAAGCAGTGATATTCGTCCTCGATCTCCGGTCCGTCGGCGACGGCGAAACCGATTTTGCGGAACGCGCGCACGATGTCGTCGGTGACCTGCGTGAGCGGATGCAACTTGCCGAGCGCGCGGCGTCGTCCGGGCAATGTGAAATCAGTCGGCTCCTTTGGCAGCGCGGCTTTTAGCTCCAACTCTTCGCGGCGAGAAGCGAGCGCGGCTTCGAGTTCCACCTTGGCGGCGTTGATGAGTTTGCCGGCGGCGGGTTTTTCTTCCTTGGAGAGTGTGCCGAGCTGCTTCATCAGCGCGGTGAACTTGCCGTTCGGCCCAATCCACGTGCCTTTGGTCTGTTCCAGCGCAGCCAGATCAGGTGCGGCGGTGAGTTCCGCACGAGCGGTTTGTTTCAGCGGTTCGATGTCGTCGAGAAATCCCATAAAATTGTGGTGGGAGAATAGCGGATGGCGAATGGAAGAAAAGAAAAACGGGCGACCATTGCTGGTCGCCCGCGTAGAATTATTTATCTGAAGAAATTAGGCCTTGGCCAAAACGGCGCCGGGCTTGTTCTTCAAAGCGTTCTTCGCGATGTTGACGATTTCGAGGAACGCGGCGTTGTCGGTCGCAGCGAGATCAGAAATGATCTTGCGGTCGAGTTGGCACTTGGCTGCGATTAGGCCTTCGATGAGGCGGCTGTAAGTGATGCCGGCGACACGGGCGGCGGCGTTGATACGCGCCTGCCAGAGGTAGCGATAGACGCGCTTCTTCGTGCGGCGATCGCGGTAGGCGTATTGGCGGCCGTGATCGACGGCGTCGGACGCGTAGCGGTAAAGTTTGGAGCGCTTGAGGCGGTAGCCCTTGGCGGCTGTCAGCATTCTTCCACGACGTTTGCGGGAAGCTGGGGAGTTAGTAACGCGCATTGTATTTCGGGGTTAAAGTTAAGTCGGTTAAATCAATTAGCCACGGTGGCTGAAAGGCATGCATTGCGTGATGCGATAAACGTCCGTCTTGTCCACGACGGCGGCCTTGCCAAGGTGACGGCGGCGCTTGGCGTTTTTGGATTGAGCCAAGTGGCGGCGACCAGCGCGATGGCGCAGGACTTTGCCTGTGGCGGTGATTTTAAACCGCTTGGTAGCGGACTTCTTGGTCTTGATGCCTTTTGGACGACGCATAAATCAATATATTCTTAAAAAAGAGGGCAGACCATACCGGTTTCGATGATTGGTAGCAAGAAAGAATTTGAATTGAATCGGTTGTCTTGCCTTCAACCCGCCGGAGCGTCATGAAATCAACTGCCGGACTTTACCGGCCAACCGGCGGCGACCATGCCTTTGTAGCCGCCGATGAGCGAGTGGACTTTTTTATAGCCCATCCGCTGTGCCGCATCGCAAGTCATCGCCGAGCGGAAGCCGCCGCCGCAATACATGATGATTTCGGTATTCGCGTTGGGATAAAGTTTTTCCAGGTCGCGCTCCAAAATACCCTTGCCAAGATGCACCGATTCGGTGGCATGGCCAGCCTGCCATTCGTGGTCTTCGCGGACATCCATCAAAACGACTTTTGGGTTGGCGGCGATTTTCCCGCGCGCCTCGGCGACGGAGATTTCGTTGACGCGCGTTTTGGCTTCGTTGGCGAGCTTGAGGAAACCGGGCGAATGATCCATGCCGAAAAATTAAGTTTTCCCGCGCGGCGGTCAAATCAATTCCCGTCCCAAACCGGACGCGCGCGCCGGTGAATAATTATCCATTGCCTTTTTAGTCAAACAGGTCAATGGTAGGTCATGGGGTCAAACCTACACAAAGTCAGCGGCACGGAACCTACTGTCTGCCATGCCCACCTGCTCGCGATTGAGATGAGCGACGGCGGCGGACGGGAAAACCCCGAAGCGGTGATTGCGGAAGTCTCGTTTCGGGCGACGCACATCAGTTCGTTGATGGAAGAAATGTTCAAGACGGCCAGTGAAAAAGACTGGTGGGAACTAGACGAACCATAAGCGTTGCGGCCACGCGTGTCAGTGAACCGGCTCAACTTCAGGCCGGATGGAGTTCGTGTTATTTTCATTGGCAATCTTGTTGCGCGTCCGCTGACTCCGTCTCCCTTGTTTTTTTATCTTTCCTTTCGCGTGATTCGCGTATCTCGTGGTTGAAAATCATGGACTTAAAAAATCTCAATGACCTGCCGCCGTTCACCACCAAGGACGGCTCGGAAATCCGCGAGTTGCTCGCGCATCGTAATTCTGCCATCCGCAACCAAAGCCTCGCCGAGGCGCGGCTGCCAATTGGCAGTGCGACGCAGGAACATTTTCATCCGCGCGCCGAGGAAATTTATTTCATCACGCACGGCACCGGAAAAATCCGCATCGAAGCCGAGACGTGCGAGGTGAAGGTCGGCGACGCCATCGCCATTCCGCCCGGCTTGAAGCACAAGCTTTGGAACACCGGCGACGAAGTTTTGCGTTTGCTCTGCTGTTGCGCGCCCGCCTACGAACACGCAGACACAATCATCACCGAAAAAGATTTTTGACCCCGCGTCCGCCGCATCCTACGCTTCCGCCGTGCGCGGAAATCTGGCCAAAGCTTTTCAACTGGCGAACACGCAGGTGTTCCGCCACGCGACCGCGCCGAAATCCCTGACCGACCAACTCGGGCGCAAACTCTTTCTCGCCATTCTCACCGTGCAGGGACTCGGCGCGTTTGCGCTCATCACCCTTGGCGTCATCCTAAAAAAATCCGGCGGCGCCCCCGGCGTCATCCGTCCGCGCGTGCGCCAGGAAATCTCCCGCGCCGGCGTCGCGCTGCTGCCGATGTTTCTCTTCGCCGCGCTGGCATTGGGCTTTCTCGTGGTCGGGCAAACCGTCTCCGCGCTCGCGAAAGTCGGGGCGACGAATTATCTCGGCTCAACGATGGTCATCGTCATCGTCCGCGAAATCGGCCCGCTGCTCACCGCCATGCTCGTGCTCGCGCGCGTCGGCACGGCCAACGTCATCGAGCTCGGCACCGCGCGCGCGCTCGGCGAAGTCGAGGCGCTCGAAGCGCTCGGCATCGATCCGGTGCATTACCTCATCGTTCCGCGCGTCGTCGGCATGGCCGCCGGAATTTTTGCGCTGACGATTTATCTCATCCTCGGCGCGCTAGGCAGCGGCTACCTGTTCGCGTTTTTGCAGGACGTGCCGTTGACGCCGGGCGATTATTTCAAGCAGATTACCGAGGCGCTGAACTGGCTGGACTTCGCGCTGCTTGCGTTGAAGACGCTCGCATTCGGATTTTTCATCGCCATCGTGACCTGCTACCACGGCCTCGCGCAACCGCTGCGGCTCGAAGACGTCTCGCGCGTGGCGGTGCGCGCAGTGACGCAGGGCGTCATCGTCTGCGTATTCGTGGACACGGTGTTCATCGTGCTTTACCTACTGACATGAGCGAAACTTTCCAACCCGTCGTCCTCGAAATGTCCGCCGCCAGTATCGGCGCGCTGCGGGACACTTCGCATGTCGTCGTTGCGGACGTGAACTGGTCGGTGGCAGCGGGCGAATTCTGGGTAGTCGCGGGCCAGCAGCAATCCGGCAAAAGTGATTTGCTGATGCACGCGGCGGGTTTGATGACGCCGCTGCAAGGAAGCTGTCGCGTGTTCGGCTGCGAGACGCGTGATTTTGGCGAGGCGCAGATCGCCGAGCGGTTGCGCGTGGGTTTTGTTTTCGCCGGCGGAAAATTATTCAACCAACTCACCGTCGCGGAAAATATCTCGCTGCCGTTGCGCTACCAGAGCCATCACAATTTGCCGGAAATTTCCAGTCGGACGGTCGCGCTGCTCGAATGGCTGGAGTTGACGCCGTTCGCCGATTCCACGCCGGCCAGTCTCGCGGCGAACTGGCGGCAGCGCGTGGCGCTCGCGCGGGCGTTGGCGCTCCAGCCGGAATTATTGCTGCTCGACCAGCCGCTCGGCGGACTCGGCACGCGGCATCGCCAGTGGTTGCTGCAATTTCTCGACCAACTCTGGCGCGGGCATGAACTATCCGGCGGCCGGCCGATGACCATCGTGGCGACGACGGACGATTTGCGCGCGTGGCCGCATCCGCAGCGGAAATTCGCGGTGCTGGATCGAAAAACTTTTTCCGTTCTTGGCGCGTGGGACGATGTGAAATCCGCGCCGCATCACGCCGTAAAAGAATTGCTGGCGGAGCCGGTTGAGACGACAATCTAAAAAATAATTTTATGCCGCTGCAAGATTTGACCCCGCAACTGCGGACGCGCCTGAACCGGATGGAGAAGGCGGTGGGCTGGTTTGTGTTCCTCGCCGCCGTGCTGCTGCTGTTTGGTTTTGGCTACTACATTTATCACACCGCCGAACGCAAGGGCTGGTTTCTTATCAAGGCGCCGTTTTTCACTTATGTGAAAAGTTCGGAAGGACTGAATGTTGCCGATCCGGTGGTGATGATGGGCTTTCCGGTTGGCCAGATCACGCGCATCCACGCGATGCCGCCGGGCGACAAGCACAACGTCCTCGTGGAATTCGAGGTGCGCGATAATTACTTCCGCTATATCTGGACGGGTGGCTCGTATGTGAAGGTGAATTCCGCCGGCTTCCTCAACCAGCGGCAGCTCGAAGTCACGCGCGCGACGAACGGCTACGCGATTGTGGTGACGCAGCCGGTTTCCATTCACAGTTTGGACGAGGCGCGGTCGTTGATGACGGCGGCGCCCGGCCACTGGCAGCTTTCACAGGACGTCACCAATGCGAATGCGGAAATTCTCTTCCATGCCTACGATTCGTTGGAGCAGGTTTTTGACGCGACCAACGCCGCTTTGCTCGCGACTGGAATTTTGGAATCCAATTCCATTTACATTTACAACAACACCGTCAACCGCGACCGCGTGGTGGCCGCGTGGGACGGGCGCTATCATCGCTACAAAATTTTCAAGCCGGGCGATGACAACGCCTATCTGCATGCGGTGGAAACGCCGCCGGTTTCCGAGCAGTTGCAGGGCATGATTTCGCAGGTGCAAAACGCGCTGCCGGGAATTCTTTCGCTGACAAACAAACTCGCCGCCGTGCTGGACAACGCAGCGAATGTGACCTCGAATTTGAATTCGACCATCGTCGCCGCGCAGCCGCTTGTGACGAATTTTGCCGTCATCAGCGGCGAATTGCGCGAGCCGGGCGGGCCGCTGGTCTGGGCGCTCGGCACGAACGGCAACGCGCAGACGCAGGGCGCGCTGACAAATTTGAATTCCCTCCTGTCGAACACCGACACGAATCTGGGCGCACTGCTTATCAATCTGGCCGGCATTACCAGCAACTTGAACGCGCAGGTGCAGGCGAACACGAACATGCTCGGCGGCATTTCCAAGGCGGTGGTGGATGCGGACGATTTGGTGCAGGGACTCAAGCGCCACTGGCTGCTGCGCTCGGCGTTCAAGACGAACGCGCCGGCGAAGAAGTGATTAGGGATTGCCGAGCACGCGGCGGAGTCGGTTCAACATCTGTTCGGCGAAGCGTTCGTAGGGCTGGAGCTGGCGGCCGTGGATTTTAATTTCGTCAATCGTCTGCAGCGACATCGCAAAATCGAAGTCGTCAAATGCGCGGCTACCTTGCACGCGTTTCAACCAGCGCGACAAATCCGTGACCTCCTCGATTTCACCGGCCGCGCCGGGAAAAAAGGAAATTCCCCAATCGTCGTGCCGCTCAAAACCTTCCGCCGCGCCGCGCTTTTCAAACCACGCGTCGCAGAGCAGGATGCCCACGGATTTTTCGCCCGCCGTGCCGAGCCGGTAAAACACCATCCGTGCATCGGTTTCGCCGAATCGGTCGTAGGCGATTTCCAACGCGTCGTCGGCTGGCGTGGTGAAGCGGGTTTGGAAATGGACTTCAAAATTTCCCGGCAATTTTGACGAGGGCTCGATGCAGATGTTTTCCGCGAAAATCCAGCGCGTCTGCGCGGGCAGGCCGCGGCTGGTAAGAGCATTTTCCCATGCGGTCAAGACCTCTCTCAACGGTGGGTGGGTGATTGTTGGTTGGTTCATGTGGCCGGCGAACAATCTATTTCTGCCGGTTTTTGCGGAACCAATCAACAAATAACGGAATGCCTTTTTCCGCCTTCACCTGCGGGTTGTAATCCAGCATCCGCCGCGCCTTGGAAATATCGGCGAAGGTGATCGGCACGTCGCCGGGCTGGAGCGGCTGTCGGTCAATTACGGCCTTTTTGCCGAGCGCGGATTCGATGAGCGCAATCAATTCGTCCAGCCGGATGGTCTGCGATTCGCCGAGGTTGAATATTTCAAAACCAAACTCCTTGCGCGTGCAAGCGAGTATACCTTCCAAAATATCGGAAACAAAAGTGTGGTCGCGCGCCGTGCTGCCATCGCCGAAAACCGGAATCGGTTTGCCCGCGTCAATCAACTTCGTGAACTTGTGAATCGCCAGATCCGGCCGCTGGCGCGGGCCGTAAACGGTGAAGAACCGCAGCATCGCGATGTCCATTCCGTAAATGTGATGGTAAACATGGCCGAGCGCCTCGCACGCCAGTTTGCTCGCGGCGTAGGGCGAGACGGCGGAAAAAATCGGGTCGCTCTCGCTGAACGGAACCTTCGCGTTCACGCCATAAACGGACGACGACGACGCGATGGTGATTTTTTTGACGCCGGTTTTGCGCGCGGCTTCGAGGATGTTGACTGTGCCTTCCACATTCACGCGCTGGTAGAGCGCAGGTTGTTCGAGGCTTGGGCGCACGCCGGCGCGCGCGGCGAGGTGGATGACTTGGTCAAATTTTGTCGTGGCAAAAATTCCGTTCACCGCGCCGACATCCGTCAAATCGCCGTGGACGAAGGTGAACGGCAGGTTCAGCGCGGCGAGTTCGGCGAGCGAGCGGCGCTTGATTTGCGGGTCGTAAAAATCGTTGAGGTCATCGAAAGCCCAGACGCGATGGCCGTCGCGGAGGAGGCGTTCGCAGACGTGCGAGCCGATGAAGCCCGCGCCGCCGGTGACGAGAAAATTCATGCGGCGAAGCTAGCAACGGGCGGGGGAACTGTCGAGAACGCAGGACGGCTGCGGATCATTTCCATTCAACTTTGAACGCGCCTTGGTTTTCGGCGGCAACCGTTTTGCAGCCAGAGCCGCCAGACTAGCCAGAACGCTTCGTTGATGATGCCGCCCGCCATCTTGGATTGCCCGACCGTGCGGTCGGCAAAAATGATCGGCACCTCGGCCACGCGGAAACCATGCCGCCAGAGCTTGTGCGTGAGTTCAATCTGGAAGCCATAGCCGTAGCAATGAATCTCGTCCAGCTTGAGCGCTTGGAGCGCGCGGCGGCGAAAACATTTGTAGCCGCCGGTCGGGTCGGTGATTGGCATGCCGGTGACGAGCCAGACATAAACGCCCGCGCACCGGCTCAAGAGCAGGCGTTTGAGCGGCCAGTTCAGCACGCGCACGCCGCCGGTGTAGCGCGAGCCGAGCACGAGGTCAGCGTTTTCAGCCGCCTTGAGAAAGGCGGGAACTTCATCCGGATCGTGCGAGAAATCGCAGTCCATCTCGAAGATGAATTCGTAATTTTTTTCCAGCGCCCATTTGAAGCCGGCGATGTAAGCGCGGCCAAGACCTTCCTTGCCGGCGCGGTGCAGGACACGGATCTGCGGATGCTGGGCGGCGAGTTCATCGGCAATTTTTCCGGTGCCGTCTGGGGAATTATCGTCCACCACCAGCACGTCTACGGCGACCGACAGCGAAAGGAGTTTCGCTACTATGCGCGGGAGGTTTTCCCGCTCGTTGTAAGTCGGCACGATGATGAGCGTCTGGTTCATGTGGCGCGGAGATTGTTGAGAAATTTAGACGCGAAAACAAGCGGACAGTTCAATTTGCCTTTCTCATGCGCGTAAAATATCGCATCCTGTCATCATGTCAGGACTCATCGCCATTGTCGGTCGGCCGAATGTCGGCAAATCCGCGCTATTCAACCGCATTGCGGGTAAGCGCATCGCCATCGTGCATGATTTGCCCGGAGTGACGCGTGACCGCGTGACCGCCGAGGTCGAATGGCAGGGCCGGCCTTACACGCTGATGGACACCGGCGGCATCGGCCTGCTGCGCCGTGAAAAATCCAATGACATCATCGTCAAAGCCGCCGTCGAGCAGGTGGATCTCGCCATTGAATCGGCCAACGCCATCATCTTCGTCGTGAACGTGATTGACGGCATTGTGCCGCTCGATCAGGAAGTGGCTTTGCGGTTGCGCAAAAGCGGCAAGCCGGTTTTTGTGGCGGTGAACAAGGTGGACACGCACCGGCTGGAAGGGCAGGCGACGGAATTTTTACGGCTCGGTTTTGAAAAAGTTTTTCCCGTCACCGCGATTCACGGCGACGGTGTGCCCGCGTTGATGCAGGCGGCGTTGGCGCATCTGCCCCCCGCGACCGAAGAGGAAGTTCAAGAATCGCCAAGCGAAACGAATGAACCAGAAATGGTGGCGGCGGATGGTAGTGTGCCGGAGCATAAACTCAAGAAGACCGGCCCGCTGAAAATCGCCATTGTCGGCCGGCCGAACGTCGGCAAGTCCTCCATCATCAACGCGCTCACGCAGTCCGTGCGCGTCATCGTCACGCCGATTGCGGGGACCACGCGCGACTCGATTGATGTGCCATTCGAGGTGGAGACCGAAGGTGTGCGGTCAAAATATATTTTGATTGATACGGCCGGCATGCGAAAGGCGCGGCGCGTGGACGACACGGTGGAATTTTTTAGCGTGCAGCGCGCAGAGGAATCCATTGCGCGTAGCGACATCACGATTCTGGTGGTGGACGCGGAGCAGGGTATCACCGAGCAGGATAAAAAAATTGCCGACACCATCGTTGAGCAACGGCGGGCGTGTATCGTGGTCATTAATAAATGGGATTTATTCGATCAGGAAGTTCGCACGTTGCGCGAAGAGGAAATCCAGAAACGCGTGGAGAAGAAGCGCACCGTGGGTCAGGCGAAGACGCTCACCACGTTGAGCGAGTTCGGCGCGTGGGTGCAGGACAAGTTGTTTTTCCTCGACTACGCGCCGGTGATTTTCACCTCCGCGAAGACCGGTTTTCATCTGGAGCGGTTGCTGGAAGCGATGCGTTATGTTGCCGCGCAATTGCAGCAGAAGATTCCGACCTCCGTCTTGAACCGCACGTTGCACGACGCGGTGGAGCATCGTCAACCGGTCAGTGCGCAGGGGCATCGCCTGAAATTTTATTACGCCACGCAGGTGCGGCTGGCGCCCCCGACGTTTTTGCTGTTTGTGAACAATGATTTATTGTTGACCGACCAATACAAAAAATATCTGGCGGATGCCATGCGCACGGCGTTCGGTTACGAAGGTTGTCCGATAATCCTTGTGCCAAAGGCACGGCCAAAAACCGTGGAGTCCAAGCGAAAAATTCGTCCGATTCAAAAAAATCAGCCGCTGGGTAAACAAAAATCCAACTACCGCACGCGCGCGGGCGGGCTTTCCCGCCGTCCGAACCGGAAGCGTTGAGGTAGGGCAAACAGTTATTTCTGCGGGCTGGCTCCGCGCTGAATTTTTGATTTCTTGATTTCTGTTTCAGTTCGACAAACGGGCTTGACCGTCGGACAAATAAATAGTTTTCTTTATTAAATGATTTTCCTCCCCTCCAGTATGGGGCTAATGAACAAGCGCGCCTTACTTCGGCGCTTGCAAAAAACCGGGCTGGCGTCTCGCGCCAGTCTCGCCAAGACGCTGGGCATGAGTCAACCGACCTCGGGAAAGATTGTTGACGAACTGCTCGCCGCCGGAGTGTTGGAGGAAGTTGAGCTGGCGGACGGCGGTTCCAGTCGCATGCGGGGGCGGCCTGGTCGGATGCTGCGACTCAACCAATCCAAACCGTGTTTTATTGCTATCCAGCTCGGCTTGCAGGAAACAGCGGTGGCCGGACTGGCGCTCGGCGTGAGCGATCCAGATCAATGGCAGGTCACTTTTTCGCTCGCCAAAAACGAGCTGAATTCGGCGGCGGTCTGGGAAAGACAGCTGCTGCGCGCGGCGCAAAAAATCGGCGGTAAAAACTTTCTTGGTGTCTTGTTGAGCGTTCCCGGTATCGTGGATGAAAACGCGAACCGGATTTTATTTTCACCTAATGTTCACTGGACCGAAGGCGTTGATTTAGCCGCCATTGTCGGTCGCATCTGGAAAGTTTCCGTGCTGCTGGTCCAGGAACAACGGGCGTTGGCGCTAGGTCATCATCTGGCTCATCCTGGCAACGATGATTTTCTGCTTGTAGATTTTGGCGAGGGCATTGGCGGCAGTATTATTATGGGCGGCAAACCGCTGGCGCATCCGCTGCCCATCAGCGGAGAAATTGGCCATACGCCCGTGCTGGGCAACCAGCGCAAGTGCGGTTGTGGCGCGGTCGGCTGCATGGAAACATTGGTTTCGTTGCGCGGGTTGCTGAAAAGTTTTTCCACCGCTCAACTCGGACGCAAGTGTTCTTGGGCAGACTTACAGACTTACATTTCCCGCAACGGTATCCCTTCGTGGCTTGCCCAATCGCTCGATGCAGCGGCAATGGCTATTGCCGGTTCATTAAACGTGCTGGGACTACGCCGCGTAGTCATCACTGGCAGTCTAACCGAATTGCCAGACACGGTAATTGCGCACCTTGGCCAAGCCATTGAGAACGGTTCCATGTGGGCAAAGTTTGGCTCGGTCGAATGCGTGGCCGCACCGCGCCGCCGGATGCCCGGATTAGTCGCAATCAGTATTGACCAACTTATTGTGCCGGATAACAGAAAGAAAATTTGCAAACAAAAAATCGCGAGGCCAGAAATGCGTCGTCGGTTTTTGAAATAAAAAACAAAAAACAACATGAAACCTGCATTCCCGAACATCACTGAAATTCGTTACGAAGGCGCGAAGTCAAAAAATCCGCTGGCCTTCAAGCACTACCAGGCCGCCGAGATCGTCGAAGGCAAATCCATGCGCGAGCATTTGCGCTTTGCTGTGGTTTACTGGCATACGTTCCGTGGCACCGGCAGCGATCCGTTTGGCGCGGGCACGATGCAACGTCCGTGGGACGACGGCAGCGCCAGCGTGAAGAACGCCCAGAACCGCGCCCGCGTGGCGTTTGAATTTATCAGCAAGCTCGGCGCGCCGTATTATTGCTGGCATGACCGTGATGTCGCGCCGGAAGGTAAGACGCTTTCAGAAACAAACGAGAATTTCGACGCCGTGGCGAAAATCTTGAAGGAAGAACAGAAGCGCACCGGAGTGAAATTGCTCTGGGGCACGACCAATGCGTTTTCGCATCCGCGCTTTGTCCACGGCGCAAGCACGAGCTGCAACGCGGATGTGTTTGCCTTTGCCGCCTGCCAGGTGAAGAAGGCGATGGAAGTGACGCACGAACTTGGTGGGGAAGGCTACACATTCTGGGGCGGGCGCGAAGGCTACCAGACCTTGCTCAACACCGACATGAAACGCGAGCAGGAACATCTGGCGAAGTTTCTTCACATGGCAGTGGACTATAAAAAGAAAATCGGTTTCAAAGGCCAATTCTACATCGAGCCAAAACCGAAAGAACCGACCAAACATCAATACGACTCCGATGCCGCTGCGTGCCTGAACTTTCTCCGCGAATACGATTTGCTGAAAGATTTCAAGCTGAACATCGAGACGAACCACGCGACGCTGGCGGGACACACGATGCAGCACGAATTGGAAACCTGCGGCGCCGCGGGTGCGCTGGGTTCGATTGACGCGAACACCGGCGACGAATTACTCGGCTGGGACACCGACCAGTTTCCGACGAACATTTACCTCACGACCTACACGATGTTGAGCGTGTTGAAATACGGCGGGTTCAAGACCGGCGGCGTGAATTTCGATGCGAAAGTGCGCCGCGAAAGTTTTGAGCCGATTGATTTGTTCTACGCGCACATCGGCGGGATGGACACCTTCGCGCGCGGCCTGAAGATTGCGGCGGCGATTCGCAAAGATGGACGCTTGGCCGACTTTATGAAGCAGCGTTACGCCAGTTGGGACTCTGGCATGGGCGCGAAGATTGAAGCAGGCAAGGTCGGCTTCAAGGAACTCGAAGCTTACATGCTAAAGAAAGGCGAGGCCGACGCGAGCAGCAGTGGCCGCCAAGAATTCCTCGAAAACCTCATCAACGAATTCATTTGATTTGCCGCTGCACAAAATTTAAAAACTACTAATCAAGCCATGAAAAACCTCAATCCTTACATCATCCTGTTCACCCTGATTGCCACGCTGGGTGGACTGCTCTTCGGCTACGACACTGCCGTTATCTCTGGCGCGGTGGGTAGCTTGAAAGCTTACTTCATTGATCCGCGCCATTTGAGCGATCCCAACGACGCCAACTCGCTGTGGGGCATCGTGAGTTCCAGCGCGCTCATCGGCTGCATCATCGGCGGCTGCATCGGCGGTTGGGTCAGCACGCACATCGGGCGCAAACGCGGGCTGGTTATTGCCGCCGCATTGTTCCTCGTTTCCTCCATCGGCGCGGCGGCTCCGGAATTTCCCTTCGCTCCAATTGGACACGGCGGGCCGGGCTACATGTGGAATTTCGTGTTCTACCGCATTCTGTGCGGCATTGGCGTGGGGCTGGCTTCGATGCTCTCGCCGATGTATATCGCGGAAATCGCACCGGCGCGCATTCGCGGGAATTTGGTGGCGTGGAATCAGTTCGCTATCATCTTCGGGATGCTGGTGATTTATTTCGTCAACTACGGCATCTCCAAGGCGGGCAGCGGCGATGAATGGCTGAACACCATCGGCTGGCGCTACATGTTCCTATCGGGAGCCATTCCGGCGGCATTGTTCCTGTTGCTGCTACTGCTGGTGCCGGAAACCCCGCGCTATCTCATGTTGAAGGGCGACGAAGCTGGCGCGCGCGCCGTGCTGGCCAAGATTGGAACGGTCGAGGAAGGCGAAAAGGAAATCACCGAGATTCGCGCCTCGCTTTCGGATCATCACTCCGGCAAGCTACTTTCCTTCGGCGGGCTGCTGATTTTCATCGGCATCATGCTGTCGGTCTTCCAACAATTCATCGGCATCAACGTGGTGCTGTATTATGCGCCGGAAATTTTCAAGAACGTGGGCTTTGACACCAACGCCTCGCTGTTCCAGACCATCATCGTCGGCGCGGTGAACTTGATCTTCACCGTGGTGGCGATTTTGACGGTGGACAAGTTGGGGCGTAAACCACTTCAAATCATCGGCGCACTCGTCATGGCCGTGGCGATGTTTGCGCTCGGCGGCGCGTTCGCGTTGCAAATCAAAGGCGTCATGGCGCTGCTGTGCATGTTGCTTTACATCGCCGGCTTTGCAGTGTCGTGGGGACCGGTGGTGTGGGTGTTGTTAAGTGAAATTTTCCCGAATCAAGTGCGCGGCAAGGCGATGGCGGTGGCGGTGGCCGCGCAATGGATTGCGAACTTCATCGTCAGTTGGACGTTCCCCATCCTCAACGACAATCCGTATCTGTTGAATACCTTCCATCACGGGTTTGCCTATTGGATCTATGGTGTGATGAGTTTGCTGGCGGCGCTGTTCATGTGGAAGCTCGTGCCGGAAACCAAAGGCCGCACTCTGGAGCAAATGGAAAAGCTCTGGCTCAAGCCCAGTAAACAATAAGCATTGCCGGTGGCGCTGTGGACATTCATCGTCGGCGCGGTGTTGGATAGTGGCGGCAAAAAGCTGCTGCTTTCACATCTTAAGCATCTGGTTGCCGATGCATTGCCACAGCTCCACGGCGGAGCGTTTGAAGTTTAGATCGTAACGGGTCTTTCGTTGCTTAATTTGACGATACCCCGCTTTAGGGGATATTTTTTTATGGGGTGTGGCTTTAGCTTTCGAAAGACGCGCAAATAATCCAGAACAAAAAATGGATTGTAATACATAGATCACGCAACAAAATCATTATCGAAATCATGAAAAATGCCCGCCACACTCTAGGTTATTGCCAGCTTGGTTTGCTCGACCCCGCGAATATAGCATCCCCAAAAACATACATGAAGAACCCTCGTCGGTTCTTAAAGGGTTTCACCCTGATTGAACTGTTAGTGGTCATTGCCATCATTGCCATTTTGGCGGCGATGCTGTTGCCAGCGCTGGCCAGCGCCAAGAAAAGGGCTCTTAATATAAAATGTGTCAACAATGAAAAGCAGCTTGTGTTGGCCATGCACATGTATGCTGATGATTTTCAGGAAATCCTGCCTTACACTCAAAACTCATGGTTTAAGGATATTACACCCTACATGTATGGAAAAACCAATGGCGCCAGTGCTCAACTCTTGGCGGCATACATGTGCCCACAATTAGAAGCCAACTACCCGACTTATGACCCGGTTAATAGCCCTAACGTCATCCCCAATGGCCTTGGGTATGGAGTGAACCAGCATCTTTGTCGGTCTAGTGATACTTCAAAAGTGGCGTTGGGTGGCACCGGCCGCAAAATAACTTCCTGCAACCGAACCACCGACGCCGCGCTGCTGGGGGATCGCTTCGTTAGCACAGACTATGACCCCGCTATAAATAAAATTCTCGCCGAATGGGCAATTGAATGCTCTCAGGGTGCCAATCCATTGGGTTTCCAATGGCCGGGAGTTGTTTTAGCTGGTTCAACGATTAAAAAGCCCCTTCATTCGGGTTTGGCCAACTGCGGCATGGTGGACGGACATGTTGGCGCTTTTAAATTAAATGTTACCACGAATCTGTGCAGCGCAGATGGAGGGGTAAAAGGCAACGGTAACATTTATGATTTAACCCAGTAACCACCGCGTCATGGTTCTGGCTTTGATTTGGTGGCTGCATCCAATGAAAGCCAACCGATCAATAATTCCAGCAATGGCGCTGACGAACTGGAGCATCATGGCAACCGATGCCTTCGATAGCTCGGCAACTTTAGTAATCAAATTCCATTGACGCCGGGGTCGCCGCAAACTTTCTACCGTATACAAATGCCGTGACCCCGAGTAGCTTTCCACCCAAGCCCACATAGACGATGAATCCAAAGCTCAAACGCCGCACGTCCGCATTCTCGTTCGCCCAACCAGCGGCAGCTCTGATGCTGGCCTTGGCTAGCGTCATGCTTGGCCTTTCCATCGGCAACGCCGCCTCCCTCAGCGTGCCGACCTACACTTTAGCTTCCGATTCACCGACACCGCCAAACTACGACTTGTCCGTGACGGGCACGCAGGATTGGCAGGTTTATGAAGGGGGCTTCACTTCTCCGACCCATAAGCAATACGGCAACAGTATTACCCTGACGACGCCGGTGACCGTAGTATCCCCCTGCGTGACGGAGATCCTCGGGAGTGCCGCGATTCGATCCTCTGCGACTTTTAATTGGACGCTCGGGACGCCGACAGCCTCAGCCACCGGGTATAACCCGAATGATGCGGGTTTTAAATTCAGCGTCTCCAATTCTGGAGACTACGGCGTGAATTACGAAACCTATACCTTTGTGCCGGGGGACACCAATCGGCACACGGTTCATCTTTACGGCTATTGTGGCAATGCCGCCCTTTTGAGGCTTCAGTTCTCCAATTCGCTGGCCGGGGCGGCCAGCACGACGACCAATCCGCCGACGGCGCTGGGGGATTTTGATTACAGCCTGTCGTTTCAGGCGAATCAACCAACCAATGCGCTGACGGTGGTATTCACGTTTTCGAAAACCTCCACTTCCACTCAAATCGCAACCGCAGGAATCAATGCGGCGTCCATGGATGGTCCGCCACCGGTTTCGCCAGTGAACTGGCGAGTGATTGCGGACGACACCAATTGCCCGACGAGCGATACGGTCTTGGCGGGCGTGGTGGCAGGCGATGTCATTTACGGAACCAACTCGTTGCCGGCAGATACAACCAACAACGACTGCTCGGCCTATTTTCAGGCGGCGATGAACTTTCTGTCAGCTAACGGCGGCGGCACGGTGTTCGTGCCGACGGGCCATTACAAGTTCACCAACGGCCTGACGCTGCCGGACGGCGTGATTTTGCGCGGGCGCTGGGTGCAGCCGGGATCGGGCCAGCCGTTGACCAACTGCACCATCTTCGATGTCTACTTCAACTCCAACGTCCCGCCCGCGTTTGAAGATAAAGACACCAACACGTTCATCACCGGTTTGGGCTATGATAGCGGCGTGCGGGACCTGACCTTCTGGTATCCGAACCAAAACCCCACCAACCCGGTTCCTTATCCCTACACCATATGCAATTTGGCCAACATGAAGACCATCGAAAACATCACCCTGGTCAATTCCTATGCGGGGATTGATTTGGATCAAAGTAGCTTCGCCTGTGTGCGGGGCGTCTATGGCACGACGCTGGAAATGGGCGTGCGGTATCAGAACGGGCAGGCGGTGCCGCGGGCGGAGTTGTTGAATCTGGCCCCCGATTATTGGTCGTGGTCGGGGCTGCCGGGCGCACCCACGAACGCAACGACGAAGGCGGCCTTGGCAAATTTGATGTTGAACAACACCAACTGCATCGGTTTGGAGGCGGAAAACGTGGACTGTTACTTCGTCCAAAACGTCACGATATCCGGCTATTGCTATGGCGTCCGTTTAACGAAAAATGGCGACAATCCAGGCCAACCGGAGTTTTACAACGTGGTCGCCACCAACTGCACCGAAGCCCTGCGGCTCGACTCAACCAAAAGTCTTCAAGCCATCAATTGCACGTTTGGCGGCACGACCAACGGATATGGGGTGCATCGGATAGGCCAGGCGGCGGGGGATTATACTGGCTGCACCATTTACGGCGGAGCCGGGGCGATTTTGTGCGACCCTAGCGGCACGTATTTTCACCTGAATCTGGAAGGTTGCACCTTGAGTAATTCGGTCACCATGAACAGCCATTATCAGCTGGTTCTGGCGGGTTCGAGGTTCCTCAGCACTGGCACCAATGTCGTTCTCAACACTGGAGCGGGCAGTCCGCAACAGGCGGTGATTGCGGGCAACACGAACTGCGGGCCGGCAAATGTGGCACTCAATCTCGGATCGGGTGACCAAGTCGTAATCAATACCAACCCAGTGGCTCCCGTCACGGTGCCGAATTTTCCCATGGATTACCCCAGAACTCGCAAGGCGGGCAAGACGAACTTGTTCAATGTTTTGACCTTCGGGGCGAAAGGCGATGGGGTCACGAATGACACCGCCGCAGTGCAGGCGGCACTCGCCGCTGCCAACACGAATCAGGGCGGGATTGTATTCTTCCCTCCCGGCACCTATCTGCTGACGCAATCGCTGAGCGTGAGCAACGGCGTGGAACTGCGCGGCATCTTTGGCGGCCGGCATGAAAACGCGAATTCAGCCAATAGGTTTGGCAGCGGTATGACTGGCAGCCAGCTCAACCTCAGTCCGGCCACTACGAACGGGCCGGCGTTCATCACGCTCTACGGCCAGAGCGGCATGCGCGGCTTGAACCTGAATTACCCCAATCAAAATGCAAATTCGCAAATACCGTATCCGTATATGATTCAGTGCAGCGGCGGGTCGAATTATTTGGTGGATTTATGCGGCAGCGCTTATCAGGGAGTGGACTTGAACGGGGCGAAGGCGGCGCTGGTGGATTATTGTTTCTTCGGGGCATTGCAAAATATGTTCATCGTTCGGGGCGGGTCAACCGATTGCCGGATTCAAAATGTGCACGCCAAACCGGGGTCCTGGTGGGACTCGGGTAAAGGTCCCAGTGACAGCATCATCTGTGCGCAGGAGAACACGTTCATCGTGCAAGATTGCACCAACCTGACCATCAACTCGATTTTCAATCACGCGGCGCATACGATGTTCACCCAGCGCGGCGGCACGGGTCAGGTTCTGCTGCTAAACGGCGAAAAATTGCAGCGCGCCTATGTGATGGAGACGGCCCCGGCCAACGGGGTCTTCAATTTCATGGGTTGCAATGCCCTGGTCTATCAGGTGGGCGACGGCACGGGCAATTTCGGCTGGTGGTTGCAGACCAACTATGTCGGCACGGTTACAGCGACGTTGTGTTATAATGCCGTCATATGGGCCAACTACGTCTTCCGGGTGGATAATACAAATGCCTGCCTCATCCTGAACGACCCTGCCATCACCTTTCAGACGTCACTGATGCCGACCATCCGAGCGGCGGGCAAAGTGGTGATCAATAACGCCAGCCTGAACTACGACTTCACGGTGGACGTGCCGGCGCTCGGTAATTTGTATATCTCCAACTCGATTTTGAGCGATATGCCGTATGCGCCGCAGCCGGGCTATCAGAACTGGAGCAACAACTGCATTATCGTCGGTGGCAGCTTCATCGCGGCTAACCTCGGGGACAATCCGGTGGTGACCAATGGGATTTCGCTGAACACCAATAATCTTGGAAACGAACCGGTGGATTTGGGCTATGCTTGGCATCTGCTGAACGGGAGCACCAACTTTTTGTTGGACGTGACGAGTCCGGCTTTTACCAACGGCCTCCAACCCAATGTGACCATTCAAATAGCTTACTACGAAAACTCGGACGGCCATCTGTCGGTCTGGTATGACAGCACCAGCGGGAAGAAACTGGGCGCCACCTATTTACTATCTTCAACGAATTCACAATGGGATACACAGTCCCTCTCGGTTTCGGATGCCCGTTTTTCTGGGACGAACGACATCATTCTAACGGTTGACAGCACCAACTGCGACCCGATCGTGAGACTGGTGCGCGTGGATACCGCCAGCTACCTCGGCGTGCCGCTGCAGTTGTCGAGTTCGCCGCCGCCCGTGGCCAGCTTCACGGCAACGCCGACCAATGGCATCCGTCCGCTGGCGGTGACCTTCACCGACACCTCGTCTGGCAGCATCACGAACTTGCTGTGGAACTTTGGTGACGGCCAAACCACCAACACCTTGGCGGGCGTGGTGGTGACACACAACTATCAAACCAACGGCACTTACACCGTGAGCTTGAAGGCGAGCGGCCCGGGCGGCGGCAACACTAACACGCAATTAAATAGCGTGACGGTGCTCATTCCCAACCCACCGCAAATCACCAGCATTCAACCGATGGGGAAGAGCGCGCTGGTGTTGCAAGGGACGGGTGGGCCGACCAATGGCGGTTATTACTACTGGATGCGAAGTTCAACGAACTTGATGTTGCCGCTGACCAACTGGAGCATTGTGGCGACCAATCCGTTCGATGCCTACGGCAACTTCAGCAATCAAATCCAGCTGACGCCTGGAACCCCGCAAATGTTTTACCGGTTGCAACTTCCTTAAGTGATTGAGCACATCAACACTTCGGAGGCATTCTCCAGCATTTGTCATCTTGGCTCAACGGAATGTGCGGATTGCGTTTTCCGAAGGCTACACGCTCCAAGGCTTGCGGTATTCGTAGGTCATCCACTTCGAATCGCAGGTTGTATCGGCAAAGGCCAGCTTAGCGGGATCCCACTCGATTTTCTGGCGGTGCAAGTAGGCTTGGTTTAGCAGGTGGCAGCAGATGGCCGAGCGCGCGCCAACTTGTTCGCTGGCGATTGGTTTCTTGCGGGATCTGATGCTGGAAATGAAATCGGAGAGATGGTCTTTGCTGAGGTAAAGTTTAATCTTGGCGTCCTTCAGAAAAGTCTTTTCCGCAATCGCCACTTCACGCTCGCAAGAGGTGGTCGGGTTCTTGTCGCCATTTTCAAAGTTGGCGATGGTCTTGCCCTGATGCTCGAAGACAAACTTGCCGCGGTTGACGCGAACCCGGCCTTCGGCGCCGAAGAAATCCACGCCAAACCCTTTCACATGCTCAATCGTGACGCCGTTGGCATAGACGAGTTTTGCGCCCACTGTAGCATCTGGTGTTGTCGGCAGCACGGCCGCGATGGGGCCGCTGCCGTCCATGCCCAGTCCCCATTGGGCGATATCCAATTGATGCGCGCCCCAGTCGGTAACGCCGCCGCCGCCATACTCACTATACTTGCGCCATTGCGCGAGGCGTTTGGGCATGCCGTGCGGGCTGACGACGGAGTTGTAGGGGCGCATGGGTGCCGGTCCTAGCCAGAGATTCCAGTCCAACCCCGGTTCGAGCCGTTCTTCCGGCAAGTCGCAGGGAATTGGCGGCGCGCCAAAACTGCATTCCACGCGCTCGATTTTTCCTATCGCGCCGTTGAGCACGAGTTCGCAGGCAATACGGAACTCTTTCATGGAACGCTGCATTGAACCGGTTTGCAGAATGCGCTCGCCTGATTTCATCGCGTCAAGGATGGCAATGGATTCGTGGATGGTGTGCGTCAGCGGCTTCTCGCAAAAAACATCTTTGCCGGCGGCCAGAGCAGCCAGCGTCGGAATCGTGTGCCAGTGGTCCGAAGTGGCGATGCAAACCGCATCAATGTCCTTCCGCGCGATGAGTTCGCGGAAATCGTTATACACGGCACAGTGGTTTTTTTGACCCGCCGTGGTCGCATAATGTTCCTCGACATCCTGGTGAGCGAGTTCACGGCGGGTGGTATCCACGTCACAGACCGCCACCACCTGCAATTCTTCCCGGGCTAGAAATGATTTTAACAGATAACTCCCGCGCTTGCCGATGCCGATGAAACCGACGGTAATCTTGTCGTTCGGTTTGGTGGTGGCCGCCCAAATGTGAGAAGGCAGAATAAAAGGCAGACTCGCGGCGGCTGTGGTTTGGAGGAAGGAGCGTCTAGTGTATTTCATTATATTTAATTATTTATGTTCACTACTGTCCGGTTAAGGTTTTGCTGACAGCGATTTTATTTCGGTAAAATCTGGCTATTCTCGCTGTCCGGTCATTTTTCGATTTCAATTCTGCGACGCTTCCTTGAGGGTGACATCCCGCATTCCAGCGGTTTTTCA
>CAIXFY010000067.1 GCA_903918885.1 uncultured Verrucomicrobia subdivision 3 bacterium
GCGCGGAGGGCGGTGCGGTTTGTCACAAAAAATTTTCACGGGAAAAGCGGATTATCGTTGACTCTTTTTTTTCGCGTGAAAAAATCGCGCCAGTTTCAGGGACATTTTGACAACGCCGTTCAAATATTCAAACCACCGCCGCGACTGCGGCGAAAGTTCCACCGTCCGTTTTTTCTCACTGTGAAAAATTACATTCTCGACACCAACGTCCTGCTCCACGACCCGAATTCTCTCGTCAACTTCAAGGAAAACACCGTGCTTGTGCCCATTGAGGTCATCGAGGAGATTGACCGCTTCAAGCGCGAGTCCACCGAGCTGGGCCGCAACGCGCGCACGGTTTCGCGGATGCTCGACGGCTTTCGCGGCGAGGGCAGTTTGAGCGCCGGCGTGGATTTGCCGAACGGCGGAAAATTAAAAATCGCCTTCCAGAAAAACGGCCACGGCGAGACGGTTTTCCCAAAGGATTCCGTGGACAACCGCATTTTGGCGCTGGCCTCGCAAATCCAAACGGCGCAGCCGAAGAGCGCGACGATTCTCGTTTCCAAAGACATCAACCTGCGCATCAAGGCGGATGCGATTGGCGTGATGGCGGAGGATTACGAGACGGATCGTGTGTTCATCACCGATCTTTACACCGGCATGGTGGATCTGACGGTGTTGCCGGAAAAAATTGCGGCCTTCCGCGCCAAGGGCGAACATGCGCTGCCGGAAGGGAAAAATTATTTTCCGAACGAATACTGCACGCTCACGGATGAATCAAATCCCAAGAAGACCGCGCTGGGCAAGGTGGACGCGACCGGTGCCAAGGTGATTCCCATCCTCGACAGTCGCGAGGGCGTCTGGGGCATCAAGCCGCGCAACCGTGAGCAGCATTTCGCGCTCGACGCGTTGCTCGATGACAAGGTGAAACTCGTCACGCTCATGGGCAAGGCGGGCACGGGAAAAACTTTGATTGCGATGGCCGCCGGCCTGAAGCGCGTGGTAAATGACCGGGAATTCCGCCGGCTTGTGGTGGCGCGGCCGACGGTTTCGATGGGCAAGGAGCTGGGCTTTCTGCCGGGTTCGCTCGACGAAAAGCTGGCACCGTGGATGCAGCCAATCCACGACGCGCTGGAGATGTTGAGCGATTTGAACATGGGTCACGAGCATCGGCGGGCGGCGGACTTGATGCGCAGCGGCAGCATCGTGGTCGAGGCCTTGAGCTACATCCGCGGACGCAGCATCGCGAACCAGTTCATGATCATTGACGAGTCGCAAAACCTGACGCCGCTCGAAGCCAAGACCATCGTCACGCGCGTCGGCAGCGGCACGAAAATCATCTTCACCGGCGACCCGTATCAGATTGACAATCCCTATGTGGATTCGTCCTCGAATGGTTTCAATTACGTCATCAGCCGTTTTCGCGACCAGGCGATTGCCGCGCACATCGAACTGCAAAAGGGCGAACGTTCCGAGTTGGCGGAACTGGCGGCGAACATTCTTTGAGAGAATACGATGTCTTAAGTGGCATGATTCAAACAACTTGCTTGTCCACCGCATTAACATGTGGGTTGGTCGGTAAAAAGTCATTTGACATAAGCCTGTTTTCAAGGGATTTTCCGAAGGTTCCTTAAGCACAAAGTAAGCTATGATATCAAACGAACGCCCGTCTCCTTATGGTCGCCGGCCCTACCAAAATCAGGGCTACGGCGCGTCCAAATACAATCAGCCGCCGCGCCCGCCGGTCAACGAGGATACCCTGCTCACCGCCGAGGTGCAAATTGAGCGAAAAAATTTCGTCTTCACGCTCAAGGAAAATCCGCGCGGACGGTTCCTGCGCATCACTGAGGATGTCGGTGGTCGCCGCGACACCATCATCGTGCCCTCGACAGGGCTGGAAGAATTCAAGAAGCTCGTGGACGAAATGGTGAAGGCGTCGGCATCTATCCCCGAAAAGCAGCCGAATCCAGAAGCCTGAAGTTTTCCAATTGAATCAACTCAGGTGGAATCAATTTTCCGCCGGAGTTTTTTTCTTGCGCAGCTTGGCGATTTTTACCGGCTTGGCGTCGTTCCAGAGTCCTTCGAGGTCGTAGCGCGTCCGTGTCTCGGCGTGCATGACATGGACAATGACATCGAAGTAATCCAGCACCACCCACGAACCTGAACCGCCGCCATCCGTGCGTGCCGGGCGCAGGTCGTATTCGTCGCGCAACTTGCTGTGAATCTCCTCCACGATGGCGCGCAGATGTGGCTGGCTGGTGCCGGAGGCGATGACGAAATAATCCGTCACGGATGACAGCTTGCGCACATCGAGCACGAGAATGTTTTCCGCCTTTTTGTTGTCCGCGAATTCGCGGCAGAGCAGCGCCAGTTTTTTGGAATCCATATTACGGCGTCAGTTTAGCCAGAGATGAAACATAGTTGAAACACAGATTTGCAAAAATCCTTCTGCACTTCTGCAAGCTTCGCCGCCTTGGCGGTCCGCTCGCGACCCTCAACCGTAAATTCCGGCGGCGCGGATGGCCTCGGCCACGGCGGCGGGAACGAGGTTCTCAATCGTCAACCCCGCCTTCACGCGCGCACGGATTTCCGACGACGACACGCCAACCGGAAAACCCTTTAGCGTCCGCCCGCGGAACGGCGAAGGGAAAATCGGATCCGCACCACCCGGACGGGGAATGGCGACAAATGCCGCCAACCGCGCCAACTCAACCGGTTCGCGCCATTCGTTGAGCTTAGGCACATTGTCGGCGCCGATGAGATAAAACAGTTCCGCGCCGGCAAAGCGCTTTGCGTAGTCGCGCAGCGTGTCCACCGTGTAAGAAACGCCGCCGCGCTGGATTTCCTGTGTGTCGATTTCGCAATTCGCTTTCCCTGCGAGCGCGAGGCGGAGCAGTTGTAACCGCGTGGCGGCGGACGCGGGTTGGTTTTCCGGTTTGAACGGCGATTGCGCCGCCGGGATGAAAAATAGACGATTCAAACCAAGCTCCTCAATCGCCGCCTGCGCCACGAGCAGATGGCCGAGATGCACCGGGTCAAACGAGCCGCCGAAAATTCCGAGTTTCATGTCGTAAGTTAATTACAGCGGCTCTAGGTAGTCGAGTTCCTTGTCATGGGTTTCTTCCAATCCACGCAACGCCCACAGCGCGACCACCACGGACGCGAAGGAAATAATGGCCGCCGAGGCGATGATGCCGCACGCGGGCTTAAGGTGGTTGAAGCCGAGTGTCATCGGCACGGTCGCGCCGCGCACGAAGTTCGGAACCGTGGTGGCGACGGTGGCGCGGATGTTCGTGCCGAACTGTTCCGCCGCGACGGTGATAAAAATCGTCCAGTAGCCGACGCCAAAGCCGAGCAGCAGGATGATCAGATAAAATGTGCCGTTGGATTGCCCGGTAGTGGCGAAATAGCCCGCCATTGCCAGCGCGGTAAAAATCAGAAACCAAAAAAGAATTTTCCGCCGCGACTCCAGCAACTGGCTGAAATAGCCGCTGGCAAATCCGCCGAAGGTGATGCCGAGGTAACAAAACGCGATGGCTTGCGCGACTTTGATTTCGCCCTGAATTTTTAAAGCTCCGGAGATTTCCGGCGAGAAGGTCACGAGAATTCCCACGATGCACCAGAGCGGCAAGCCGATGAGAATGCAGCGCAGATATTTCATGAAGCGGGCAAGGTTGTTGAACAGCATTAAAAAATTTCCCCGCGAAACATGGCTGGAGCTGGCACGCAGCTGTTTGAACATGCCGGATTCGGCCACGCTCAAGCGTAGGACAAGCAAAACCAGACCGAGACCGCCGCCGATAAAATACGCCGTGCGCCATTCCACGCGCTGCGCGACGAGCCCGCCGATGACCGCGCCGAAAACGCCGACGGTGGAAATGATGGTCGTGCCGTAGCCGCGCAAATGTTTCGGCAAAATTTCGGTGACGAGCGTGATGCCGCCGCCGAGTTCGCCCGCAAGGCCGAAGCCGGCGACGAATCGCCACACGGCGTAAGCTTCAATGGAATGCACAAAACCGTTGGCAATGTTGGCGATTGAATAAAGCAGGATAGAACCGAACAGCAACGCCACACGGCCGACGCGGTCGCCGAGGATGCCGAAGAAAATTCCGCCGACCAACATGCCGAGCATTTGCAAATTCAGCAGCAGGATGCCGTGGTTCACGAGCTGTTCACCGGTGAAGCCCATGTCCTTGAGGCTGGGGATGCGCAGGATGGCGAACAAAATCAAATCGTAGACATCCACGAAATAACCCAGTGCGCCGACAATGACGGCGGGCTGGAGAATCTGGCGCAGGACGGAATTATTGGCGGTGGTTTTCAAAGGGTTGCTTTTGGCGGCAAAATCGTAAATCGTAAACTTGAAATCGCAAATGAATTTGACCCGACATTGCCATAACTGCGGCGAGCCATGGACGATTGCCGGCAATCCCGGACGCGGCGAGGTCTGCATGAAATGCCGCGCCGACTTACGCATTTGCCTTAACTGCCAGAGCTACGATCCGCACGTCGCGGAGCAATGCCGCGAACGCCGCGCCGATCTGGTGCTGGAAAAAGCCGTGGGCAATTTCTGCGAGTATTTTGAATTCGTCCGGCGCAAATGGGTGACCAAGGAAGTCAAGCTGACCCGCGAAGAAGCGGCGCGGGCAAACTTGAAAAAATTGTTCGGTGATTAGGCGCAGGCGCGTTAGCATCGTCGCACATGAAAGTCAGCGTCTTGGTGCCGGTTTATAACGGTGGAAAATTTTTGGCGGAATGTTTGGAATCCGTTTTGAGCCAGGATTTTTCTGATTTTGAACTCTTGGTCAGTGACAATGCCTCCACCGATTCGACTCCGGAAGTCATCGCGCGCTTCGCCCAAAAAGATTCCCGGATCGTTTCGTGGCGCAATGCCGAGAATATCGGCTTTCAGAAAAATTTCCAACTGTGTTTGCAGCGCGCCCGGGGCGAGCACATCAAATTTTTATGCGCGGATGATAAATTGTTGGTGCCGTCGGCTCTCAGAAAAATGTCCGCCCTGCTTTCGGAAAACCGTTCCGTGTCGTTGGTGTCTTCGGCGGCGCAGCTCATTGATCCACAGTCCAAATTGATCCGCACCCGAAAACCTTTGCCCGCCGATCAAGTGATGGCCGGCAAACGCGCGATTGTTTATTGTTGGGAGCGGAACGGAAACATCATCGGCGAGCCTTCCGGCGTGATGTTTCGCCGCGCCCAAGGGGGACACTGGTTTCACGGGCGCTGCGCGCATTTGTTGGATCTGGAGCAGTGGTTCGCGCTCTTGGAACAAGGCGACTGGGCTTATATTTCCGAGCCGCTCTTCGCTTTCCGGCAGCATCCCGAACAAGGCACGAATACGAATCGAAAGACGGGCTTGGGTGAAAAGGATGCGTTGGTGTTGATGACCGCGTGCTGGCAAAAACCCTGGCTGCGCGAAATGGCGACGAACCGGATGCTGTTCACGCAAATTTATTACCTGGAAAAATATTTTGGTGAAGAAAGTCATCCGCTTACATTCGAAATGCGCACCGATCTGGGAACTCATCGCTATGCCGTCCGCTGGCTGGCTCACAAAATCCAAAACCCGTTGAAAATTGTTCGGCGATTGAACCGTGGCGCGTTAGCATCGCCGTCCATGAAAGTGTTGATGATCGCCGAAGAGCACGGAGTTCCGCCGGAAACGCAGATCGGACTCCTGCTGGCGCGGGCGGGCGTGGAGGTGCGCTTCATTTTTCGCACGGGTTCCGTCTCGGCTAAATTTCTTCGCGAGCAGGGCATGAACGTGCAGGAACTGCCGATTCGCGGACGGCTGGATGTAAACACGTTGCGCGCCATCCGCGCGGTGGTGAAAGAATTTCAACCCGATGTCATCCATGCCTTCACCGCCAAAGCGTGCTGGTATGCCATCCTCGCGCAACGGTTCCTGAAAAAGGCGAAGCTCGTTTTTTATCGCGGCGCGATGCGTCCGTTTTCGCGGTTTAGCCCGGCGGACTTGCTGGTGTTTTACGGCCAAGGCGTGGACATGTTCGAGTGTTACTCCATCGCCGTGCAAAAAGACCTGGTGAGCCGTGGAATTTCCGCGGAACGAACGTTCGTGAATTATTACGGCCACAAGCCCGAATGGTATGCCGGCGGAACGGTTCCTCCGCAATGGGCGGAAAAAAAAGCGCGCTTCCGTATCGGTTGCGTGGCGAATCATCGCAAAGTCAAAGGCCTGGAATTTCTGGTAGCCGCTTCGGATCTGCTGGCAAAAAAGGATTTGGATTTTGAACTCCTCTTGGTGGGCAAAGATGGAAATGGCGAGCTGGCCAAATGTGTTTCGCACGCCACCAGCCGCGACCGCATCAAACTGACCGGCCCGATTTCCGAGCCGTGGGGCATCATGAAAACGTTTGATTGCCTCGTCGTCCCGTCGTTGCAAGAAGCGATGGGCCGCGTGACGCTGGAGGCAATGGCCTGCGGCGTGCCGCTGGTGGTGACAGATGTGGGCGGGTTGCCGGAGGTGGTCGAGGATGGGAAAAACGGGCTGGTGGTCCCGTCAAAAGATCCAGTTCAGCTTGCCGCGGCTATCGCCCAATTGCTCGGGGACGAATCCCTCCGGAAAAAATTTGGCGAAAGTGGCCGACAAGTGTTGCGCGAAAAATTTGATTTAGATCAGACGCGCGACCGACTGCTGGCGTTATATCAACGGTTGGCAAAATAATATTATCGCTGTTCAAGCGCTCGTTCGCTGGCGGCGATTACAGCCGCGGTAGAAATTTCCGGGACCGACCTTGAGGCTTCGGGCGTGACGGACCATTCGGGATGTCCGAACGGGTGCGGACTGCCATGAAGCACCGAATGCTGCAGCATCACCACCCGTCGCCCCATTGCCACCGCCAGATGCAAAAACCCCGTGTCGCCGCCGACAACGAGTGAGCACAGTTGCATCAACCCGATGTCCGCCCAGCGCGAAACGCCCGCCGCCAAAATAAAACCTTCGCTTCGCGCGGATTCCATTTGCGCCAAATCTTTCGGACCGCCGCCAAAAATGATTTGCGCTCCGCGCGCGCGCCAGTGTCGCGCGAGGGCGAGATAATTTTCCAGTGGCCAGTTTTTATGCGGCGAACTTGTGAACGGCTGTAAATACAAAGTCGTTTTGGCCGTATCCAGTTTTTGCTCCGCGAAAAATTTCCGTGCCCCCGACAGCGCCTCGGGGGGCGGGAGAAATTCGTTTTTCGGTGCGCCGATTTTTAGCCCGCACTCGCGCAACAGCGAGCAATGCCAGTCCGCCGGATGGATGCCGTCGTTACGCGTCACGCCGCGGGTGTAGGCCCACGCCCGTCCCGAGCTGTAAATACTGCCCCAGCGTTGGGGTGCGCCGGTAAGCCGCGCGAGCCACGCGGTTTCGCCGAAGCCTTGCAGATCCACGACCAGTGAAAATTTTCCCGCACGCAATCTCCGCAGCAGCCCGAAAAACTCCGGCGCGACTTTGAGCGGGTTGCCGGTTTTCAGCGCGGCGCGGTCGAGCGCGATGACTTCATTCACCGCGCGAAAGCCTTGCACGAACAGCGCGTTTTCCTTGGAGGTAAGAAACGTGATTTTCGCGGACGGAAAATTTTCGCGGACGGCGTTGACAGCGGGCAGCGTCAAAACCACATCGCCGATGGCTTTGAGCCGGATGAGTAAAATGTTCTCCGCCATGCGAAAAGTTCAGCGGCGTTGATGCAGTTCCCAGAGCTTGGCGTATTTCAGGAACGTGTAATAGGCATACAGTTTCGCGAGGATAAAGCCGTGCCGGCCATCGCGCCAACCGCTCTGCAAGACGTAAACTTTCACAAACATTCCGAGCGGACTGAACAGCAATTTGGTGAGCGACGCTTTCTTCCCGGCGTTGAAGTAGCGCTCGGCCATGAGCGTGGAGTAGCGCTGAAGTTTTGCCGTGGCGATCTCAATGGTGGCCCAGGGGTATTGCAGCGCGTGTTCCTTCAGATAACCGAGCGTGCCGTCGAGCTTGTAGGTTTCGTGAACCAAATCCTCGGCATAGCGCATTTTGTTGCGGTTGAAAAACTGCGGCTGCCGGTAGTCGGGATACCAGCCGCAATGCTTCATCCAACGTCCAAGAAAATGACTTTTGCGCGGAACATGGTAGGCATCGGCGGTCGGTCCGGCGGCCAGCGTGCGGCGCATCTCTTCGGCGAGCTCCGGCGAGCAACGTTCGTCGGAATCGAGGCTGAACATCCAGTCATGCGTCGCGGCGTCGAGCGCGAAATTGCGGAGCTTGCCGAAGCCGCAGAATTTTTCGCTGATGATTTTGGCCCCGAATTCTTTGGCGATTTCCACCGTGCCGTCGGTGCTGAAGGAATCCACGAGAATAATTTCATCCGCCCACTTCAAACTTTCCATGACGGCGCGGATCTGCCGCGCCTCGTTGAAGCTCATGACGTAGGCGGTGATTTTGGTTTGTTCCGGATTCATCACGTTGTCAAAATTACTGGGATGCTGGTCGGCGATGCTGCGATTGAAAGCCTGGCGGTTCAATAAAATTCCCAGCGCCCTTCCAGCCGGCGCTCCTTCAGCGTGTGGCCATAACGTTTTTTTTCCGTGTCGCGCCACCATTTGCCACGGATGTCGTTGCGCACATGGGTGAGCTTGCGGCTGATCCAGGTCTGTCCGGATTTTTTGCGGTAATACGCGCGCCGCTCTAGCACCTTCGCCATCACCTGTTCGGATTTCATGGTTTTTTGCGTGACCATGCCGAAGTGATGCAAGAACGCCGCGCCAGTGGTTGCCAGCAGAAAACCGGCGCGACGGGCGCGGCGGAAAAATTCATCATCCTCGTAACCACCGAGTTTCATGTCGTCATCAAAATAACCAATGCGCTCAAACACACGCCGTTGCACCATGAAACAAACGCCATGCGCGATGCGGTTCCGGCGCACGGTTTTCATTTTTTTCATGAACTCGGCGGCGTAAGTCTGCCAGTCGTAATCGCAATCGCCCTCGCACATCGCCGGGCTGACCACCTCGACTTTTTTTTCAACAGCGAAATGTTTCAAGCCTTGGAAAAACCCAGGCGGAACAAGCACGTCGTTGTTCAGGAGAACCGTCCAGGTGGCATTCGCCGCTTTTGCGCCCTGACTCCACGCGCCGCCGCAGCCGCGATTGGCTTCATTGTGGATGGTGCGTATGCCGGGGCGCGCGTCGAGAAATTCCCGAGTGCCGTCGGTGGACCCGTTGTTCACGATGGTGATTTGCGCGTCCGCCATGCCCGCGCGATTCAAGCTCTCGACGCATTGGCGCGTGTAATGCAGCTGGTTGAAGACCGGGATGACGATGGCAATGTCTGAAATGTCCGACGACTCGCTCATTATTTCGGTCAAGAATGTGCCAGTCGCGCGCAGCTGAACAGCAGAAAATCCTGCCGCCCACCCAAACAAAACACTCGCTTTCCGTCCGCATCCGCCAAAAAATAGCCGGGCATGACCGAATTTTTACGCCAGCTCTGGGGATTTGTCCGCCCGTATCGCGGACGTTTTTTTCTCGGCCTGCTGTGCGGAATTTTTTACGGCCTCGTCAACGGAGTTTTGCTGGGCACGGTCAAAGTCGTCGTCCAATTGGTGTTCAAAGGCGAAACCAATTTGCACGAGAAGCTGGAAAACGCGCCCCACTGGATTCACCCGCTCGCGCATCGGCTAGCAACGCTGGTGCCGGAATTCAAAGCGCCCGCTGCCAACGACACGTTTCACTGGCTGCTGATCATCGGCGCGATTCCCGCCATCATGGTGGCGCGAAACACCCTGCAATACTTGAGCATCTATCTCACCAACTGGTCCGCCATGCACGCCATCGCCGACATCCGCACCCGGCTTTTTTCCCACCTGCAAAATTTATCGCTCGGCTTTTTCAACAAAGCCCGCACCGGCGATCTGATTGCGCGCATCACCAACGACACGCAGGTGCTTTATGGCATCGTTGGCAATTCATTTGCCTCAGCCGTCAAAGACCCGATCACCATTATCTGCCTGCTCGTGTATCAACTGGCGACGAACACCACGTTGACGCTGATCTCCATCGTGGTCTTTCCCGTGTGCATCGTGCCGATTGTCATTTTTGGCCGCAAGGTCCGCAAATCCGCGCGGGCCGTGCAGGAACACAACGCCGAACTCACGAACCTGATGCACGAATCTTTCACCGGCAACCGCGTTATCAAGGCTTACAATCTCGAAGAAACGGTCAGCGCGCAGTTTCGCGCCACCACCAACAAATTCGTCGGCCAGCTGATGCGAGTGGTGCGCGCCAATGAAATCCCTAGCCAGCTCATGGAAGTTTTTGGTGCCATCGGCATCGCCCTCGTCTTTTTTTACACCCAGCGCACGATGCCCTATCTGCCTAAGGCGCAGCAGCCGACCATGGATGACTTTCTCATCTTTGTGCTGACGATCGTGATGATTTACCCGCCAATAAAGGCGTTCACGCGGCTGCACAACCAACTGCATCAAGCCCGCGCCGCCAGCGAACGCGTCTTTGAACTGCTCGCCACGAAAAATTCCGTGCCGGAACCCGCCGCGCCAAAAATGCTCCACGCGGACCAGGCGGACATTGTTTTTGAAAACCTTGATTTTAATTACGGCGACAAACCAGTGCTGCGGAATATCAATCTCACCGTCAAAGCCGGACAGTTGGTCGCGTTTGTCGGCGAGAGCGGCTCTGGCAAAACGACGCTCGCGAATCTGTTACTGCGTTTTTACGATCCCGCGCGCGGCGCGGTGAAAATCGGCGGCGTGGATGTGCGTGAGGTCCGCACGTTTGATTTGCGGAACCAAATTGCCGTCGTCGCGCAGGAGAATATTTTGTTCAACGATACCATTCGCCGGAACATTGAGCTTGGTCGCCTGGGCGCGAAGGATGAGGATATCGTCGCCGCGGCGACGCACGCGCACGCCCTCGAATTTATTGTGCAAAAACCCGAAGGCCTGGACACGGTCATCGGCGAAAAAGGCGTTTCGCTTTCCGGCGGTCAGCGGCAACGCATCGCCATCGCGCGGGCGGTTTTGAAGAACGCGCCGATTCTGGTTTTGGACGAAGCCACCAGCGCGCTCGACACCGAATCCGAACGCGCCGTGCAAACCGCACTCGATGAATTGATGCAAGGCCGCACCACCTTCTGCATCGCGCACCGGCTCTCGACCATTCTGCACGCCGATGTCATTGTCGTTTTGGATCAGGGGAAAATTGTGGAGCAAGGCCGGCACGAAGAGCTCGTCCAGCGCGGCGGCAAATACCAAAAACTTTACGAACTACAATTCGCCTCGTGAACCCGCAGAAAATCCTTGCCCTCCAGTTCAAATATCTGGGCGATGCTGTTTTCATAACCCCGGCATTGCGGGCGTTGAAAGAATTCAATCCCGCCGGCGAGCTTCACGTTTTAGTCCCGGCGGAAGTTGCGCCGCTACTGAAAAACCTGCCGTGGATAATTAAAATCTGGCCGCTACCGCGCACGCGCGGGCAGGCGCGACTGCGCGAAACGTGGCCGATTATCCGCTCGTTGCGCCGCGAAAAATTCGACCGCGCCGTGGACTTTGGCGGAAATGATCGCGGCGCGATTTTGAGTTATCTTTCCGGCGCAAAAATCCGGCTCGCGCCTGACCATCACCGGCTGCTCGCCAAAATGTGTTACACACAGAAAATCGCGGATGAGCAACTACCGGCCTCCTGGGTGCGCCGGCATTTGCAACTACTCGAAGCTTGGAATGTTCGACCGCCCAGTTCTACCCGGCTCGAAATCGCGACGGATCCCGCGCTGGAAAAATCCGCCGCCGCGCCGTTTCCGCCCGGCACGATTCTCTGCCACGTCACCACCAGCAACGACCGCAAACAATGGCCGCCGCAATCGTGGGCCACGTTTTATCAACTCGCCCGCGCCGCCGGCTGGCACCTGGTTTTTTCCACCGGCCCCAACCCGCGCGAACAAGATTTTCTCGCGCAAATAAAAAGACTGGTGCCCGATGCACCCGTTTTGCCGACGAGTAAAAGTCTCGATGAATTTCTCGTCTGGCTGAGGCACGCGGCGGCTTTTATTTCGGGCGATACGGGGCCGTTTCATTTTGCGACGGCGCTTGGCGTTCCGGTGGTCGGGCTTTTTGGCACGGGCGATTCGCTGGCGCGCTCGGCTCCGGTTTATTTGCCGGCACAAATCATCGCCGCCGCGGATTGCGCCTGTGATCGGCTGAATAAGAATATTTCCACTTGTGACGAAGCTAATCCCTGCATGGGGACCATCAAGCCCGCGCAAGTGCTGGCGCGGTTGAAAGAGATCCTCGCGCAGCAAGGCGGTTGAGCTTTTACCTTGCCGCTCTGATTCAGCCATTTCATCATTTGGAGAATGAACGCATTGCAGTCGCTGCCCGACCAGATTGTCCGCCTCCACGCGGGCTGGGTTGTCGCGTGGCACGAAAGTCCGACGCCGCTGAGAAGTGACCTGCCGCTGTCGATCGTTGAAAAAAATCATCGCGAGAATTTTGACCTCTGGCATGAGGAGGATATTGCGCGCCGCGACGATCTCGGTGCCGAAGCGGTTCGCCAGGCCAAGCGCGGCATTGACCGCTTCAATCAGGCGCGCAACGATGCCATTGAAAAACTGGACGAATGGTTGTTGAGCCAGTTGCCGCCGATGCAGCTTTCCAGCCCGCTGCATTCCGAGACGCCGGGCATGATCGTGGACCGGTTGTCCATCATGTCGCTGAAGATTTATCACATGCACATCGAGGCAACGCGTGAATCGGCCAGCGAAGAACACCGGCGCAAGTGCGCGGAGAAACTGGCGCGGATTGAGGAGCAGCTCACCGATCTAAAAAACTGCCTGCACGAACTCCTTGGCCAGTTTCAAAACGGCACCCGCCGTTTCAAGATTTACCGCCAGATGAAAATGTATAACGACGCCACCATGAATCCCCAGATTTACGCCCAAACCAGTTGATTTCATTTATGGTTTTTTGCTCGCCGTTATTTTTATTTCTATTTTTGCCCATCGTCCTCGCGGTGTATCTGCTGCTGCCGGGGTTGCGCGCGAAAAATTTCTGGCTGCTGGTCGCGAGCCTCGTGTTTTATGCGTGGGGCGAAATCAGTTTCGTCTTCCTGTTGCTGGCATCCACGCTGATGAATTACGGTCTCGGGCTATGGATTGGCCGCAGCGAAATTCCTGCGCGCCGAAAAATGGCCGTGGCCGTGGCCGTGTTCATCAACGTCGGCATTCTGTGCGTGTTCAAATATGCGGATCTCATCGTCCACACGATCAACTCGTTTGGGCACCTGACCATTCCCGCACCCAAAATTTCGCTGCCCATCGGCATTTCCTTTTTCACGTTCCACGCGCTGTCGTATGTCATTGATATTTACCGGCGCAAATGGACGGCGGCGCGTGACCCCAAGGACGTGGCGCTTTATATTTTCTTTTTTCCGCAGCTGGTCGCCGGGCCGATTCTCCGCTGGAATGCCATCGCCCCGCAGTTGTTGGAACGGAAATTCAGCAGCGAGGTTTTCGCCGAAGGCGTGCGGCGCTTCGTGGGCGGGCTAGCCAAGAAAATGATCATCGCCAACGCCGTCGCGCTGCCGGCGGATCAAATTTTCGCGCTCTCCGCCGATGAACTTACGCCTGCGACCGCCTGGTTTGGCATCGTCTGCTACTCGCTGCAAATCTATTTTGACTTCTCCGGCTACTCGGACATGGCAGTTGGTTTGGGAAAAATGTTTGGCTTCACGTTCATCGAAAATTTTAATTTTCCCTACACCGCGCAATCCATCCGCGACTTCTGGCGGCGCTGGCACATCTCCCTCTCCACGTGGTTTCGCGACTACGTTTACATCCCGCTCGGCGGCAACCGCGTCACGGAAACGCGCAACCGGCTCAACCTCGTGGCCGTGTTTTTCCTGTGTGGGCTGTGGCACGGCGCGAGTTGGACGTTTGTGGCGTGGGGTTTTTACCACGGATTTTTTCTCGTGCTGGAGCGGACTAAAATCGGCTCCGTGCTGGATAAAATTCCGCGCCCGCTCCGACATCTCTACGCGGTGTTCGCGGTGATGATGGGCTGGGTGCTGTTCCGCGCGAACACGTTTCCTGAAGCGGCGAATTATTTTTCCGCACTGTTCGGTCAGTGTCATCCCGCGCATCCGCAGCCGCTCGCGCGTTACACCGGTCACGAAGCGTTTTGGGCCATCGGCCTCGGCGTGCTGTTCAGCTTTTTTCAGTGGAACCGGTTCAAAGATTTTTGCGCGCGCGAGACGGCCAAGGTATCCGGCGTGACCGGAAATGCGCTGGGCATTTTCGGCAACGTGCTGGAAATCCTCATCGTCCTCGCGTTGTTGATCATTTCCGCCGCGTGGCTCGCGGGTGGAACTTACAACCCATTCATCTATTTCCGTTTTTAGGCCGACATGGAAAATGCCGCCACAAAACTTAGTCGCTGGCCCGCGCGCGCGCTGGTGGTTTGTTTTTTTCTTTGCCTGGGCGTGCCGCTGCTCGACTTTTTTTCCCACGTTGATCCGACCTCTCCACCGAATGAGAAACGGTTGCTGGCGGAATTTCCCAAGCGCCCCGACGGCTTTAGCGGCGTGAAAAAATTCATTTCGGGATGGGAGGCTTATTTCACGGACCACTTCGGCTGCCGCAATGTGCTGGTCATGTGGCAGAACAAGCTCAAGTGGTCGCTGTTCCGCGAGAAAAGCGTCCGTGACGTGATCGTGGGCACGGACGGCTGGCTGTTTTTTTCGGCGGCGCAAATGGTGGAGCATTATCGCGGCGCGCTGCAATTCACCGATCAGGAATTGCGCGACTGGCAGAAACTATTGGAGCATCGCCGCGACTGGCTGGCGGCGCGCGGCATCAAATATCTTTTCGTGCTCGCGCCGGACAAACAATCCATCTACCCCGAAAATCTTCCCGGCTGGCTCCAGCCATTGCGCGGTCGCACCAAGGCCGACCAATTTTTTGACTACCTGAAAGCCCATTCCACCGTGGAGACGCTCGACCTGCGCCCGGTTTTATTGGCCGCAAAAAAGTCCGCGCCGGTTTATCAAAAAACCGATACGCACTGGAATGAGTTCGGCGCGTTTGTCGCGGGTGACGCCGTCTTCCGCGCCCTCGCTGCCCGACAATTGCCGTGGTTGTCTCCCTTCAAGCTGGATAATTTCCATCGCACCAACCGGCTGGCTCCGGGCGGTGATCTGGTGCGCGGCCTCGGCGTGAGCCTGACCGAGAGCAATGCGGTTTTTTTTACTCCCAAACCAGAGTTGCCCGCGATGGAAACCTTTGTGCCCATCCTGGAACATACCAAGGACATGGCCAGCACCAAAAATCCGCAGGGGCGCGAGCGGATGGTGGTTTATCAGGATTCCTTCGGCCGCTACTGGGTTCCGTTTTTTGGCCATCAATTTCGCGAGGTGGATTTTTACTGGCGATACCAGATGGAGGCCACGCAGATCGAAGGTCAGAAACCGGTCGTGGTCATCAACGAAATGTTGGAACGATTTTTCAACGTGACCAAACCTGCCGAACTCTCCGCGCTCGACGCGCTACCCTGAAACGTCCATGACTCTGCCGCCGCCAAAATCAAACCGCCGCTGGGCGAATGGGGTGGTCATTTTTATTTTCCTCGCGGTGCTGTGGCTGCCCATCGTGGATAATTTGACCGGCATTGATGTCACGCGGCCACCGGGAGAAAACCGCCTGCCCGCGCGCTGGCCACAGCTTGCACGCTGGGATTTTTCCAGTCTGCAAAATTACCTGGCCGGCACCGAGGCCTACCTGAATGACCATTTTTGATTCCGCAAACGGCTCATCCGTTGGGGCCAGCAATGGCGGCAGCGTTTGTATCGCGATGAGAGCGGTTTCAAGGTCGTGACCGGCCAGCACGGCTGGATGTTCTCGGGCGAACTGCAGATGATCGAACATTATCTGGGCATGGCCAAATTCTCGACCGCCCAAATGCAATCGTGGCAGAAGCTGCTGGAAAAACGACGTGACTGGCTGGCGGCGCGCGGCATGAAATTTCTGTTCATCATCGCGCCGGACAAGCACTCCATCTATTCCGAGGAACTGCCCGACTGGCTCCAAGCCGCCGCGCCCGCCCATCGCGAAACCAAGCTCGACCAGTTTTTGCAATATATGAAGGCGCATTCCACCGTGGAAATTTTGGATCTGCGCCCGGTGCTGCTGGCGGCGAAAACCAACGGCCCGCTGTATCTGCAAAACGACACGCACTGGAATTCGTTCGGCGGATTCGTCGCCGGCCAGGAGGTCATCAAGACATTGCATAAACAATGTCCGGATCTGCCGCCGCTGCGAAACGAAAATTTTCTCTGGACCCGGACGAATTCCACGGGCGGCGATCTCGCGCGTCAAGCCGGGAGGGAAATGACGGAACCGAATTTTTATTCCTTCCAGACCGTCGGCAGCCTTGTCGCTCCGGACGTGCAAATTTCCAGCAATATTTTTTCCACCTGGGGACCGCACAACGTGGGCGTCATTTCCGAAAGCCCCGCGCCGCTTAAGGTTAGCGCCGTCTTCTTCCATGATTCGTTTGGCGGATCGTGGCATTTGTTGTTCGGCTACAGCTTCAAGCGGATCGTGTTCATCAACGAAAAGCGCGAGTTCAATACGAAGCTCATCGAGGAGAACCGCCCGCAAGTGGTCGTGGTGGAAATGTTGGAACGGTTTTTCAACACGCTCGTCCCGGAAGAATTGATGGCGAAGGACGCGCTGCCGTGAGGCACGCGGTAAGGATTGTGAGCAACTTCAAAACTTTGCGGCTTGGTGTCGGCGCGAACGGAAGTTAAATTGTCCGCCATGTCGCACGCCGATTTTGTCCACTTGCATCTGCACACCGAGTATTCGTTGCTCGATGGCGCGTGCCGTTTGGACACGCTGATGGAGCGGGCGCATGAACTGAAATTTCCCGCGCTGGCCATCACGGATCACGGGGCAATGCATGGCGTCATCGAGTTTTATCAGGCCGCCCGCGCAAAGGGCATCAAGCCCATCATCGGCTGCGAGGTTTATGTCGCGCCCGGTTCGCGTTTGGAGAAAAAAAAGGTCGAGGGCGATAAATATCATCATCTCGGCCTGCTCGCGAAGGATGAAGCTGGCTATAAAAATCTCATCAAGCTCACGACCGCCGCGCACTTGGACGGCTACTACTACAAGCCGCGCATTGATAAAGAAATCCTGGCGAAATACAGCGCGGGCTTGATTGCGATGTCGGGCTGTCTGGCGAGCGAAATTCCGGATCTGATCATGAAGGATCAAATCCCCAAGGCGCGCGACGCGGTCGATTTCTTCAAGCAGACGCTGGGCGCGGAAAACTTTTTCCTCGAACTCCAAAACCACGGGATCCCGGAACAAGCCAAGGTCAATAAGCAATTGCTCATCTTCGCCAAGGAATTCGGTTTGAAATGCGTCGCCACGAACGACGTGCATTATGTCGAGAAAGGCCACTCGCACGCGCACGATTGTCTAGTATGCATCGGCACCCAGGATTTGTTGAGCAATCCCAAGCGCATGAGCGCGGGCTATGTGCCGGAGCAATTTTATCTGCGCAGCGCGGAGGAGATGAAGGCGCGTTTCGCCGAGGTGCCGGAGGCGGTGCTCAATACCCGCGAGGTTGCCGAGAAATGCAACCTGGAGATTCCGTTTCCCAAGGCCGGCGACACGCGTTTTTATCCGGTGTTCAATCCGCCGGAACATTTCACCCGCGACGGTTATCTGCGGCATCTGCTGGCGGAAGGTTTGTTCCGCCGCTACACCATCCACGCCAAAGCGGAGGGCAAAGAATTTATCGTCACCGGCGTTGACGATCCAACACGGCTGCCGACATTTAATCCGAGCCAGTCAAATCAGGATGAAGCCATCAAGACCGTCATCGACCGCCTGCAGACCGAACTCAAGATCATCGAGATGCAGGGCTACATTTCGTATTTTCTGATCGTCGCCGATTTCGTGCAATATGGCCGCAGCAAGGGAATTTCCTGCGTGGCGCGCGGAAGCGCCGCCGGTTCGGTCGTCACCTATCTGCTGGAGATCGCGAACGTGGATCCGATCCGCTATGCGCTGCTCTTCGAACGCTTCCTGAATCCTGAGCGCGTGAGTCCGCCAGATATCGACATCGATTTCGCGGACGATCGTCGCGCGGACGTCATCGAATATGTCCGCGAAAAATACGGACGCGACGCCGTGGCGCAGATCATCACGTTCGGCACGATGGGCGCGAAATCCGTCGTGCGCGATGTCGGTCGCGTGATGGGTTTGCCGTATGGCGATGGCGACCGCTTGGCGAAATTAATTCCTGCCGAATTAAAAATGTCGCTCGCGAAAGCGCTCAAGCAGGTGCCGGAACTTAAGGAGGCTTACGAGAACGAAGACGTGACGCGCGAGTTGATGGACACGGCATTCATCCTCGAAGACCTCACGCGCAACGCCAGTGTTCATGCGGCAGGCGTCGTCATCGGGCCGGAGCCGCTCGTGAATCTGCTGCCGCTGAAATTGGATGATAGCGGCACACTCGTCACGCAATACGCGATGAATCCAGTCGGCGAACTCGGTTTGCTGAAGATGGATTTTCTCGGACTGAAAACGCTCACGGTCATTCGCAACACCTGCGAAATGGTCAAGCGCACTCAAGGCATCGAGGTGCCGATTGACAGCCTGCCGCTTGACGATAAAAAGACTTACGACCTATTGAACCGCGCGGAAACACTCGGCGTGTTCCAGTTGGAATCTGGCGGCATGCGCGACCTGTGCAAAAAATTTCAGATCAGTTCCGTGGAGCATATCACCGCGCTCGTCGCGCTGTATCGTCCGGGTCCGATGGATTTGATTCCTGATTTCATCAAGCGTCGGCACGGTGAAATCAAAGTGGAATACGAGCATCCGTTGCTCGAACAAATCTCCAAGGAGACTTACGGCATCTTGATCTATCAGGAGCAAGTCATGCAAGCGACGCAGTTACTCGCTGGCTACACGCTGGGTGGCGCGGATTTGCTGCGGCGTGCGATGGGTAAGAAAAAAGTCGAGGAAATGCAGAAGCAGCGCGAGACGTTCGTCAAAGGCTGCCACGAGAAAAACAACATTCCCAAGACTAAGGCGAATCAGATTTTCGATTTGCTGGAAAAATTTGCCGGCTACGGTTTCAATAAATCGCACGCCGCCGCGTATGCCATCGTCGCGTATCAGACCGCATATCTGAAGGCGAATTACCCGGTGGAATACTACTGCGCCATGATGACAAACGACATGGCGGCGACGGAAAAACTTTCTGAATACATCGCCGAAGCCCGCGACGCCGGCATTGAAGTCCTTGGGCCAGATGTCAACGAGAGCAGTGTTTATTTCGCTCCCGCGCGAGAAGGCAAAACCATCCGCTTCGGTCTTGCCGCGATCAAGGGCGTGGGTGAAGGCGCGGTGGAAGTGATTTTGAAGGCGCGTAACGAAGGCGGAAGATTCAAATCGCTTTCGGATTTATGCGAGCGCGTGGATGGCCGCACGCTGACGCGCAAACCGTTGGAGGCATTGATCAAAACCGGCGCGTGCGACACGTTCGGGCAGACGCGCGCCACGCTCGCCGCGCAGATCGAGCGCACCCTGTCGCGGGCGGCGAGCATTTTGTCCGACCGGCAGAAGGGGCAGAGTTCACTGTTCGGCGCACTCGAAGAAAAATCACCCGCCATGCCGGAGACGATTTCGAATCTGCCCGAATGGCCGCAGCATGAACTGCTCGCACACGAAAAAGAACTGTTGGGATTTTACGTCACCGGCCATCCGCTCACGCCGCTCGTGCCCCTGCTCGAAAAATTTTCGCTGCACAACACCGCCAAGCTCGCCGAGGTGGCGAATCGCTCCATGACGCGCATTGGCGGGATGATCGCAGCGGTCACACACGGCGTTTCCAAAAAATCCGGCAAACCATATTCTATGGTCACGCTCGAAGATCTCGAAGGCTCGGTGCAACTGTTGGTGATGAATGATTACGACAAGTTCCGCCCGCTGCTCGAGGTGAACAAGGCGATTCTCGTCATCGGTGAAGTCAGCACGGGCGAAGATCGTCCGAAAATTTTTCCTCAGGAGATCATGCCGCTGGAAGATGCGGCGAAGAAATATACGAAGCAGGTTCACTTGCGCCTGCCGATGGCGCATTTGCAGCCGGACGACATGAACAAAGTCGCTGAACTCGTCGCCGCGCATCCGGGAAAATGCCCGCTGTATCTTTGTTTCATGCGCCCGGAAGGCGGAACAATTTTTGTCGAGGCCAACGCGCGTTTCAGCGTCGCGCCGTCCATCGAACTGGAACACGCCGCGAACCGGCTGTTCGGCGAGAAGACTTTTTACGCCGTCGTAGACAAATCACTGCCGGAAAAAGCGCGCCGCTCGTGGGAAAAGAAAGGCAGCGGCGGCGGCAGTGACGAATGAAGTCATGAAAACCCGCCGCGATTTTTTCAAGTCCGCCGCCGTGTTGGGCGCTCTCGGTGCGACTGGACTACCGCTGCGCGCTGCGGAACACAAAACTAAAACATCGTTAGCCGGCGATGACCGCCGTTACTGGGTTTCCGTCGCTGAAAAGATTTCCCGGCCGGTGCTGGAAAATCTCGCGCGGCGGGAATTGAAATTAAAAATGCCGGTGGAAGAGAAGCCCGGTTCCAAACGGGCATCCGGCACGCATCTCGAGGCTTTTGGCCGGTTGCTGTGCGGCATCGCTCCCTGGCTGTCGCTGGAAAATCTTTCGGGCGATGAGCTGAGATTACAACAGGAGTTTATCAAGCTGGCGCAGGCTTCGCTGGACGCGGCGACCGATCCGCAGTCTCCGGACTTCATGAATTTCACCACCGGTGGCCAACCGCTGGTGGACACGGCGTTTCTGGCGCAGGGTGTTTTGCGCGCGCCCAAAGTTTTGTGGGAGCCGTTGAATCCGCGCGTGAAGAAGCAAATCATTGAAGCCTTCACGTCGTCCCGAAAAATTAGGACGCCGAAGCTCAACAACTGGGTGATGTTCGCCGCGATGGTCGAGGCCGCGCTGCTGGAATTCGGCGAACCGACGCAGGAAGAGCGGCTGGAGAATTGCGTCCGCAAGATGCTTGGATGGTATTGCGGTGATGGCGCCTACGGTGACGGCGATTTTTTCCACTTCGACTACTACAACAGCTTTGTGATCCAGCCAATGCTGCTGGACGTGCTGGCAGTCTTGCAGAAGCACGACGCCGGATTTGCCCCGCCTCACAAAACTGTTTTGCAGCGCGCGAAACGCTTTGCGGAAATTCAGGAACAGCTCATCGCGCCGGACGGAACCTTTCCGTCCATCGGCCGCTCGACGACGTATCGCTTTGGCGCGTTTCAAACGCTGGTGACCATCGCGTTGCAGCATGAATTGCCGGAGCGCGTTCAGCCCGCGCAAGTGCGCGGCGCGCTGACGGCGGTCATCCGCAAAATGATGGAAGCGCCGGGAACTTTTGACGCGAACGGCTGGCTGCAAATCGGTTTCTGCGGCCACCAGCCGGCATTGGGCGAAGGTTATATTTCCACTGGAAGCTTGTATCTCTGCGCCGCCGGCCTGCTGCCGTTGGGTCTGCCACCGTCGGATGAATTTTGGAGCGCACCACCGGCGAAATGGACCGCGCAAAAACTATGGGCCGGTGAAAACTTACACGCCGATCACGCCATCGGCGATACGCGGAAAGTTGAAGTGCCAACCCTAAAACGATAAAGGTCGCGTTCACCTGAATGCGGCTATGAAGATCAATACGGCTATTTCACTGCCGCCCAGACGCGATGCACGTCGTCGTGCTCGTCGAGCGCCTCGAGAAATTCGCCGACCTCGGTCTGCTGCGCCTCGGTTAACTCGGGAAATTGCTTCGGCACATAGCCGATTTCACTCGTCACCACAGTCCAGCCGTTCGCCGCGAGCCATTTGGAAACATTCGCGACCTCCGTGCGCTCGCAAATAAATTTTGCGCCAGCGGCTTCTTTGGGAATGTCGTCATTCTGCTCATGCGTCAACGGCTCAACTTCATTCGCCCCGGCTTCAATCGCGGCGCCTTCGCGGTCGATATTCGCGTCGGGATGATGTGCCTCGACCAGGCCAACGTGGTCGAACAAAAACTTGTTCGCACCGCTGGTGGCGAGTTGGCCTTTCTTGAAAAGCACGCGGATTTCCGGGGCGGTGCGGTTCACGTTGTCGGTGTAGACCTCGACAATGAGCGGGACGTTGTGCGGCGCGCGACCTTCATACACGACGTGCTCCATGACCATCTTCTCGTCGCCGATGCCCGCGCCCTTATTGATGGCGCGCTGGATGGCGTCCTTGGTCACGCTTTCCTTCTTGGCCTTTTCCACGGCGGTGAAAAGGCGGGCATTCATCGCGGGATCGGCGCCGCCCATTTTGGCGGCGACCGAAATTTCGCGAACAAGTTTACCGGTCGTCCGTCCCTTTTTCAGGCCGGCGACCAGACGTTTGGCATGTAACCATTGGCGTCCCATAGGCAGGCAGATTAGCAGGCGAGTGGAATTTTTTCAATCACACGTGTGAAACGCTTGCCAGCGACGCGGCAGCAATTATCATTTGCGCCCTATGAAAAAACTTTTTGCCATCTTCGCAGCTGCCGTCATGGTTTGCGGCGTGAATTCAAACGCCCTCGCCCAAGTTGACGCCGGACTGGTCGCCAAATTTCTCGACACCGCCAAAGCTGCGTCCGACAGCCAGCTCGGCACCATCGCCGGCGAACTGACCGGCAAAGTCCAGTCGCTTGGCACCCTCCTCGGCGCGAATGACGCCATCAAGGGCACGCTCGACAACACCCTCAAGTCGCTCACCGGCGGGAAGGATTCCGCCGCGCTGGCACACGCGTTCGACCTCGTGAAAGCCGCCAAGCTCACGCCCGACCAACTTGGCATCGCCAAGCAGGTCGGCAACCTCGCCTCCGCCTATGTCGTGCAGAAAAACTTCGCGACGCTCGAAGGTTCCCAGAGCGATGTCGCCACCATCGTCAAGTCTTTACGCGAAGGCAAACTGACTGCGGCCGTCGCCCCGCTGAAAAATGTCGCGGGCAACACCCACCTGACCGACGGCCAGAAAAAACTCGTCAAGACCGTCGCCGACAAATACGCGCCCGGCTGGCAAAAAGCCGCCGGGGCGGTGGACGCCATTAAGAAGCTGCCCGGTTTCTGAAACTAATTTCGTAAACGCAAAACGCGGTTGCCAATCACAGCAACCGCGTTTTTTGTTTTTGTATTCGGTGGGGCGAGCGTCCCCGCGAGCCGGTGCTAGCGCACTGCCAATATCACAATTTACGCCCCTCTCTCCCTGATGCTCGCCAAGATATCCGCCACGACTTCCGCCTTCGGCTTCGCGCCTTGCGGGCCGCCGTGGTGGAGACGCACGCTCACCGCGCCGGCTTCCATGTCGCGACCGCCGATGACGAGCATCGTGTGGACACGCGTTTTTTCCGCATCCGCAATTTTCGCTTTGAACGGCGTCGCGCTGAAGTCGGATTCCACGCGAACCATATTGGCCCGCAATTCCGTCACAATGGTTTTCGCATACTCAATCAGAGCCGCGTCGTCGTTGAGCGTGATGACGCGCACCTGATCCGGCGCGAGCCAGAGCGGGAAGTTGCCCGCGTAATGCTCGATGAGGAAGCCGATGAACCGTTCATGCGTGCCGAGCGGCGCGCGATGGATGCACAACGGCGTTTTGTTCGAGTTGTCCTTGTCGCGGTAGGTCAGGCCGAACTTGGCGGGCACGGCGAAGTCCACCTGGTTGGTGGCGATGGTGAATTCGCGGCCGATGGCGCTCCACACCTGCACGTCAATCTTCGGCCCGTAGAACGCCGCCTCGTTGGCGACCTCCACGTAGTTGATGCCCGATTCGATCAACACCTGGCGCACCATGTCCTCGGTCTTCTTCCACAACTCCGGTTCGTTGACGTATTTCTTGCCGAGCCCTTCCGCCGCGTGCGTGCTGAAGCGCATCTGATATTTTTCCAGGCCGAAGATTTTGAAATACTTCAGATACATGTCATTCACGGCGCGGAACTCGTCGGCGAACTGCTCCTCAGTGCAATAGATGTGGGCGTCGTTCATGTTGAGCGAACGCACGCGCATGAGGCCGAACAACTCACCGCTCTGCTCGTAGCGGTAACAAGTGCCGTATTCCGCGAGGCGCAACGGCAAGTCGCGGTAACTGTGCGGTTCAGCCGCAAAAATGCGGTGATGATGCGGACAGTTCATCGCTTTGAGGTAATAACTCTCCGGCTCGCCCAGTTTTTTCAATTCCGCGCGCAACGCGGACAACTCGTTGAACGCGGCCGCCACGGGCTGCGGCGCAACGCCGGCTTTGACGGCTTGCTCAATCAATTCAAATTCTTTTGTTTCCATTTTGAAAATTACAAAGTCAACTCCACATAATCGCCCGGTTTCAACGCCAGAACTGCCGCGATGATTTCCGGTGTCTTTGCTTTCACCTGCGGCCAGCGGTTGGTTGAAAGCACGAGAATCGCCAGCTTTCGGCCTTTCAGATTTTGCTGATATTTAAGCTGCTGATCGGAAGTCAGAAAAGCGTCGAACTTGTCTTCTGCGAGTTTAAGCAAGTCGCCATTCTTCACGCGTCCCCAGCCCATTTCCTGCGCCGTGGAAATTTCAAACTCCGCCAGACGGCGGCGCAGCGGCTGCGGCATACACTCGTCAAAGAGGATTTTCACGCCGGAACGAGCAATTCACTTTTGCTGTGCTCCAGCACCGCGATGACGTCCTCGCGCCGCACGGTGGGAAAACAATCGAGAAATTCATCCAGCGACAGATTGTCTTCGAGATATTCAAATAGCGACTGCACCGGCACGCGCGTGCCCCGGAACACCGGCGCGCCGCTCATGATTTCCCGGTCAACTTCAATCGGCAGATTCGCTTTCATGCCCGTAAAATACTCCCTTTCAGCTCAAAACCAAAGGAAAATTGCCCGCGCCTGCCCTTTGCGACTCTGCGCCTTTGCGTTGAATGACGGCGGCTTCAACGGCGAATTCTTCGGCTTTCAAAAGGCAGACCGGCGGAGAAAATAGCCGTCCGCGAACCGCAATGAAATCTCAATTTTCAACGCCCCAGTCGCAACTCACGCCTTTGCAATCTCCGCCTGTCCCGTTATTCTCTGCTTCACCAATCATGCACCTGATTTATCTGGATGAATCCGGTCAGACCGGCACGAACCTGCGGGACACCGTCCAGCCGGTTTTCGTGCTGGGCGCGTTGATTGTCCCCGAATCCGTGTGGCTGGCGTTGGAAAAAGATTTGCAAGCCGCCATCGAAAAATCTTTCCCCGCACCGCGCCCGGAAGACTTTGAGATTCACGCCACCGAAATCAGCAATCCACGCAACGGCTACTTCAAACAATTTCCCATCACGCACCGTCTGGCCTTCCGCGACGAATGGTTTCGCCTCGCCCAAAAACACGCACTGAAATTTGTCTATCGCGCGATCACCAAGAGGCGATTCTTGGAATGGAGTCAGACCAGTTTTGGATCGGGCGTGTCCATCAATCCCCACGTCGCCGCGTTCCCACTGGTTGCGCGCGTGGTGGATGATTACCTGAAAACCCTGCCCGGTTCGCCGCTGGGCATTTTCATCTCGGACGAAAACCATGAAGTTGTCGGCGACGTGGAGAAGGCCATCCGCATTTTGCGCGGCGCGGAAGGCGTCCTCAAGCTCGGGCAGATCGTGGAGAAAGGTTTCTTCATCGAATCCGAGAAAAGTCTCGTCTTGCAATTGTGCGACCTCTGCGTTTATTCCGCGCGCCGCAAAGAGGAAAAGAAGATCGGCCTGCCCGTCAAACCGATTGATGAAGGCGGCATCCCGCTGATTGAGCCGATTATTCACGTTGGCGACGAACGTTTCCGCGACGTGAACGCCTGGCTGACGGCTGAACAAAAAAAGGGGCGGCCAGGGAATTAATCGCGGAGTCGGAAAGGTCCGGCCCACTCTGGTCGCCGCAAAGAAGATACC
>CAIXFY010000068.1 GCA_903918885.1 uncultured Verrucomicrobia subdivision 3 bacterium
GAAAAACCGCTGGAATGCGGGATGTCACCCTCAAGGAAGCGTCGCAGAATTGAAATCGAAAAATGACCGGACAGCGAGAATAGCCAGATTTTACCGAAATAAAATCGCTGTCAGCAAAACCTTAACCGGACAGTAGTGTATGGCCATATTAAAACCTTTTGCCGCCGTCCGACCCAAACCTGAACTCGCCGCCCAGATCTGCGAATTGCCTTACGACGTCATGTCCTCGGACGAGGCGCGCGTCATGGCCGAAGGCAAGCCGTTGAGCTTCCTGCACGTCAGCAAGCCGGAAATTGATTTGCCCGCTGGAACGGATTTGTATTCGCCGGAAGTTTATGCGAAGGGCGCGGAGAATTTTCAGAAACTCATCTCGCAAGGCGCGCTCAAGCAAGATGCGAAACCGAATTTCTATCTTTACCGGCAAATCATGGGTGGCCACGCACAGGTTGGCCTCGTCGCCGCCGCGAGCTGCGAGGAATATCTGGCGAACATCATCAAGAAACACGAGTTGACCCGCGTGGACAAAGAAGACGACCGCGTCCGTCACATTGAAGCGCTCAACTCGCAGACCGGCCCGGTGTTCCTAACGTATCGCGCCGTCGCGGCGTTTGATGAATTTGTGGCGAAGAAAATCGCCGAAACGCCCGCCGTGGATTTCACCGGCAAAGACGGCGTGCGCCACACCTCGTGGACGATTGCGGAACCATTGGACATCGCATTCGTTGAAATGCAGTTCGCGCAGATTCCGTTTCTGTATATCGCCGACGGCCACCATCGCAGCGCGGCGGCGGCGCGCGTTTTCAAGTCGCGGAACGGCGCGGGCCACAGCGGACAATTCCTCACCGTGATTTTTCCGCACAACCAGATGCAGATCCTGCCCTACAATCGCGTGCTGAAGGATTTGAACGGCCTTACGCCCGCTGAATTGCTTAACAAACTGGAGGAAGTTTTCAAGATCGTCCGCATGGGCACGCCCACGCCCACGGCGAAGCACGAATTCGGCCTGTTCCTCAACGGCAAGTGGCACACGCTGACCTTCAAAGCGCAGCTCACCCGCACGGACGACCCGATTGAAAAGCTCGACGTGACGCTGCTGCAAAAAAACGTCCTCGCGCCGGTTTTCGGCATTGACGATCCGCGCACGAGCAAAAAAATAAATTTCGTCGGCGGCATTCGCGGCACGGCAGAACTGGAAAAACTCGTAAACAGCGGCGAATACGCCTGCGCGTTCAGCATGTTCCCCACGAGCATCGAAGACCTCATGGAGATCGCCGATGCCGGCGGCATCATGCCGCCCAAGAGCACGTGGTTCGAGCCGAAGCTACGCGACGCGATGTTCTGCCATATGATCTGAATTTGTAGCTGCGCTCTATGAGCGACATTGCGACGGTCGCTAACCGCCGTTACAATCATCGCGTGTCAACCGTCCGCCTGCAACGCAGTCTCCGCGCCACGTTTCTCGGCCTCGCCGCGAACGTCACGCTGACCGTCGTTAAATTTCTCGCGGGCATTCTCGGCCATTCGCAGGCGCTCATCGCGGACGCGGTGGAATCGCTCGCGGACATCTTCAGTTCCATCATCGTCTGGCGCGGACTGGTCGTCGCCGAAACGCCGCCGGACGACGACCATCCTTACGGCCACGGCAAGGCCGAACCCATCGCGGGCGCAATCGTCTCCGTCATGCTGTTGCTCGCCGCCGCGTGGATTGCCTTCAACGCCTTGCACGCGCTGAATGAGCCGCGCGTCGCGCCGTCGCCGTGGACGTTGATTGTTTTAATCGTTGTAATTGCTGTCAAAGAAACGCTTTTTCGTTTTGTGCTGCGCGAGTCGGAGACGGTTTCAAGTTCCGCTGTGGAAACCGACGCATGGCATCATCGCAGCGACGCCATCACTTCCGCCGCCGCATTTCTCGGCATCAGCATTTCACTCGTCGGCGGCAAAGGCTACGAGGCGGCGGACAACTGGGCCGCTGTCGCCGCCGCCGCCGTCATCGCTTGGAACGGCTGGCGGCTACTGCGTCCGGCGTTTAACGAGCTGATGGACCGCTCGCCCGACCGCGAACTTATTAAAAAAATTCGCACCGCCGCTGAAAAAATTCCCGGCGTGGATGGCGTGGAAAAATGTTTCGTGCGCAAGATGGGTTATCAATTTTTCGTGGACATGCACGTCGAGGTTGACCCGCAGATGACGGTGGAAACTTCCCACCGCATCGGCCACGAGGTGAAAAACAAGGTGCGCGCGGAAATTCCGTCCGTGCGCGACGTGCTGATTCACATCGAGCCGCGCAAGGTGGCGAAGTAAATTCCGTGAACGCCGAAACGCATTTCAAAGGCTGGGCGAAACCGGGAATCGTTCCGCCGGGACTCGCCGCCGGCGTCACCGCGGATCCGCACGAAACGCTCGACGCCATCAGCGGACATTTCCGCTTGTTTCAACTGCGCGACGGACATCGTTTTTCCACCGACGATATTTTGACCGCGTGGTATGGCACGACTTGGTGTCCGGCGGCGCGCACGGCGCTCGACCTCGGCAGCGGCATCGGCACGGTCGGCATGATTTGCGCGTGGCGGCTGCCCGGCGCAAAATTTGTCACCGTCGAGGCGCAAAGCGACAGCGTCGCACTCGCCAAAAAATCCGCGCGCTACAACGGAGTCACCGACCGTTACGAAATCCGCGCTGGTGATTTTCGCGACGAAAACATTTTGCGCTCAGCCGAAAAATTCGACCTCGTGACCGGCAGCCCGCCGTATTGGCCGCTGTCGGACGGACTGCAAAGCGAGCATCCGCAAAAAGTCGCGTGCCGTTTCGAGGTGCGCGGTTCCATTGCCGATTATTGCGCGACCGCCGCGAAGCATCTCGCGCCCGGCGGATTTTTCGCGTGCGTGTTTCCGCACGAATCTGCGCAACTTGCGCGCGTGGAAGCGGGTGCGCGCGAGGCCGGCCTCATCATCATTCGCAAGCGGCCGGTGGTTTTCCGCGAAGGCGACCCGTCGCTTGTTGCGTTGTTCGGCCTGATGCGCGCCGAGGATTTGCCCAACTGGTTTCGCGGTCAGACGTGGACTGAGCCGGATTTGATCATCCGCACGCGCGACGGGAAAATTCATCCGGAATATTCAGTGGTGAAGCTGGCCATCGGTTTTCCGCCGTGAGAAGTTTTTGTAACGGAAAACTACGCGCGGCGTCTGTTATTTCAATGCATTTGCGGCGCGCCTTTACTTTGATTGAATTGCTGGCGGTCATCGCCATCATTGCGATTTTGGCGGCGATGTTGCTGCCCGCCTTGACTAAGGCCAAGCAAAGCAGTTATCGCGCGGTGGATTTGAACAATCTCAAGCAGCTTGGCGTGGCGATGAATCTCGTGGCATCGGAGAATGAGGATCGTATGCCGTGGCCCAACTGGCTTTCCGGCGAGGAGACCAATCCGGTGCCTCAAGGCTGGCTTTACACGCGTGACCTTGCGTCCAGTGGTCCGGCGCAATTCAAAGCGCAAACGGGCAGTTTCTGGCCGGTGCTGACGAATCCCAAAATGTTTTTCTGTCCGAGCGATGACACGAACAGCGCGTTTTTTAAATTACGCGGCCAGCAAATTTCCAGTTACGTGATGAACGGTGCGGTGTGTGATTACGGACAAATTGCCACGCCGGTCAAGCTATCGCAGATGTCTCCAATGGGCGTGGCGTTTTGGGAATGCGCCAACAACACGGCGGAAGATAACCAGACTTGGTTCAATGACGGCGCGAGCAGACCGGACGAAAACGTCAGTGGTCGGCACGGCACGGTTGCCATCGTCGGTGACTTTGACGGCTCGGCTCGGCTGATGAAGCTCGCTGAGTGGTCGGCAAAGGTCAGCGAGTCGGGGCCAAACGAACTCTGGTGCTATCCCGGCAGCGCGAACGGGCAATAAAAATTGGATTTGCCGCCGACCACCAAGATTTTTGTAACACCATGTTCTTTCCCAGCGTCTGTTTCTCCCGTGCAACGTAGAAGTGCTTTCACCCTGATTGAATTGCTCGTGGTCATTGCCATCATCGCGATTCTCGCGGCGATGCTGCTGCCCGCACTGGCCTCCGCCAAGCAACGCGCGTGGACCATCGCCTGCAACTCCAACCTCCACCAGATCAGTCTCGGCATGACGATGTATGCGGACGACAATGGCGGGTTTTATCCCAAATCCGGCAGCACTATCGGTTGGAATCCGACGACCTCGGTTGGGGCGACCAATGGCTGGATGCAGCAGATTTTTTCCTATGTCGGCAACACGAACGTCTATCATTGTCCGGGCAATGCTCAATTGCCGGTGGCAAACCAATCGTCATTCAATTACTTCAATGGCGCGCGCGCAGCCTATATCGACGTCGGAAAATTTGCCGCTGTGAGCACCAAGAAGATTTTATTCCCCACAACCTATGTTTTGTCCGGCGATACGATTGACAACAACACTTATTTTCGGACTTACGATTGTGACAAGGATGATTACTCGCAGAACTGCGTCGGCGGGCCGGAAAATGGATTCAACTGGGTGGACTGGCAGGCGCACAACAAAGGCCAGAATGTTCTTTTTGCCGATGGCCATACCAAGTGGTATAACGGCTACAACACCAATGAAATGACCTTCCGCTACGATTCGATGCACGGGTGGGAGTAATCTGACATGCGGGCCGATAATCAAAAATCAAGCGCCTTCACTTTGATTGAGCTGTTGGTGGTCATTGCCATCATCGCGATACTCGCGGCGATGCTGTTGCCCGCACTTTCCAAGGGTAAGCAGCGGGCGCAGGGAATTTTATGTCTGAACGCTGGCAAACAAATCATGTTGGCCATGGTGGCTTATGGCGGCGACAACAATGATTTTTTCCCGCCCAATCCCGATGATACCAATACCGTGCCCGGCTACCATTGGTGCAGCGGTGATGCCGCCATCGGCGGGCCGGATGAATTCAACCCCGACCTGCTCAAAGACCCGCAGTTGAGCCTGTTGACTTCGTATCTTTCCGGAAACACTTCCCTGTTTCACTGTCCCGGCGATAAGCGGATGGGGCTTTACACGGGTTCGGATCCCACTTTGAAAGGGCAAAGCGTGCCAGCGGCGCGGACGTTTTCCATGAATCAGGCGATAGGCACGGTTGATCCGGGGTATGATGCCAACGGCAACCACAGTGGCACACCGACCCTAGCGGTCAACGGTTTATGGCTGAACAACAATCATAATCATCGCCGCAATTCGCCGTGGTTGACCTACGGAAAATTCACCAGCTTGAGCCAGCCGGGACCTTCTATGACGTGGGTGCTGTTGGATGAAGACCCAGTGCATATCAACGACGCCGCTTTTGCCTTTGGCATGGAAAGTCCGCAATGGTTCGACGTGCCGGGAACCTATCATAATTCCGGCTGTGGTTTCGCCTTTGCCGACGGCCATTCCGAAGCCCACCGGTGGCGGATGAGCGGCCAGAAAACCGGCTGGGGCGCGCATGTCGCGAATCAGCAAGATTATCAAGATTGGCTCTGGATGCGCGAGCGGACTTCCGCCGACAGCAGTGGCACCAAAACCGTGCCGACGTTCTGAAAAGCATCAGAACATATTCCCCATTTTCCATTTTGCGTTTCCTTCCCGTGCGTGGCTAGAATGTCCGCCACATGAAAATTGTTTTAGCTTACTCTGGCGGACTCGACACCTCGGTGCTCATGTCCTGGATCAAAGAAAAATACAACGCCGAGATGATCGGCTTCTGTGCCGACATCGGCCAAGAAGAGGAACTCGACGGCCTCGAAGCCAAAGCCATCAAGACTGGCGCATCCAAGATTTACATCGACAACCTCCAGGAAGAATTCGCGCGCGACTTCATCTATCCCATGCTCCGCGCCGGCGCGATTTACGAGGGCCAATACTTCCTCGGCACCAGCATCGCGCGCCCGCTCATCGCCAAGCGCATGGTGGAGATCGCGAAGAAAGAAAAGGCCGACGCCATCGCGCACGGTGCGACGGGCAAAGGCAACGACCAAGTCCGTTTCGAACTCACTGCCGCCGCACTCGCGCCGGATTTGCAAGTTATCGCCCCGTGGCGCGACGAACGCTATCGCAGCGAATTTCCCGGTCGTCAGGAGATGATTGATTACTGCGCCAAGCACAAGATCCCCGTGCAGGCCAGCGCCAAGAAGCCGTATTCGATGGACCGCAACCTCCTGCACATCTCATATGAAGCCGGCATCCTCGAAGACCCGTGGTTTGATTCCTACGATTTGAAGAACCGCAGTTATTTCACCACGCTTTCCGTGCTGCCCGAAGACGCGCCGAACAAACCCGAGTTCGTCGAACTCGATTTCGTGAAAGGCGATTGCGTCGCGGTCAACGGCAAGAAGCTCAATCCGCTCGGCGTGATGAAGGCGCTGAACAAGATCGGCGGCAAACACGGCGTCGGCCGTGTGGACATGGTGGAAAACCGCTTCGTCGGCATGAAATCGCGCGGCGTTTATGAAACGCCCGGCGGCGCGATCCTGCTGTTCGCGCATCGCCAGATGGAAAGCCTTACGATGGACCGCGAAGTCATGCACCAGCGCGACGCGCTCATCCCGAAGTATGCCGAACTCGTCTATAACGGCTTCTGGTATGCGCCCGAACGCCTCGCGTTGCAGGCCTACGTCGAGGAATCGCAGAAGAACGTCACCGGCACGGTGCGCGTGAAACTTTACAAGGGTAACATCATGGTCAGCGGCCGCAAATCCCCGGTGAGCCTCTACAACCCGCACATCGCCACGATGGAAGCCGACCCGACCAAGGCCTACAACCAGGACGACGCCACCGGCTTCATCCGCCTGAACGGCCTGCGCCTGAAAGTCGCGGCGAAGGTGCATAAAAAGAAATAGCGCAATGTGAAAATAATTTTTGCAGCGATAATTCTAATTTGTGGATGCAATCTTATTGCGTCCCCAATTGATGACCTCGCTTCTCCATCGCAGGAAACAAGAGATGCGGCTGCAAAAATACTTCGAGCCACTTACACACCTCCGGCACGCACAAACTGGGATTCGCTGATTGCTTCAATTAAAATTGGTGACAACAAAACAAACGTTATCGCAATGCTTCACCGCCTCAACATCAAGGGCGGCGGCGGTGCAGGAACAGGCACTTATGAAAGTCGGCTTTTTCAATTGGATGATTTATGCGAATTGGAATTATCTTCTGAACGAGATCTTGTTGTTGGCTGCAAGTTGCGCGAACAAATGCGCGACATCTGGATTTTGCCGCCAACTAATTTTTCAGGCGTGTGGACTACTTATCGGGTTAATGGGCAGAGGAGCGCCGAGGTTCACGTCAAAGATGGAAAATATTTCGGAGACTTTACTGGTTTTAGCCCAGGTGGATTGAAAGTCTATGTTCAACATTTCGACAACAATTTATTAGTTGGCGAAGAAATCGGCTATTTCCCTTCCGGTAAAATAAACTATCGGGGGCAACACGAAACGAATGCCTATGTTGGAATTTGGGTTTGGTATAATGAAGACGGTTCCACAAATTACGTAAGAGATTATTCCAAACTGTGATTTGCCGTCCAGCGCCGTAGGCGCGACATCTTCCACCCATGCCGCCCCTGACGGGGCTTTTTCATTTTGTGAATTGGTGTTCTACAACTATGCCGCGCCTACGGCGCTCTGAGAATCCCAACGGGATTCCATCCCTCAGCCCAGGGTTGGCGGTCCGAGCCGGACGGACTAGGTTTGATTCACGACCTCCCTCACCCTGACCCTCTCCCCAGGGAGAGGGAACAACTTCGGTGCGGCGTTTTGAATTCGGATGACCGTCTCGCGAATCCAGCCGCTGCGAATTTGCAAGTCGCGGCGAACGATTCTCCTTCTCCCCGGGGGAGAATAGCCCTGTTGGCTCTTGCACAACGGCAAATTCGCGTAGCTCGCTCGCATATTCCAGTGAATCGCCAGCGCAGGAAACATATCCCAAGTATCATTGCCACCCTTGGTGATTACATTCAAGCCAAACGTTATGAAAAGGGCCTCCACCCCTATCAGGTAGCGGGTAAAATGGGGATTGCAGCGTCGCTCGTGTTAGCTTGGGAGAGTGGCAAGAGCACGCCGGACAAAACGCAATTGCAGATGTTGAGCGATTTGTTGTCATTCGAGTCTGGAGTTGATTTGCCAAAACCTCATGCGGGCGGTTTGTTGGGTTTTACACGCGCGAGATGAAGTGGTTGCAATGATGGTTCGATATGAGAAGTAAAATCGTAAGCCGAACCTACGGTTCCGTCCGCAGTAGCCTATGGGCACCGGCGCGACTGGCACCGGTCGGGTCGGAAGCTGCCGAGACAACGTCTCTCCATCGTCGAGATGAGGAGACTGCCGTGAGGCAGTCTCCGCGACTGCAAGCATCAATGCGGTCGGAGAGATTAGGCTGGATGACATGCCCAATCCAAGTGAACTGCCACAGCGTAAACAACAGCGAGCCAAAGATGCTGACAGGCTCAAGCCAAAAGGCGATGCAGCCTGGTTGCCCCACCGTGTATCTGAACTTTATAGAAAGGATTGCCGCTGTGGACCGATATCTCTGCGTATCCAGTTACGGTTGTCTCTTTCATCAACAAAAACAAGATTCCAATCAGGCACAGAACCATAAAGACGATGGCTAAAACGATCGCAGCAGCCGGTATCTTGGTTTCAGTTCTGGACATGTCAGTGAATATCCACTGAGAATCCGCAAGGTTTCCCGTTCCATTCGGGGTCATCACTTTTCCATTGGCGATCACAATGTCACCAATGGTTAAATTCAAAGAGTTATCTTGGATGGGATGCTTAGGAGATCTGCTCGACGGCCGTCTGCCAGACCGGGTCCAGGCGCAAGGTGTCGTGATCATTGAGGTCTTCGTAACCGTGACACAAGCCGTAGATGCGCTGGCGCAACAGCGAATGCTGGGAATGTTCAATCAACGCCGGGTCGCGCGGATCGGGCAGCACTTTCGCCATGGCCTTGGTGAGTCCCAGCCGACGATCCAGTTGACGCAAGAGCGGTAACCCGCCGTCGCTGGTCACGTCCCCGCCAGAAAAACTCGCGGCGACCTGCCGCTTCTTGACGGGGGGAAATTGGAAAAGCTCCGGGGTGCAAACTGTGTCCGTCGTAGCGATTGTTTGCGTCTTCATTCCACCCCAATAGACATTGGGCAGAATCCATCGCTACAGCTTTTCAGCGTGAATTTTTCAAGCTAGTTGGGATTTACACGTGCGAGATGAAGTGATTGCAGACGAATGCTTGAACCGGGAGCACCTTGTGGACACTGACGGAATCGGGGGTGATGGTGGGTGACTTCCGGCAGCAATACAACGAAGTAAGACCGCACAGTCGGCAGGGCTATGAAAGCTCGGCAAGGTTTGCGGTGCGGAGCTGTCCATCCCCGCTCTGGTCGGGCTTCGCCCTCCCTTCCTTGGGATGGACAAAGAAACAAGGAAAACATAAACTCAAACCAATGCACGGACTAACAAATCAGTGATCCAGAAAAGTGAACCCTCTCACGCTTCTAATCCGGCTGGTGCTGACGACGTTGGTTTTCCTGATGGTGCAAGGGCGGTTGGGCGCGCAGTTGTTGCTGCCGGAGATTCCCGTGTCGCACGATTATCTGGTTGAAAACTGGCAAATCGAGCAGGGGTTGCCGCGGAACACCATCTCTTCAGTGGTTCAGGATCAACTGGGTTATATATGGCTGGGAACACCTTACGGTTTGGTCCGGTTTGACGGCGAGCGGTTTGAGACTTGGGGGCAGAATGTCTCGCCCCAGTTGGCTAACGGCGGCGTGAAACAGTTGCTTGCCGATACCAACGCGACGTTGTGGGTCGTTTCCGATCGGTTCGGGCTGTTGCGGTTGGCGGGTGGGGGATTGCAACGCTTCGGCATGGATTCCCTGCCATTGGGCGTGCCTGTTGACTCCGTGGCTCGAGACAAACATGGCATCCAGTGGGTGACCATGAGCGATGGAAAGTTGCTGAAGTTGGTGGGCGACAAATTCGTGCCCGTGGACGACTTGTCCCGCTTCGCCAAAGGGCCGACGCCTTTCACCCTGATTACCGACATCCATGGGGGGATGTGTTTTCAGAAGCAGAACAGCTACGGCTGGATTGAGAACGGGGTGGTAACCAACGAGACGAGATTATCTCGTAGTGTTATCCGGCTCGCACCGGCTCGGGATGGAGGCATGTGGCTTTCTACCGGCAAGGAATTGCGTCATATATTTTCAGGCCAGACGAATTCGGGGGGCATTCAGTTGCCGTCTCCATCTACCCGCTACAATGTCGGGACGATTTATGAGGATCGGGCGGGAACACTTTGGGTGGGCACGACCCAGCATGGATTGCTCCGGTTGGTGAAGGGGCAGTTGCAGAAAATTGAAGAAGTGCACAATGCCGTTTTGAGCATCGCGGAGGACCGAGAGGGAAATTTGTGGATTGGAACGGACGGCGGCGGCTTGTTCAAGCTGCGTCCGCGCGGGTTTGAAATGAAAGGAATGTCACAAGGAAGTGTTTCGTCGGTTTCCGGCGATTGGGTTGTTTCGCTAGGGAAAACACCGATAAGGATTCGCGCCGATGGCGGTCTGGAGACGGACAATAATGTAAATTCGAAAGATATAATAAGTGTCTTGGATGATCCCGCCGAGGGAGTTTGGTTTGGCACCTCCTTCAACAGGTTGATTCATTTTTCGAAGGAAGGCTTGCGCAGCTCTGTTAGTGTGCTGGTGTCTCCAACCCCGAATCGGCAACTGCGCATTTTGCATCGCGACCTGCGGGGCAATCTCTGGATCGGAGGCAATCCTGACGGACTTTTCCTCCTGCCCGTCGGGAAGACCAACGAATTTGTGAATCTGTCGCCGCAGAAGTTCGGCAAGCCCGTCACCGCCATTGCTGAAAGCAAGCAGGGCGAGGTCTGGGTCGGCACGAGACTGGGCGAAGTTCATCGATGGAATGGCCATGACTTTGTCAGCTATGGCGTCACGAACGGATTGGAAGGCTCACCCATCGGCGCGCTGACATTTTCCCGCGATGGCCGATTGTGGGTGGGCACGCTCGGCGATGGGCTGAGTTGCTGGTGGGACGGAAAGTTCAAGTTCGTCACGCTCGCCGACGGTCTGCCGGACAACGTCATTTCGCAACTGATTGAGGACGACGCCGGCTGGCTTTGGGTGGGCTCTTCGCGCGGCATTTTCCGGGTGCGCATGTCCGAATTGGTTGAGTTCATGGCCGGGCGCGGAAAAGAAGTGGCGGCGGTTCTGTTCGGGCGCTCCGAGGGTTTGGAAAACATCCAGTGTTCCGCGGGCTACCAGCCGTCCGTGTGGAAGACGGCCGCCGGGGAACTCCGCTTTGCCACGAGCAAAGGGGTGGTCACCGTCAATCCGGCTTTGTTGCCGGTGAACCTGCTACCACCGCCGTTGGTTCTGGAACAGGTGCTCGTAGACGGCGTGGCCATGACCAATAGCGAGGAACTCCAGTTGCCCCATGATTACAAGCAAATACATTTTAGCTATGCCGCCTTGAGTCTCACCGCGCCTGACCGGGTGCGCTATCGCCGGCAGTTAACGGGATTTGACACAGGTTGGGTTGAGGACGGACGGGAGCGAATGTCCACATATCCACGCCTGCCGCCGGGCCGCTACGAATTTCGCTTTACGGCGTGCAACAATGACGGCCTTTGGAATGAAAAGCCCGTGCGGTTGGCCTTCGTGGTAAAACCTGCCTTCTGGCAGACCGCCTGGTTTCGGGCGGTCGCTTTGCTTTCCTTTGCCGGCGTGGTGGCGGCAGTCGCGCGTTCCATCTCGACCCTGCGGCTGCGGCGGCAATTGCAACGGCTAGAGCAGGAGCGCGTCATTACCCGGGAACGCGCGCGCATCGCCCGCGACCTCCATGATGACCTTGGAGCGCGCCTGACCCAGATAGGTTTTCTCGCGGATATGACAGCGGTTGATCCGACCGTTTCCGGGGAGGTCCAGACGCAGCTTCGGGAAATGTCCAAACAGGCCCGGCAGGCCACCGGTTCCTTGGATGTAACCGTGTGGATGGTGAACCCGGAAAAGGATTCTCTGCCGCATCTCATTGAATATCTCCGTCATTATGCCGATGAATTTTTCCGGCGGACGCCGATCCGCTGCTGGCAACGCATTTGCCTTAATCCTCCCGAATGCGCCTTGTCCGGCGAAGTGCGGCAGCAAATCTTCTTCGCCGTGAAGGAGGCGTTGACCAACGTGTTCAAGCATTCCGGCGCCACGGAGGTCTCCATCCGCATCAATGTGCGCCGGCCGCTGCTGCGCATTGTAATCACTGACAATGGCAGGGGATTTTCCGCCGGCACCGTCGAGAAAGCGCGGCACGGATTGGCCAATCTGGAACATCGCTTGCGGGAGATTGGCGGCCGCTGTGTGGTGCGCCCCGCATTGGGCGGAGGCACGCGTGTGGCGATGCGAGTCCGCTTGCCACTTCCGCTTTCGTCGGGGCGTGACAGTCTGTATGATCAACCGGGGCGCCCATTATAAACCAACCCAGATATAACTGAATGTCCATTCGCGTTGCCATTGTGGAAGACGATCTCGGCGTGCAGCAGGCGCTCAAGGCCATCGTCACCCGCGCCCCCGGCCTGCGCTTCGCCGGCGCCTACGGCAGCGCCGAGGAGGCCTTTGACAAGATTCTTGCCGTCCGCCCCGAGGTGGCACTAGTGGATATCAACCTGCCCGAAAAAAATGGCATTACGCTCGTAGCCGAACTCAAGGCGAAGTTGCCGGAGTTGCTCGTGATGATGATCACCGTGTATGAGGATGGCGACCAGATTTTTGCCGCGCTTCAGGCGGGCGCGGCGGGCTACCTGCTCAAACGCTCCGAACCGGAGGAAATCGTCCAGGGCATTGAACAGCTTTACGCCGGAGGCGGGCCGATGTCGCCTGCGGTGGCGAGCAAGGTGATTGCTTTTTTTCAGCAAAAGGCGAAACGAACTGATGAGCTGGGACAGCTCACGGCCCGCGAATTGGAAATTTTGAAGGAATTGGCCGAGGGCTATCGCTACAAAGAAATCGCGGACCGTTGCAAAATCACCATCGACACGGTTCGGATGCACCTGCGGCATATTTACGCGAAACTGCACGTCCAGTCGCGCACCGAAGCCGTGGTGAAATTCATGGAAAACAAATCCCGTTTCGGGAGCGGTTGACGGATTTTAACCTGGTCGTTGCCACCGCCAAGGTCGCCGGCGGAATGGAATTGTTCTGCAGTGGGAATTCCCAGTCTGCTCCCCTTATTACCCAAACATGCAATAGACGCGCGGCTCGTTTCAGCGGAAATTATAAAATACATATGCCAACGACGAAGCTGTATAAAATCAACGAGAACCGGATCAACTGCGCTCGGGCCTTCACGCTCATCGAGCTCTTGGTCGTGATTGCGATCATTGCCATTCTTGCCGCGATGCTGCTGCCAGCGCTGGCCAAGGCCAAGGAAAAGGCGAGGGCAATCAAATGCGTGAACAATCAGAAGCAAATCGGCATTGGCTTCCAACTGGTGATTGAAGACGGGCCGCCATGGCTGGGCCCCGGTTTTTTTCCGGGAGCTAAAGGACAAGATGAAGCCGGCCTATATTACTCTTGGTTTTATCTTGCGGGAACAGCCATCGGGATGAAAGCCGACCAACGCCCTACACCTCCTAACGGGGATTATTTTACGAACAATAATGGCGGCGTGCTGATTTGTCCTAGTTCCCCGGCACCATATATTGGCACTGACAACAACACCAATTCTTACGGTTACTACCAAGGTAATTTGGGGAACGACCCAAAAGCGGCAAAGCCACATAACGTAAAACAATCTAGCATTCTAAAGCCATCTGACGCGTTGGTCATCTGCGACTCAATAAATAACGGAAACCTTAACGACGTCTTGGTTCCTTTCGGGAACGGAGCTAATGCTCGTCCTCCCGGAACACTGCACAATGGTAGCGCCAATGTGCTGCTTGCAGACTGGCATGTGGATCGCCCGCATCCTTACAATATCTTTTCCAATAATGTCGAAGGGAATCCGTGTTGGGATGGCTATTATCATTGAAGTCATTTTAGTGTTCCGTCCGACGCACATGCTGCTCACGTAAGTGCGATAAATTGAAGACCGTTTTTTACTGCATAACGAGAGAAAAGAAACATGATTTTGAATTCGTCAGTTGTTGTGTGGGCGCTCGCTCTGTTCCTCGCCAACGAGGTAGTGGCCAATTTCTTCGCGCTGCTCAATCGCCGGAAATTCGTGAATGGATGGGCGGTGCACGGTTGGCTGGCCCTGCCGGCGTTCGCCGTCGTGCTGGCTCCGGCGGTGGCCGACCTCGGCTCTGGCGCGCTGATCGCCGCGCAGCCGACGCTGATTCGCTCGGCGGTCGCGGTTTTCTGCACGATGGTTTCGCAGGCGGCATTGTGGGCGGAAGTGTTTCTGCTGACTGGGTTGGTGTTGGACGGCATGAGCGGGGGTGTGCCGGACCGCAACATGGTTCTCGGCAACAGCAAGAGCGGCATGCTGAAGGGCGCGGTTTACAGCGGCATTTTGATGGGGCTGTTGCAACTCGCGCACCTTTTGGTTTCGCTGCCGGCGGTGAACGAGGCTTATCAGCGCATGCCCTTCCTCGTGTTGGCGCTGGTCGGCGGCTTTTCTTTTCCGATGATTAAGACCGTCATCGAGTCGTTCGATGGCAGTCAGAATTTTTACAAGCGCGCCTTGAGCGCTTATCGGAATCCAACGCTTTACATCCGTGGTCTGGTCGTGGGCTTAGTCGTCGCAGTGGCGCTGAATATGCAGTTGCCTACGCGGGACACCGGCTTGCGTCTCGAATTTGGCGCTTTGGCGGGATTGCTTGCCTACGCCGGGGTTAGTCTGGCGCGCGATTTGTTTTTGGGATTGCGCGGCCGCGGCGGCGTCAAGTCCGCCCGGCTTTATCTGGTGGACGCGGGCATGGGCGTTTTCATCGGCGCGGCCTTGGCGTTCTACTTCGATGTAAATCAGATTCCCATCGTGCTGACTAAGTTCAATCTCTACACGAGTTTCGGCATGAATCCGAACGACCTCGTGAACGCCTGCAACAGCGTGCGCACGACGCGACCGGATGAATTTCGTTTGCTGCTGAACAACTGGGGTTACATCCAGCTCGGAGCCGTGAGCGGCGGCACCAAGATGCTGTTCAACGAGGCACTCATCGGCGTGTCCGTGTGGGGCATCGCCGCGTGGCTGTTTGCGATCAACCGCGCCTTCATGGAGGCCGGCTTCAACCGCAGTTGGCAGCCGGTCAAACGCCTCACGTCCAAGGACGGCGCGGCGGATCTGGTGGCGGGAACGATTCGCGTAATGCGGTGGGGACTGTGGATGTCGCCGGTGATCTTCAGCTTTCTGCGGCCGATGGGCACGCCGACCTGGTATAATCAGGACGGCGCCATCCGCACGCTGTTTGCCACCGCGAACAGCCTTTGCCTGAGCCATGATGCGTTCAACACCTGGAGCCTCGGCGTGTTCACTTGGATTCTCGTTTACGGCGGATTCCGCATCCTGATTTTCCTCGATCACATGGGTCTGCGAGTCGCGACGCTGGTGAACCTCAGCTTCATCGGCATGGATCGGCTCGACGAAAAAGTGGCGCGCTTCATCGGGCCTCACGCGGCGGCGCGCTATATTCCCGAAGGCGTGAAACGCTTCACCACCTGGGCGCCGCTGTTGATTCCGTTTTATCTGCCGGCCGGCGCGGAATGGGACAAGGTGTGGAACGACAGCCAGGCGACGCTGGCGAAATCCGGCGGGCACATGGACTATTCGCTCGCGGCACTGGGCGCGTTCGTCTTCCTCGTCATCATGGCCGTTTGGATCGTCCGGCGTTACACAAAATCAAAAGCGAAATCTTCCAGTCGGTTCAGTATCAGCAATCTCGCTTACGAGGTGGAATTGAAGCCGAGTGGCGAAGCGAATAGCCGCCTGACCAAACAGAATATCACGCTGACGCGCCCCGCCTACGAGGGAGTCGAGCCGGCGGGTCGCGCGCTGTTCTTGAGCGAGAAAAATGGCAGCGGCGATTCCCAGAGCTGGCCGGTGTTGGGCAATCATCCGGCGGAATTATTTCCGAAAGCCACCGTCGCGCTGACCGACGGCAAGTTGAGCGTGGTGCAAACCGCGAACGATGTGCGCGCCACTTTGTTGATCTCGCTGCCCGATGAAAAAGCGGCGGTCGAGCGCTGGGAACTGACCGTCGATAATCTTTCCGACCAACCGCGCGAGTTGAGCGTGACGCCCTATCTCGAATGGCTGCTCGCCGGCGCGGGCGATGATCGCAATCACACGCAATACAACCGGCTTTACCCGGAGATGTCCTACGACAGCGCGCTCAACGCCGTGCTGGCGTTGCATCGCCACTCGCACAAGGTCGGTTTCATCGCGGCCGCCACGCCGCCGGACGGATTTCTGACGGGGCGCGTTGATTTCATTGGCCGCGCCGGCACGCTCTGGAATCCCGTCGCCTTGCGCACGGGAAATTTTATGCCGTGCCGCGCCACCGCCGCGTATCCGACCTTCGATCCCATCGGTGTGCTGCAGTTGCCGCTGACGATTCAGCCAAAAGGCAGCGCGAAAATTTCATTCCTCGCCGGCTGCGCGGATTCGGAAAAGCAGGCCGCGGAGTGGATCAAAGCTCATCTCGCACCAACGAGTCGCAAGTCTCTGTCGGCGGAAACTACACCAGCTCGTCATCCGATGATTGGGCACGGCCAAATTCCGCCGGGAACAAATTTGCCCTACACCGAATATGAAAACGCCGGTGCGACGCTCCATGTGCGGACGCCGTTCACGCCGCGTCCGTTTGACCACACGATGTCCAACTCGCTCGGCCATGTCCTCTGCGTGACGAATCGCGGACTCCACACTTCCGCCAGCGGCAACGCGCAGCAGAACCGGCTCACCACCGACTGGGCCGACCTAGTGACGCGCGAGTTGCCGGCGGAGGCGTTCTACATTTACGACGAGTCCGCGAAAGCATGGTTCTCGCCGACCTACGAACCGCTGCGCGACCCGGCGGCGCGGCACGATGTTCGTTTCAGTTTGCATGGCTCGGCCACCTTTACGATGCGCAAGGATTGGCTCGAAACGGAATTGACGACGCATGTGCCGATTGACGCGCCGACCGGCGTTTACCTGCTCACGCTGCGCAATCGCGGTTCGGTCGGGCGCCGGTTGCGCGTCGCGCCGTATTTCCAAATCGCATTGGCGCACAGCCCCGAAATGGCCGGTAAAATCGAAATTGAAAAAGATGCGAGCGGCGTTTTGTTTTTTCAAAATCGCAACAATACCTTCCGCTCCGGCCCGGCGTTTGTCGCGATGAGTCATGCAGCGACGGCGGTGTCGACCGAACGTGGTTCATTTTTCGGCGCGGGCCGTTCCTTTGCGCATCCGGTTTTTGTCGAGACCGGCAAAGCGGCGGCGGCGGGCGGCGATACCATGGCTTGCGCCGCGCTGCTGGCGGATTTGGAAATTCCCGCGAAAGGCGAAACCACGATTGCCGTGCTGTTGGGGCAGACCGACACGCTGGCGCAGGCGCACGCTTGCATCGCCAGTTTGAATTCCGTGGCGCAGGCGCAAGACAGCCTCGCGCGAACGCGGGAATGGTGGCGGCGATTCGTCTCGACCGTCAGCGTGAAAACTTCCGACGCCGAGTTTGACGGCTATGTGAACTGGATGAAATATCAGGCGTTGGCCGAGCGCATCTGGGCGCGCAAGGGATTTTATCAGGCGAGCGGCGCGTTCGGTTTTCGCGATCAGCTTCAGGACACCGTGAATCTGATTTGGGCCGAGCCGGCGCTGGCGCGCAAGCAACTGTTGCTGCACGCGGCGCAGCAATTTCCGGAAGGCGATGTGGTGCATTGGTTCTTCACCTTGCAGGACGGGCGCACCGGTTATGTCTCACGCTCGCACGCCTCGGACAATTTGCTCTGGCTGGCTTGGGGCGTGTCCGAATATGTCCGCATGAGCGGCGACACCGGCCTGCTCGATGAATCGGTGACTTACCTGACCAGTGAGACGCCTCTGCCGCCGTTGCCGCAGGGCAAGCACGGCATGGGCTTCAACCCGCTGCGTTCGCCGGTCGCCGACAGTGTTTATGCGCATGTGATGAAGGCGATTGATCTAGTTTTGACCCAACGCATGGGGGCGAACGACCTGCCGTTGATTGGCACGGGCGACTGGAATGACGGCCTCGACGAAATCGGCAGCGAAGGCCGGGGCGAAAGCGTCTGGCTCGCGTTCTTCCTGACTTACATTCTCAAAAATTTGCTCGCCACCATCGAGCAGCGCGACGGCGCGAGCCGGCGGGAACATTACGAACAAAAACTGAAGGCGCTCACCGAAGCCACGGAGAAAACCTGGCGTAGCGATCGCTATCTGCGGGCGATTCACGACGACGGCACGGAGATTGGCGTCGACGGCGCGGGCTACTGGGAGACCGACGCGCTCACCGCCGCGTGGGCGGTTTATTCCGGCATCAACTGGGAACGCGCCCGCATCGCGGTGGACACGGCGCTGCGCGTTTTGGAAACCGATAAAATCATCAGCCTCGGCTATCCGCCGTTGCGCGCCGACACCAAGCCGTTTCTCGGGCGCAGCAGTTATTATCCCGAAGGCGTGCGCGAAAACGGAATGTATAGCCACGGCGTGCAATGGCTGGTGCGCGCCTGCCGGTTGCTGGCGGAACAATTCGCGGCAGCGGGCAATGCGAATTTGGAAAAATATTACCGCGACGCCTCGGCGCGGCTATGGTTCAAGATTTCCGCAATTTCGCACACGACGCCCGAAGAGATTGAAATTTACGGCGGGCAGCCGAACAAGCAATCCGCCGATTATCTGACCAAGTTCGATCCCGGCCGCATGATTTGGAACGGCTACACCGGCGCGGCTGGCTGGATGTTCCGGCAGGCGATTGAAGGCGTCATGGGCGCAACGCTGGTCAGCGGTGAAGTGCGGTTGCCAAATGATTTTGGCGAGCCGCGCGGCAGCCTCACCTGCAAAGAATTGAAACGGGATGTAACCCTGAGTCCGTTGAACGGCACTAAATGAAAATCACGAATAAAAAAATATTTTCCCGCTTCGCGCCACTGCTGCTGGCCGCCGTGACGATGACAACTGGCTGCCGGTCGGTGCAACCGCCGGTCAAAGTGGCGCGCGTTGCGCCGGAAGACACGCACGCGCAGAAGCTGGTGGCGAACGCGTTTCGCTTCATTGATCCCGCGCATGGCTTGATTGATCCCGCGTCCGGCTATCCGGCGGAGGGCTGGAATCAA
>CAIXFY010000069.1 GCA_903918885.1 uncultured Verrucomicrobia subdivision 3 bacterium
GCCGACTTTTTCCCAGCCGGTGATGGTGACGTTCGCGGATTTGAGCGCGGCGTCGGCGGCTTCTACGGCGGCGCAGAAACCTTTGCATTCAATCATTCCAACAGCTTGTTTTGACATATTCGTAAAAAGTTAAAGTGGTAGTTGGTGAATTATTTCTTTGCTGCGGCCGTGCCGATGAAAGCGGCGAGGAGCTCCTCGTGCGGACGCGCGATGATGTGTGAACTGACGAGTTCGCCGACCTTGGCGGCGGCTTTTGCGCCGGCGTCTACAGCGGCTTTGATGCTGCCGACGTCGCCCTGCGCGATGACCGTGATGAGTCCGCCGCCGATGGCGACGGTCTTGATCAACGTGACGTTCGCGGCCTTGACCATGGCATCGCTGGCTTCCACGCTACCGACGTAGCCCTTGGTTTCAATCATTCCTATTGCTTCGCTCATAATTTATTTTTGGTTGATGGTTGAGTGTTGAGAGTAAATTTATTTGATCAATTCGACCGGCGTGTGCGGTTCCAGATTACAGGCGTTGCCTTCGTCCGTGTCAATGTGCACTTCCAGTTTGAAGCTCGGATCCACGCGCACGAGCATTTGATCGAGCGTAATCGCGCAGGGGCCGCCGATCTTCAATTTCATGTGGTCGCCGGCTTTGACACCGTAAAATCCTGCATCGGTCGGGTGCATGTGAACGTGGCGTTTGGCGCGGATGACGCCTTGCGGCATTTCAAAAAATCCCGCCGGCCCCATCAACATGCAACCGGGCGTGTCCTTGATGTCGCCGGAACTCCGCAGGGGAATTTCAAAACCCAGCGCGACGGCGTCGGTGTAGGCGAGTTCGATTTGATTCAGATTCCGGCACGGGCCGAGAATGCGGAGATTGGAAATCACGCGGCTGCGCGGACCAATGAGCGTCACCGTTTCCTTCGCGGCGAACTGACCATCCATGTATAGCCACTTGTGAACAGAGAGCTTAGCGCCTTTGCCAAAAAGAGTCTCCACCGCTTCCGGCGTAAGGTGACAGTGACGCGCGCTGACATTGACGACGAGCGGGCTTTGCCCGCTGGCGATGCGCGGCAAAGGCTTGCCGAGCTTGGCATAAACCGCCTGTCGAACCATGTGTTCGACGACGGCGCGATGAGGTGCAGGTGCTGCAACAGCCATAAGATTTGACTGACTTTGACAAATTCCTGATTCAAGTCAACATTTTTCTTGCAAATAATTCCACAATCTACCAAAGTCGTGCAGTAATGACCGCAGAAGAACGCAAACACCGCATTGAAGAGTATCTTCAACGCGTGGAATTCGCGTCGCTGGAAGAACTCTCCCAGCACGTGGAAGCGTCGGTTTCTACGGTTCGGCGCGATCTTTCAGTGCTCGAAGCGGGAGGAAATTTGCGCCGAACGCACGGCGGTGCGCGGATTATTCAGCCCAAGACGGACGAATTTGCATTCTCCGCGCGCGACACGCAGCAACTTTCGGAAAAGGAATTGATTGGCAAAGCGTGTGCCGAGTTGATCAGCTCACACCAAAGCGTGATCCTCGACGCCGGCACGACGGTTTATCACGTCGCACGCTATCTCGAAGAAAAAGCGCCGCAGATCGTGACCAACTCCCTGCCGGTAGCCAACCTTTACGCCTCGGCGAACAAGGTGGAAGTGATTTTGGCGGGCGGCGTGATTTATCCGCGGCTCGGCGTGTTGGTCGGGCCGATGACGGTCGAGGCATTTTCCAAGATGCGCGCCGATGTCGCCATCATGAGCGCGGGCGGCATCACGCTCGAAGGTGTGACGAACTCGCACGCGTTGCTGATAGATATCCAGCGCGCGATGTTGAAGGCGGCGCAGAAAATTATTTTCTGCCTCGACCACACCAAGTTTGGCCGCCAGTCCGTCTCGCCGTTGTGCGGGCTGGACATGGTGGACACGATTGTCACAGATAGTCTGGCACCGGCAGAACTGGTAGCAGCATTGCGCGAGCGAGGTGTTGAAGTGATTTTAGCTCCGGCGGCACCGGTGAACGGGGCGGCCCATTAAATTTAATCCATACTTAAAATGAATCTTGCAGATAAAGTTAGATTGGCCGGCGTCGTCGGCGCGGGTGGCGGTGGATTTCCCACGCACGTCAAGCTCGGTGCCAAGGCGGAGGTCGTCATCGCCAACGGTGCGGAATGCGAACCGCTCCTGCACAAGGACGCCGTCACGATGGAAGAAAGCGCCGCCGAAATGGTGCGCGGCATCCAGCTCGCCATGGAAGCCGTCGGCGCGAAAGACGGCGTCATCGGCGTGAAGGCGAAAAAGAAACACGCCGTCGCCGCCGTGCAGGCCGCGAGCAAGGGCACGAATGTGCGCGTCCAGTTGCTTGGCGATTATTATCCGGCCGGCGACGAATACGATTTGGTTTACAACGTCACCGGCAAATTGATTCCGCCCGGCGGCATTCCCATCGCGGTCGGTGCAATCGTCAATAACGTCGAGACTTTTGTGAACATTTCCCGCGCGCATGACGGCCAGCCGCTCACGCACAAAATGCTCACCATCGCCGGCGCGGTGAAATCGCCGGTGACGCTCAAAGTCCCCATTGGCACCACTTATCGCGAGTGCATCGAATACGCGGGCGGGCTGACTACTGACGATCCCGTGCTGTGCCTCGGCGGTTTGATGATGGGAACCACCGCCGACAATCTCGACACGCCGGTCACCAAAACTTCCACCGGCGTCATTATTTTGCCGCGCACGCATCACACCATCGAACGCAAGCTTAAGCCCGGCAAGCAGCAGGCCGCCATCGGCAAATCCGCGTGCGACCAATGCCGTTACTGCACCGAATTTTGTCCGCGCTTTCTGCTCGGTTACGCCGTCGAGCCGCATCAAGTCATGCGCACGCTGGCGTTCACCGGCACCGGCGCGGATTATTACAATCAATGGGCGGCGATGTGCTGCTCGTGCGGTCTGTGCACGCTTTACTCCTGCCCAGAAGAATTGTTCCCGAAGGAAGCTTGCGACGACGCCAAGTCCGTCATGCGCGCCAAACAAATCAAGTGGACCGGCCCGATGAATCCGAAGCCGCACGGCATGATGGATGGCCGCCGCGTGCCCATCAAAACGCTCGCCAAAAAAATGCACGTTCTCGATTACGATTTGCCCGCGCCGTATTTGCACCAAGAAATTTCACCAAGCCGTTTGATTTTGCCGTTGAAGCAGAGCGCCGGAACACCTTGTATTTCCAAGGTGAAAGTCGGTGACCGCGTGACCGCTGGTCAAATGATCGGCGAACCCGCGCCGAACGCGCTTGGCGCGATTCTGCACGCGCCGATGAGCGGTGTGGTGCGCGAGGCGAATGACAAAGTAATCATTTTGGAGAAATAATTTTATGGCCGATAAATCTGTTGGATTGATTGAACTCTCAAGTATCGCCGCCGGCTTCCAAGTCGCGGACACGATGCTCAAGGCGGGTAACGTGCGCTTGATCCTCTCGCGCTCCATTTGCTCCGGCAAATACATGGTGCTCATCGGCGGCGAAACCGCCGGCATCGAAGCCGCCGTCGAGGCCGGTTGCGAAGCGGCGGGCGGCTGCCTGATTGACAGCTTCGTCATCGCCAATCTGCATCCCGATGTTTTTGTCGCGCTCGGCCGCACGCAACCGGCGGAAACGACCGGCGCGCTGGGCATCATCGAATCATTCAACGTCGCCACGCTCATTCAAGCCGCCGACACGATTGCAAAAACTTCCGACGTGCAACTCCTCGAAGTTCGCCTCGCGATGGCGATGGGCGGCAAAGCGTTTTGCTCCATGACCGGCGATGTTTCTTCCGTGAATGCCGGCGTCGCCGCTGGTCGCGCCGTGCTCGCCGAAGCCGGCGTGCTGGTGAATGCCGTGGTGATTTCCCGACCGCATCCCGACGTGTATCGCGAAGTAGTTTGATTCTTTTCAACAACTCAAAAATGAAAGCCGCAGTCCAACGACTGCGGCTTTTTTCTTTCGGCAAAATCAGACGACCAAAATCGTCAGCTTCTTCGGGCCGTGCGCGCCGAGGACGAGAATGCGCTCGATGTCGCCGGTGCGGCTCGGTCCGGTGATGAACGAAATCATGCTCGGAAAATCCGGCGCGTATTTCTTTTGGAGCAGCGCGAACGCCGCCGGCAAATCGGCGATCAACTGCTCGCGCCGCGCGACGACGACGTGATGCGGCGGCAAAATCGTCAGCGCGCGTCCGCCGGTGCTGCGGCTCGTCACCACCACGCCGCCGGTCTGCGCCACGAGCGCGTCGCATTCGGTCACGCTGGCGTCGCACTTTTCCAGTTCGTTCACGTCGTAGCCCTTGTCAGTCAGTAAAACGGGCAGACCAAGTGATTTGCTCGCGCAGTTGCTCAACTCGCCGTCGTGGCTGGCGATGCGCGACCATTTTTCAGCGGCGGAAATTTTCACGAGCGCGGCTTTCAATTCCTCGCGGCTGGCGAGAAGTTGAAAATCCGCCTTCAAGTCAGCGGCGTTTTTCGCGAACAGTTCAAATTGTTCCTCCGGCGTTTTACCGACGGACGGCAGCCATTCGCTCGCGTGACTCGCGGGTGCTTCGGCGGGCGCGTGGGCGGCGACTTCGCCGTGCGCACCGGGCAGCGGAGCCTTCGTTTGCAAGGCTTCGCGGATGCGGCCGAGGATGTTTTCGCGTTCGCTCATTTCCGATTCCTCCACCAATCCTTGAACGTTTCCTTCTGCACCGGCGCGAGGTCGCGCGTTTTCGTCCATGCTTTCGCCGGATCGAGCGCCGTGCCTTTGACCAATGATTGCAACGGTTGCGTGAGCCAGCCGATTTTTTTTGCGAGCGACCAAAATGCCGGTTCGTTCGCCACGATGCCAAAAATTTTATACGCCAGCTTCTCGAAGAAAGCCGGTTCGCTGGCGGAAGCATTGCGCCGGTTTTGCAGTAGGTGATGGTGCAAATCAATTTTCACCGGACACGCCTCGGTGCACGCGCCGCAAAGTGAACTCGCGTTGGAAAGATGTTTCCAATCCTGCAAACCGCTCAGATGTGGCGTGATGACCGCGCCGACGGGACCGCTGTAAGTCGTGCCGTAAGTGTGGCCGCCGACATTGCGGAAGATCGGGCAGACGTTCAGGCACGCGCCGCAGCGGATGCATGAGAGCGAATCGCGCTGTTCGGCGTCGGCGAGAAGTTCAGTGCGCCGGTTGTCGAGCAGGACGACGTGCCATTCCTCCGGACCGTCGGCTTCGCCAGGTTGGCGCGGGCCGGAATACATCGTGTTGTAGCAGGTCATCGGCTGGCCAGCGCCGGCGGTCGCAAGCATCGGCAGAAACAGCGCGAGATCGCTGAATCGCGGCAGCACTTTCTCGATGCCCATCAACGTGATCATCGTCTTGGGCAGCGCGGCGGTGAGGCGCGCGTTGCCTTCGTTTTCGGTGATGGAAATCATGCCGGTCTCGGCGATGGCGAAATTGCCGCCGGTAAAACCAATGTCCGCTTGAATATATTTCTGCCGCATCACGCGGCGCGCGACCATCGTCAAATCTTCCGGCGAATTGGATGGCACATCGCCAATTTCCTTCTGGAACAAGTCGCGAATTTCATCGCGCGTCAGGTGCATCGAGGGGAAGACAATGTGATACGGCGCTTCGTGGCGAAGCTGGACGATGAATTCGCCGAGGTCGGATTCGATGACCGTAAAACCCTTTTCCTCCAACGCATGATTCAAGTGAATCTCCTCGCTCGTCATCGCCTTGGATTTGATGATGGAGCGCGCCTTTTTGTCGGTGACAATCTTGAGGATGATTTCGCGGGCTTGTGCTGCGTTGCTGGCCCAATGGACTTTTGTCCCGCGCGCTTCGAGCTTGGCGACGAGTGATTCCAAATGCGTGTCGAGATGGTTGATGGCTTCCCACTTCGTCTCGGCGGCGGCTTGCCGGGCGGATTCCCAGCTTTGAAACGCGCCCTTGCGGTTGTCGCGGTTGACTTCATAGCCGCGCAGCGCGGTGCGGATGAACTGACGCAGCCGCACATCGCCGGTTTTCTCGGTGGCGCGTGTTTTGAATTCGGAAACGAAAGTGCTCATCGCTGGTTCAAAACTTCCGCGAGGTGAATTGTCTTCATCGGTTTGCCTTGGCGCGACAGTAAACCTTGGATATGCATCAGGCAGCTTGAATCGCCGGAGACGATATATTCCGCGTTCGTCTCGGCGGCGTTGGCGATTTTCACTTCGCCCATCGCGGTGGAAATCATCGGAAACTTCGCCGCGAATGTGCCGCCGAAACCGCAGCAGACATCTTCCTTCATCTCGACCAATTCCAAGCCGCCGACTTTGCCGAGCAACGCGCGCGGCGAGAGTTTGATGTTCAATTCACGTAGGCCGTGGCAGCCGTCGTGGTAGGTGACCTTGTGCGGAAATTTTGCACCGAGGTCAGTCACACCGAGTTTGCGGACGAGGAATTCAGAAAATTCCCAAGTGTTGGCGGAAAGTTTTTTGGCGTCGGCTTCGTGACGCGTGCCGGCGAACAGCTCGGGGTAAAACTTCTTGATCATCGCGCCGCAGGAACCGGATCCGATGACGACGGCCTCGGCGTTCTTCAGTTTTTCCACGATGGGCGCGGCGATGGTGCGCGCCTCGTCCCAATAGCCGGAGTTGAACGGCGGCTGGCCACAGCAGGCGATGTCTTCGGGACAGACGACTCTGTGGCCGAGCTGTTCCAGAATTTCCGCCATGCTGATGCCGGCGCGCGGAAACAGCGCGTCCACAAAACACGGAATGAAAAGGGTGATCGTCATGCGTCGTTCAACCGCGTGGGTGCAATTCCGCGAAACGGTCAGCCGCCGCGTTCCATGCCGCCGGTTCGTAGCGTTCGACTTCCGAAGAGGCGCGGACGACTTCGCGCATTTCGGTGAGCGAGCCAAGTTCGCCGTCGGCCTTGATTTGCGTGAGCAGATTGCCCATCGCCGTCGCCTCGACCGGCCCGGCGACGACCGGACGCTGGCAGGCGTCGGCGGTAAATTGGTTCAGAATTTTGCTCTGTGATCCGCCACCGACGATGTGGATGACCTCGATTTTTTCGCCGGTCAATTCTTCCAGCGAGACCAGCGTCTCGCGATATTTGAGCGCGAGGCTTTCGTAGGCGCAGCGAATGAGTTCGCCTTCGGTCTTCGGCACGGGCTGCTTGGTCTCGCGGCAAAATTCCTGAATGGCTTTCGGCATGTCCGGCGGATTTAGAAAGCGCGGGTCATTGAGGTTGACGAGTGAACGGAACGGTTTGGCCTTGCCCGCCAGCGCCGCGAGCTGGGCGTAATCGTAATTTTTTCCGGCCGCATCAAACGAGCGCTTGCACTGCTGCACGAGCCACATGCCCATGATGTTTTTGAGCAAGCGATACGTGCCGTCCATGCCGCCTTCGTTGGTCATGTTTAACGCCAGCGCGCGCGGCGTCAGCACGGCTTGCGGCGTTTCCACGCCCATCAACGACCAAGTGCCGGAACTCAAGTAGGCCCAATTCATTTTGCCGGTATGCGCGGTCGGCACGCCGACGACGGCAGACGCGGTATCGTGCGACGGCGGCGCAACGACCTTGACGCCGGCCAAGCCCGTGCGCTCCGCGAGCGACGAACGGAATTTTCCAAGCACCGTGCCCGGCAGAACGATTTTCGGCAGAATATGTGTGGGCAGTCCGAATTTTTTCAAGAACGGCTGCGCCCAGTTGCGCTTCACCGGATTCACGCATTGCGAGGTCGAGGCGATGGTGAACTCCGCCCGCTTGACACCGCACATGGCCCAATGCAGGAAGTCAGGCGTGAACAACAGCGTGTCCGCGGCGTCGAGGATGGCGGGAGAATTTTCCTTCCACGCGAGCAATTGGTAGAGCGAGTTCAGCTCCATGAACTGCAAGCCGGTCTGCGCGAAGATTTCCGCGCGCGGCACTTTTTTGAACGCGCGTTCCAGAGCGCCGCGCGTGCGGCCATCGCGGTAGTGATACGGCTGGCCAAGGATTTCGTCTTGCTTGTTCAACAGCACGAAGTCCACGCCCCAAGTGTCCGCACCGACGGAGACAACCTTTTTGCCGTATTTTTTCCCAGCGAGGGCGAGGCCGTTTTGGATTTCGTCCCAGAGCCTGAGCGTGTCCCAGCGGTAGGTTTCGCCGAGATAAACACCGCCGTTGGGAAAGCGATGCACTTCTTCCAGGCGCAAAGTCTTGCCGTTCCACAGACCCGCCATGACGCGGCCGCTGCCCGCACCCAGATCAACCGCCAGATAAATTTTTGTTTTCATTCAAAGAAAATCACTTAAGCACCCAACCAGATTATGCCGGAAATTTTCGCCGGTAATGACAAAAAATCAAACCAAACTAACTCAGCTTTATTTGGCTCGCGCCGCAGCCGCGCGTTGAACCGCGTCCGCCGCGAGTTCGCGAATGGCGTTCCAATCGCGGTTCGCCACCGCCTGCTCGGTGACCATCCACGAGCCGCCGGCCGCGCCGACCATGGGCGCCGCGAGATAACTGGGCAGCGTATCCACATTGACGCCGCCCATGGGAATCAGCTTCATGCCGGTGTGCCGATACGGACCGCTCAACGCTTTCAAGTAAGCCGGGCCACCGAGTTGTTCCGCCGGAAAAACTTTTACCGCGCGCAGTCCCAGCGCCAGCGCCTGCTCCAGTTCACCCGGCGAAGCCACGCCGGGAAAAAACGGCAGGCCGCTCGCCACCGCGCCGCGCACGACAGCAGGATTAAAACCGGGCGTCACGCCAAATTGCGCGCCGGATTTTATGGCCAGCTCCAGTTGCGCCACCGACAGCAACGTTCCCGCGCCCACCAACATTTCCGGCACGGCAGCGCGGATGGCGGCGATGCTTTGCTCCGCGCCCGGCTTGCGAAAGGTGACTTCCATCACGTCCAATCCGCCGGCGAGCATAGCGCGGGCGACTTCCACCGCCGCGTCTGGCGTATAAACTCCCACGGCGGGCATCAGGCCAACTGCGCAGATTCGGGCTAAAACTTGTTCGGTGTTCAATGAGCTTTGCATGATTAATTTTTCGAAATGTAATTTCAGTCAAACGTGATGGTGCGGCGGCCGCAGATAAAAACGCGTTGCTCAAAAACCAGTTTCAGTGCGCGACTCAACGCGAGCCGTTCGACATCGCGTCCCACTACCGACAAGTCCGCCGCCGTATGCGTGTGATCCACCGGCAACACCTGTTGCGTGATAATCGGCCCTTCGTCCAGCGCGTCGGTCACGAAATGCGCGGTCGCACCGATGACTTTTACGCCGCGGTCAAATGCCTGCTGATACGGTTTCGCGCCCGCAAATGCCGGAAGAAAAGAATGGTGGATGTTGATGATCCGCTGGGGAAATTTTGCGACGAACGCCGGGGACAACACCCGCATGTATTTGGCCAGCACGAGAAAATCCGGCGCGTAGGGTTCCAGCACCGCCAGCAGCCGCGCCTCGTGCGCTTCGCGGGAAAGTCCCTCCGCCGGGACGCAATGAAACGGCAGATCAAAACGCGTCACGAGTTTTTCTAGCTCGGCGCGGTTGCTGACCACGGCGCAGACCTGCGCCTTGAATTCGCCGTGAGCGTGACGCACCAGCAGATCGCCGAGACAATGATGTTCGCGCGTGACGAGAATCACCACCCGCGGCGGCCGCACCGGCGCACAGCGCACAACCGCCGCTGCTGGCAGCACGGATCGAACCTCCGCCTCAATGCGGGCGGCATCCGCCGTGCCGTCAAATTCCGTCCGCATGAAAAACCGCCCCAGCTCGCGCTCCACAAATTCGTGGTTGCCGACGACGTTGACCTTGTGCCGCAACAAAACGCCCGTGATGCCGTGAACCAAGCCGGGTTGATCCGCGCATTCCACCAATAATAATTGCGTGCTGGAACTCATAAGAAATTTGTTAAAAAATTTTCGGCGCGGTGCAGACCGGCGCGCCTACTCCGATTTGATGTTTCAGGCAATATGCGCCGTTGTCCACATACTTTTGCGCCCACCATTTCAAACCAGCGCGTTCTTCTTTCGTGAGTTTGCGGACGACTTTCGCCGGCGCGCCCAGCACAAGCGAGCCGGGCGGAATTTTCGTTCCCTGCGTCACCAACGCCTTCGCGCCGATGATGGATTGTTTGCCGATGACCGCGCCGTCCAAAATCACCGCGCCCATGCCGACCAAAACTTCATCGCCGACCTGACACGCGTGCACAATCGCGCTGTGACCGACCGTCACCCAGTTGCCAAGCACGCACGGAAAATCGTCCGCGAGATGCAGCACCGCGTTGTCCTGAATGTTCGTGTGATGGCCGACGACGATGCGGTTGATGTCGCCGCGCAGCACGGCGCCATACCAGACGCTACTGTGCGCGCCGAGCGTCACATCGCCGATGACGGTGGCAGTCTTGGCGATGAAAACGCCTTTGCCGAGCTTCGGTTTTTTGCGGAGAAACGTATCAAGCTGTTTATCGAGTGCGCCCATGCGGAAATTTTAACACGAAGCGGCGGTTGAAGCACAGAATCTTTGACACGGATTGCACGATTAACACAGATTAAAAATCCGTGAAAATCTGTGTAATCCGTGTCTGCATTTTGGCGCGGAGCGAAAACGCTTGAAAAACTATTTTGGCAGGCGCAACCTCGAATTCGTGAAACAAGGCAGGTCACTTATTAATGCCGACGAAAAACATAAGCGAACCCAAGAGTTGAGATGGATCGGTTTCCAAAAACTTTTAACGGGGATCGTGATTATTTTCGCCGTCGGCGTTATTTGTTTTATTTTTTTAGACGAGAACTCCGACTTGCACTCTAACCCCCATTCAGGTGGTTCTTATTCGCGTGGAAGAGGATTGGGCATGTTCCTGTTTGCTGGAGTATTTGGTTTATGGAACATCGTGCGAGGCGTTATTTATCTCATTCGCGCACAATCTAGGAACGAGCACTATGCAAAAAGTGTCGAGGATGCGATGGATAAATATGAAAGAAAGCAAGATGAGGTGATGAACAGGAAGATGGGAAATGGCTCGACGCACAACGTGTTAGTATTGTTGGTTTGGATTTTTCTATTTCTAGCTGTGGCTGGAGCTATTGGCATTGGTTATTTATTTTGGACAAGACCGACCTAACAGATAGATAGGCTCAAATTTTCTTCGCGGCAAACGCGCGGCATTTTAATTTTCAAATTGGTCGAACGCGTTACGAGTGCTAGTGTTTCCACGCCGTGACCAAACCATCCGCCAGCCGTCCCGTGCTGCCGCGCCGCAAGCTGCCGCGCTCATTCAAGGATTTGACGCCGGCCAAGCACTTCAACCCGCGCACGTTTTTTCAGGAACTCATCTGGAAAGGCTGGTTCACCAAGCGCACCGGTGCGCATCGCCCGCCGATTTTTCCAAAGCTGAAACGTAAACAAGTTGCCATCACCTGGATTGGGCACGCGTCGTTTCTCATCCAGTTCACCGACCTCAACGTGCTGGTGGATCCGAATTTCGCGAACTGGCTGTTTCTGATGAAGCGGCTTAAGCGCGCCGGCCTGCGCGTCCAGGATTTGCCGCCGATTGATCTGGTTTTGCTGACGCACGCGCACTACGACCATTTTCACAAGCCGACGTTGCGTAAATTGCCGGCCACGAAAATCGGCGTCATGCCGTGGGGCGTGGGCGACCTCGCCAAAAAACTCGGCTTCGCGCGTATCGTGGAGCTGGACTGGTGGGAAAGTTTTTCGCAGGGCGATTGGAAAGTGACGTTCACGCCCAGCGCACACTGGGGCGCGCGAACATTACATGACCAGCATCGCGGCTACGGCGGATTCGTTTTGGAACATCAGGGTCGGAAAATTTATCACGCGGGCGACAGCGCATATTTCGAGGGCTTTGCGGAAATCGGTGAAAAGTTGCGTCCGGAAATCGCGCTCCTGCCCATCGGTGCGTATCATCCGGAAAGTTTCCGCAAAGTTCACATGGGCCCGGACGAGGCGGTGCAGGCGTTCAAGGATTTGCGCGCGAAAGTTTTTGTGCCGATGCACTACGGCACGTTCAAGCTGTCGTTCGAGGACATGGACGAGCCGCCGCGCTGGCTGAAGGAAATCGCGGCGCAACAGAATTTGATGAAGCGCCTGAAAATTCTCGACGAAGGCGTGCCCAAGGTGTTTTGATTGGCGAAATTAAACGCCATGTTTGAATTTGAATTGCCCGAAAGATTCCGTCGCTATGTCCCGCTGGCCGTGTGGCTGATTCTCGCCGCCGTCCTGCTGTTGATTCCGTTCAAAATTATCGGCTACGGCTATTTGCCCGGCGACGATGCGCTGCGGCATTGCGCGAAAGCCGTGAGCGGCAAATCGTGGCCGGAAATCATTGTGGTCGGCGACACCTTCAAGCTCGACCACAACCTCGGCTGGCACGCGATTCTCGGCTGGTTTCATCGTGCGTGGCATTTGGATGCGGAAAATCTTTTGGTGCTTTCGGTGGCCGGACTTTTTCTCCTCATCAACGCCACCATGCTGCCGTGGCTCAAGCGGCCGGAAGCGTGGCTGGCCGTGCTGCTCACCGCGATGATCGTTTCGGACCTGCCACAACGCTGGCTACTGGGGCGGCCCTTTATCCTGACTTCGGCGGCGCTGATGACGATTCTGTTTCTGGCGCAAAAATTTTCGCCAAGCCGGAAAAATTTTCTGCTCTGCGCCGCGTTGGTGGCCGGCTGCACTTCGATTCACGGCGTCTGGTATCTGTGGCTGCTGCCCATCGCGGCGTTCGCTTTCGCGGGAGAATTCCGCTGGTCGCTCGCGCTGGCGGGCGCGTGGCTGCTCGGCACGGGCGGCGCGATGCTGGTGTCCGGGCATCCGGTGGATTACCTGATCAACGCGCTGCAAATGGCGCTGAACGGCGTGAACTCCCATCTCACCAACCACACGCAGGTCGCAGAACTGCAACCGTTCGCCGGCGATTTTCTGGCGTTGATGGTCATCGCCGTGTTCCTCGGCCTGCGGCTGCTCACGCGCCCCGGCGCGCCGTCGCTCGCGCGCAGCCCGGCGTTCTGGCTGATGTGCGGCTGCTGGATTTTGGGATTCCGCGTAAGCCGCTTTTGGGAAGATTGGGGTTGGCCGGCGCTAACGGTTTTACTGGCGACGGAATTGGATTTTCTCCTGCTGACCAAGTTCGTGGAAGATTCTTTCCGGCGGCTGCTGTTGGTGCTGATTCTCGCGGCCGCAACTTTCGCGTGCGTGACCAACGACCTCAACAGCCGCTGGACGAACAGCCTGCAATGGCAATTTCTCTCTGAGAAGGAACATCCCGATCTCGAAGGCTGGATGCCGGACAAGGGCGGCATTTTGTATTCCGCCGACATGGGAATTTTTTATCAGACCTTCTACAAAAATCCGAACGCCGACTGGCGCTATATTCTCGGCTACGAACCGGCGCTGATGCCCGCCGAAGATTTCAAAACCTACCACGGCATTTTCTGGAACAACGGCGAAGCCAAGGCCTACGAACCGTGGGTGAAAAAAATGAAGCCCGCCGACCGCCTCGTCATTCGCGGCAGCGGCGGCGAACGCCCCAACCTCCCGCAGCTTGAATGGAAATACGCCGTCACCGGCCTCTGGATTGGTCGCCTGCCGGAGACGAACGGGCTGTTTCGCCTCAAGTCACTCGGCCAGTAGCGCGTCAAACTGTTTCGCCAGCGCGAAATCTTTTTCCGTCAGCCCGCCCGCATCGTGCGTAGTGAGCGCGAGCGTGACCTTGTTCCAGCGGACATCCACGTCGGGATGATGCTGCGCCTGCTCGGCGAGGTCGGCGATTTGGTTTACGAATTTCATCGCGGCGGGAAAATCCTTGAACTGAAAAGTCCGCGCGATGACTTGGCCGCTCCGTTTCCATTGCGGCAACGCCATCAGCGCGAGAATGATTTTCGGCTCGTCCCATTTCACCTGACCGGCGGCGAAACTTTCGAGCGATTCCAGATTCACTTTCGACGCCTCGCGCAACAGGCTGAAACTCGTCGCCAACGACCAGCACCACGCCAGCACAAATAATCCAGCGCCCAGCAGCCCGATCCAACCGACCGGACGCACCACCACATTTCCGCTGATCTGCCCGTAAAATTGGATCATTAACTGCACGAACCAGACGAAGACCAGCCCGAAGCCACCGAGTGAAAGAATAATTTGCCCGCAACCTTCAATCCAGCGCCGCGCGAGCAGCGAGCCGAGGCCGGGCGTGGCGAGCTGGTTCAGCAGCGCGGCGTTGCGCGCCTTGATGCGGCTAGTTTTTTTCGGCGCCGAAGATGGTTTCATAGGCAATCATCAGCGCGGCGAAGCCGATGGGAATCGTGAACAGCACGCCGACGCAGCAGGCGCAAACGCCCGCGACGTTCACGAGCGAAATCAAAATTGAGAGACCGAAAACCTGCCACCAATGCTTGTTCACCATCTTCCAACTCGCCTTCATCGCCGCGCCAAAATCCATTTGCTTGTCCACAATCAGCGGCAGGGTAAATTTCCAGCAGACCGAAAGATAGGTCGCCGGCAGCGCGCAGATCAGCGCCACCGGCAGCGTCGCGAACAAAACGGATTTGAGCGCCGCCATCGTTGCCGCGTCCGGCGTGCCGCCGTTTTGCAAATGCTGGAGCTGGCCAATTTGCGGCACGGCCGCGACGATCAAGACGACGATTGCCGGCAGCAGGCACAGCCCGACCAGCAAGCCCGTCACCAGCACGCCGAGAAACAACTGCCCGAACGCGCGGCGGAAGCCGGAAAAGATTTCGCCAATCTCGGCGCGTTCGCCACGGTTCACGCGGATGAAAAGATAAAACACGCCGCCCATCAGCGGACCGGAGCAGATGAAATTGGCAATGGAAAACACCGCGCCCACCACCGGGATGCTCGCCAGCGCGCCAATCGCGCCCTCGATGAGCAGATAAACGAGCACGCCGACAAAAAGCACGCTCATGTTGTTTTTCACCAGCTCCCAGCCGCGCGTGATGCAGCCGCCGAGGTCGAGTTCGTAATCGGTTTCCGGAACGCCGTCGGCCGACGGCAACGCGCCGATGGTCGCGGGCGTTTTTTGCGCGAGGGCTTCGGCGAATTCGGGAAATTGCGCCAGCGTCCGAAACTCCGCGTCGCTCTCCGCCTTCGCTTCGGAAATGGCGGCCAGCCGGCCTTCGGCAATCCACTGCCGCACGTCCGCGTCCGTGACGGGGCCGTATTCCTTGCCGTCGCCGCCGATGATGAGATAGTTCGCCATAGGATGAAACTGTTGCCGCTGTATCTAGTCCATTGCCCCGGATGAAGCAAGCCGGTTTGCCGCCTTTTCCGGTGCGGGTGCGGGATTCATTTGCCAACAAAAGAATGTTCGACAGACACTTGCGTCCAGAATAGTTTTTAATCACAACCTAGATTGGCCACAAATCAAACAAACCAATTTGGCCGACCTAGATGTTAGGCGGCAGCACACGCCATGAGCATTGATGACATCATCCTGAAGACGACAAAGGCACGCTTGAGTCAGGCGGATGTCGAGGCTTGTTGCCAGCAGGAGCAGATTTCATCGGAGGCGTTTTGCTATGAATTTGCTCGCCGTGTCGCCATCGGTTACATCAGTCAGTGTTTCAGCTTTGCAGATGCGGCCACGGCCATGAATGGTTTATGGTTTGGTTTCAATTTCCAGGTTCCCAAATTTGCGGAGTCTGTTTTTATGTGTTTTGATGCGGGAGATTGTCATCCCAAGACGCCGCATTTGACATCAGACGAGGTTTCTCGTCCGTTGGTCGAGAGTTTGTTACATGAATCTGCCGCCTAATACGGAGATAGGCTGCAAACTCCCTTCGCCCGCTTCGCCCGACATTCAGTTCACCCGTTCCGCACGAACATTTTTCCCGGCAACTGTTTCACGAGCCGCTTCATCTCCAGCCCGAACAACGCCACATTCACCGCTGAACTCGGCAGACCGCTCGCCCGGATGATTTCGTCAATGCTCGATTCGTCGTCCGCCTTCACCGCGTCAAAAACTTTCTGCTCGTTTTCATTCAATTCCAGCGCGGGTAAAACACCGGTCTCACTCGCTGTCGGCGATTTGTTGCTGCCGGGAAACAGATATTCAAACTCGCTCAAAATGTCCTCCACGCCTTCGCACAGCTTTGCGCCTTTTTTGATGAGGTCGTGACAGCCTTTGCTCCGTGGCGAATCAATTCTGCCGGGCACCGCGAACACCTGCCGGCCGTATTCCGTCGCAAAATTCGCCGTGATGAGCGCGCCGCTGGAAAGATTCGCCTCGACGACGACCGTGCCAAGCGTCATGCCCGCGACGATGCGGTTGCGGATGGGAAAACTCTGCTTGTCCGCCGGCCGGTTGAAGGGAAATTGCGTAATGACCGCGCCGTTCGCCGCGATACGCTCGAAGAGTTCTGCATTCTCCGGCGGGAAAATTAAATTGATGCCCGTGCCCAAGACGGCAATCGTCCGGCCTTTGCCGCTCAACGCGCCCTGATGGGCCGCCGTGTCAATGCCGCGCGCGCCGCCGCTGACCACGGTGACGCCGGTGTAGGCGAGCTGATACGCCAGCTTGCGCGCGGTCTCGATGCCGTAGTGCGTGGTCATGCGCGAGCCGACCATCGCCACGGAATTTTTGTCTTTCGCCGTGAGTTCGCCTTTGACGTAAAGCACGAGCGGCGGATCGTAAATCTCCCGCAGCGACGCCGGATAATTTTCGTCGGCGGAAATCAAAACGTGGCAGCCGAAATCGGCAATGCGCTTCAATTCGCCGGCGAGGTCCACAGATTTTTCCCAGTTGAAAATATTTTCCGCCGTGTCCTCGCCGATGTTGCGGACGCGGGTGAGTTCGTGTTTGGAAGCGGACAGGATTTTGGCCGCGTCGCCGAAAAATTCCAGCAGCGAGCGGGCGCGCACCGGCCCGACGCCTTCGATCATGTTCAAGGCAATGAGCGCCTCGCGGGAATCCATGCGGGGATTAAAAAAGTTTGGCCGCCGGGTTTCAAGCCCCAACTGAAAACTTGCAACTTGTAACTTGAAACTCGAAACTGCCCGCGTGTCCGCCCCAAGCCTGCTGCTCCTCATCCCGGCTTACAACGAAGAAGCGCGCATCGAACCGGTGCTGCGCGAATACGCGGAATTTTTCGGACGCAATTTCACCGGTCACTTTCAACTGGTCGTCGTCCTCAACGGTTGCCGCGACAACACGCTCGGCGTGGTCCAGCGCGTTGCGAAGGATTTTTCGTCCGTCAGCTGGCTGGATTTTCCAGCGCCGATCGGCAAGGGCGGCGCGCTCATCGAAGGGCTCAAGCTCGCGCAGCACGGCGAGTTGATCGGCTACGTGGACGCGGACGGCGCGACCGGACCGCAGGCGTTTCTGGATTTACTCCAACACGTCGGCGATGCGGATTGCGTCATCGGTTCACGCTGGCTGCCGGACAGCGTGTTGATCCAAAAACAGCCGGGTTTCCGCCGGTTCGTCAGCCGATGCTTTCATTTCATTGTCGAATTGTTTTTCTGGTTGCACGTCAAGGACACGCAATGCCCGTGCAAACTCATCCGTTCCGAAGCCGTGGAAAAAATCCATTCAAACCTGTGCATCGCGGACTTGGCGTTCGACGTGAACCTGCTGGTCTGCCTCAAACGCGCCGGGTTCAAGATCCGCGAAGTGCCGATTGCGTGGACGGACATGGCGGGCTCGAAGGTGAGCGCGTCGCTGTTTCGGAGTTCGCTGGCGATGTTTTTGTCCGTGCTGCGCGTGCGGCTGATTTACTCGCCGTTTTACAAATGGCTGCGCTGGCTCGGCCCGCTGGAAGGCTGGATTTATAAAACCCTGCGCGCACCCAAGCCGCTGTCGAAGTCCAAACCAAACTGATTACGCGGCTTCAGGTTTTGGACTACGGGCTTTCATTCCCCAAGTGAACCACGCGCACACTGCGAACAGCAGCAGGTTGAAAATCCCCAGCGTTTGCAACACGACTTGCAGGTTGTGGAAACGCCCCAGCATCTGCGGCAACGCGAAGCCGTAGCCGACCGCGAGCAGCACCATCCACGGCACCACACCGAAACGGTTACGCGCGAGCAAGTCGTTCACCATCACATTAGCCAGCGCGAGCGGAACCATCGCCGCCGCATACCACGGCAGCAACGCCGTCGTCGCCGCGACATAGCTGCTCTTGAAAACAATCTTTACCGCCACCGGCCCGACGAGCCACAAACCCAGCCCGCCACAAATCGCCAACACCGCTGTGCCGAGCACGACCAGCGTGAATAAATTGCTTTTCTCCGCCTTCACGCTTGCGTGGACGATTTTCGGAAACATCACCGCCGCCAACGGCAGCACCAACCAGAGCAGCGCGCGCGACAAAGTTCCCGCCGCGACATACGGCGCCATTTCGTCACCGGTGAAATACGCCTTTGCGAACATCGTGTCCGAGGTGAACATAAACTGGCACGCGCCGAAACCCAGCAACAGCGGCAGCACCTGCGGCAGTAGATTTTTCCAGTCGGATTTCTCCGACGGTTGCAGCCACAAATCCCGCGAACGCCAGATCACGATGGCCGCCGCGAGGCTGATGCCTATGAACGTCCCCGCCATCATGCCCGCCGCGCCGGCCGCCAGCGCCAACACCAGCGCCGCCGCCGCGACCACCCGGCCCGCGCCGTTGAGAATGACCGACCAGCCCATCCAGAAAAAATCCTGCCGTCCCTGCACCACGCCCGTGAACACCGGCAGCCACAGCGACACCAGCACCGCCGCCACCATCGCCCACAGGCCGAGCGCGTTGGGCAATTGCCAGCCAGCCACGATTTGTTTCTGAAAAATAAAAACCGCCAGCGCGCCAAACGCCCACAGCAGAAATGTCCACAGCCACGCCATCCGAATGAGCCCCGAGAGCTGCCGTTCGCGTCCCGTCGCCAGCGCCAACGCGGTCTGCTGCGCAAAAATCATTTGCAACGGCATCGCCGGTAGACACGCCACCACCATCAGCAGCGTGCCGAACGCCGCGTATTGCGCCTCGGAAACAAATTTAGCCAGAAAATGCACACCGCATGTCAGCCCGCCGCTGGCGATGTTGGCAATCATCAGCCAGCCGCTCTGGCGGAAAAACGCCGCGTGCGGTTTCTGCGGGACGGTGGGAACGTTAACTGTGCTGGCCATGGCGCGCGAAGATTGGCGAATGTGGCGGACGGTGGAAAGAATTTAATTTACCGGCTTGGACTCGTTTTGATTTTGAACTTTGCAGCCTAAAATATTGTCAGGCATCTGACTTTTGATCCCGACTAAACTTGTCAAGTAATGTCAGAACCTGACGCCTGGAATCAACCCGAATGACTCCGATCCACGACAACACAGCCGCAAAAGAAAGCAATGCCGGTGAATTCGGATTCCGCGTTGCGGTGAAAAACACAGTAACAGCACACGCTGTCATAATGAGTGCGCAACAAAATAAGACGTTTCGCTGCTTGGAAAAGTCCGCGATGGCAGCACGACGACGAACCGGGTCGGCTGCCGTCTCCTCGAACCATTTGGCGTATTTTGTATTCATAATTGTGCGATGTGTAAACCGACCATTTTGCCTATGGCCTTGCTTGGCATAAGTCGATGAAAGCAAAGCTGAAAATTGGCAGCAAGAATTATCACGGCAGCGACCGGAAAAACCGGACAAGCAAATCCTTCCCGCGCTCCAGTTCCGCCAGCGAAATCCATTCGTCCGCCGTGTGCGCCTGCGCGATGTCGCCGGGGCCAAACACCACGCTCGGCATCCCGCCCGCCGCCAGCACCGCCGCGTCGCAAAAATAATCCACGCCCACCGGACGCGTCTGGTTCGCCGTGCGCAAAAATTGTTTCACCAGCGGCAACCGCGCGTCGGTTTCCAGCGGCACCGCCGGCGCGAGCTTGAAGCTGGAAATCTCGGCGGACAACTTTTTCGCCCGCAGCCGCGCGGTGATTTCGCGGACGACGGATTTTTCCGTCTCGCCCGGCAGCGTGCGCCGGTCAATTTCAATCACGCAGGCGTCCGGCACGATGTTCGGCTGCGTGCCGCCGGAAATTTTCCCGACGTTCACCGTGCCGTAGCCGAGCAGTTTGTGTTTCCGCCGTTTCAAACCGGCCGCGTAATCCGTTTCCAAAAAATCCACGATGCGCGCCATTTCGTGAATGGCGTTTTTGCCGAGGTGCGGCGTAGCGCCGTGCGCCGCCCGCCCGCGCGCCTCCAGCCGCAGCCAGAGACAACCCTTGTGCGCGGTGACGACTTGTAGTTTGGTCGGCTCGCCGACGATGGCGAGGTCGGCCTTGAAACCACTGTCGGCCAGCGCGCGCGAACCGGCCTGCGCGTGTTCCTCATCAATCAAACCGGCAAAAATAATTTCCGTATGCTGCGGACGATTTTTGCCGACGGCCAATTCCATCAACGCCGACAGCATCGCCGCCACGGAACCTTTCGTGTCGCACGCGCCGCGCCCGTGCAGCCGGCCGTGGCGCCGCTGCGGAATGAAGCCGGTTCCGTCCGCGCCGACGGTGTCCAAGTGCGGCGCGAGCAAAATGGTTTGCCGGATTTTTCCCGGCGGGCGCAGGCGGGCAAGGACATTGGAGCGGCCGGGCAGGATTTTTTGAAATTCCACTTCCAATCCGGCGCGCGCGGCGGTGGCGGCGAGAAAATCAGCGACGCGTTTTTCACCGGCGCTAGGATGGCGCGGCGGCAGGAAGGCGGGGTTCACGCTCGGCAAAGCGATGAGTTCGGCCAGCAGTTTTTCCGTGCGCGTCACGGCGGCAGGATGGCAGAACCGGCGCGTGCTTGAAAGCGAATTGCCGCCGTCTCAACTACGACCTTGGCTGTGATACATCGCTACGAGCGCCGCGCCGATGGCTTGGGAAAGTTCGCCCAGTTCAGCGGGGATAATCTTGACGGTGTCCTTTTGCGGCGCCCAGAGATACGGCCGGGCGGCCTCGCGGATTTTTTCCATGTAGCGCGCGCGGAATTCCGGCGTGGTGGCCTCGTGATCCATCAGCCCGCCGCCGATGACGACGATGCCGGCATCAAAGGCCATGCTCAAGTTCGCGACATGAATGCCCATGACGCGCGCTTGAAAATCAAAAATGTCGAGCGCCAGTGCGTCACCTTTTTGCGCGCGGGTGCGGAGGGACAAAACTTTTTCCTTGATGGGCGCGGTGGAAGTCGCGAGTTCGTGCGCGGGATGGCGCTTGAGAAATTCCGCGAGCAGTTGCGGCAAACCGGAAATCGTCGTGTAAGCCTCGACGCAACCCCAGTCGCGTCCGCAGCCGCAGGTGAACGGTTTGCCGCTCAGGCCGAGCAGGTGGACGGCAGCCGGCATGTGGCCGCATTCCGCGCCGGCGAGCGTGTCGCCGTCGAGGCAGAGGCCATCCGCGCCGACGAACGCCGCGCCGAGGCCGGAGCCAGGCATGAGCATGAGCACGCTGGCCTTGGTGTGGCCGCGCGCGAGCCGCGCCTCGGCGACGCCACCGAAATTGCCGTCGTTGCCGCAGACGAGCGGCAGTTCGCGGCCGGCCTGTTTGGCCAGCGCGTTTTTGTAATCCGTGAAAACATCCCAGCCGGCGAAACTCGCGGGCAGATTCGGGGTCTTGCTCCAGACGCCGTAGCGTTCGTAGGGGCCGGGAATGGAAAGGCCCACGCCGGCGACCTGCGCCCAGGTCAGGCTGTTTTGCGCGAGAAATTCGCCGACGCCGGAAATCCATGCGTGGATGACGGCGTCGCGGCCCTTTTCGGAACTGGTGGAACGCTGGAGAACCTTGTTGGTGACGGTCGAGCCGTCTTCCCAGACCGCGCAGAATTTGGTGGTGGTCGCGCCGCTGTCCGTGCCGATGAAAACTTTTTTGCTCATAATAGGATGCGCGTTAAATTGCTCGCGCTGGCGTTAAACGCAAGCTCTATTCTTCAAAAACGAGAAGTCACTTCTTCACAAATCCTCACGCTTCCTAATGCGTTGCCATTATTGGCTATTGTGATATTTCAATCCTCACAGATTTTCAGAAGTCAGCTCAGAAATCGCAAACGGTGTCAAATAGCCGTATCAGATTGTTTTCAAAAACTAAATTCTAACGACGGTAAAAGCTCCCGTTCGCGTTCACCTGATTGTCATCCGGCTTGCTGAATTGAGCGCCAAGCCGGTTGCCAAACATGGGAGCACTCGCTCCATTTGAGACTGGCGTGTATTTTGGCCGCGAATATTTTTTCGCTCATATCGGTCATAACTTTACGGTTGTCTGATGAGGTAGAATCTGGTGGCGTTGGTGGGAGGAGCGGGGTCGGTGAATTGATAGTGGCCGGAGCCAGCCGGGTTTTCGACGGCCGCTCCGAGCAGCGACCAGCTGGCCGCCGGCAGGGCTGGGTTCGTCTGGGCCAGCACCGAGAAGCCCAGCCCGCTGGCGTTGGTAAACCCAAACGAGATGGCCGCACTCGCCCCCGTGCCGGTAATTTTCAACGAGCCCGGCGTGAGCAGTAGGGGCGTAAGCACCGTCCCACCGAACTGAAACACCCCGGCGCTGCTGATGGGTAGATTCGTTTCCGCGCCAAAGAAGAAGAAAAAGTCGCTGGTGGTCATTATTAGCAGCGGCTCTTGAGCAGTATACGGTCCGGCATTGGTGTGAGCACAAATGTAATAGGTGGTAAGCGCCCCCGGAGTCACGGTAATGCCATAATGACTGTTGGGTGTATTGGCTATCGGAAATTCAGACATGGAGCCTTCCGGCGTCCACTGGGTAACCGGTAGCGACGGATTGGTTGATGACCAAACATAGTATGGTCCCGTGCCGCTGGTCGCCGTGTATATCAAATTTTCCAACCCCACATCACCACCATAACCATTGTCAGAACTTTGATAAAAATGGTTTTGTGCATTGCGTATGGTTATTGACCCACCGGAAGCAACACTCTGTAGCGCGGAATAGTCCGCTATATAGCCGTCCTGGACTGGCGGCGTGACGGAAGTGAAGCCGCCCGCATAGGCAGGGGCGCTGAAGAGCGGAATGATGTCGCCGCCGGCCAGCGTGCCGCTGGAGAGGGTGACGGACAATGTGCCACCGTAGGTCAGCGTGCCGGAGGTTTGCGTAAATGTAGAGCCGGTGAAGGTATTCACCCCGGTCCGGGTGACCTCCATGGTCAACGCGCCGCTAAAGATCGGCGCATTGGGCGTGCTGATGCTTTTGCTATTGAAGTCCAAATTCGCGCCACTGGCGACCGTCAGATTGGTCACCGTTTCGTTCTGATTCAAACTTACCTTGCCACCGCCGCTGTTGGCGATGGTCAGGCTATTTACTGTAGCCGGGAGCAACGTGTCGCCCGACTGGTTTCCAGACGTAGCTTTGTAAGTGTAATTGCCACCGGTGCTGAGATTCACGGTGGTGATGATGATGTTGCCCGCAAATCCGTTAGCGTGAGCGGTCTTCAGACCGCCGCCGCTCAAGTTGGTGAAGGTTCCGCTGCTGTCGGTGATAACGCTCGTTCCCAAGTCCAGCGTGGAACCGGAATCAACCGTCCACGCGACCGGTCCGGTGACAGTGCCGGAGCCGGAATAGGTTTGCGTGCCTGAACCCTTGGCTAAGTGAATGATTTGTATCTTTGAACTGCCCGCGAATGCGCTAATGGTTCCAGCATTGGAAACATTGCCTAGGACATTCACCGTCGTGCCAGAAGTGGTGGCACCTCCCAAAGCAAAAGTTGCAGTAGCGGAAACATTAACATTGCCGGTCACATTGATTACAATCGTGCCATTGCCCGACATGCCAACCAAGGTGCCGGCAAGCACGTTCATATTCCCACCGACACTGAGTCCAACGTTGCCACCGGCGTGGATTTGCATTTGGCCACTTCCGGAGGTGTAGTTAAAATCACCTTGGATATTAGTGAAGCTGGTGGTCATATTAACATTCACAGCCATGCTGGGGCAATTCCAAGTAAAATTACCAAAACTCTGTGCAATACCGCCGGGCGCGGTGGCATAAGTGGTGGTGTAGCCGGTGATTTCGCAGATTGAGCCAGCAGACCAAGTCGCGGTCGGAATGGTGCTGTTCGTGTCAGCCACATCATCATAATAGTGGCCATTAAACGTCAGTGTAGGTGTGTTATTCGTGGCCACTACTGTGCCTCTGTTGATGTGATGGAGAGCACCGTCGGATTCCAAGGTCATCAACCCGCCACTGCTGAAAGTTAGAGCATTGGTGTAAGACAAATTCAATGTGCCATGGACGTCCAGATCCGGCGCGCCGACCATGCTGTGGCTGACCGTGAGGACACCACCACTCACGGTCAAGGTGGCGCCGTGATTCACCGTGAGATTGACCGCCGAGGACGCCACGTCATTGGTCACATTATAGGGACTGACGATGAGAATGTTGGTGCCGTTACCCGTGATGCTGCTGGGTGTTTCCCCGCTGATGGCATTGACCAGACTGCCGTTGCCGCGATCCACGCTCCAAGTGTTGTAATCGCTCCAGTTGCCGCTGGCCCGGCTTTGGTATCTGGCATAGCTCGTGGTCGTGGCGCTGGCCGAACTGCCAGACACGGTTTGAACCCCGACACCATTGATAGCTATCACTGCGAAGGTATAGGCCGTGCCGCCATTCAAGCCGGTCACCGTCACCGTGCCCCACGTTGATTTCGTCTGATACACCGCAGTCGCACCCAAGGAGCCATTCGCCTGCACAAAGGTTCCCGCGCCGACGTTTGTGATGGCATAGATGGTGGTTCCTGGATTGCCATCGCCGACGCCGATAATCACGTTCAACGTGCTGTTTGGCAACGTGGCCGGATTAACCACCGTTGGCGCTGCAGGCGTGTTCGCCAGCGTCCAGAAAGTGACATCGGCATTGTCCAGCGAAGATCCGATTCCATTTCCCGCATAGGCGCGATAATAGTATTGGGTATTCGCGCTCAACCCGGTAAGGGATTTGGTATAGGCACCATTGTAATCGCTCGTTCCCACCTGCGCCTGGGTGCTGCTCGTGGTGACCGGCGACGTGGTGCTCCAGTAGAATCCATAGTCCGTCAAGGCCGCTCCGCCGTTGTTCACGGTGCCATTCAACGTGGCACTGGTGGTGGTTATGGAACTGGCGGCGGCGGTCGTCACCGCCGGGGCGGAACTAGAAGACGAGGTTGTTCCGGTCGCCACCGGGCCAGGAGCCGTAAAGGTTCCGGCGGCATTGTTGCTGGCGATGACTTGGAAGCCGTAAGTGATGCCGGGACTCAATCCGCTGACAGTGACTTGTCCCCAAGTGTTGGCGGTCTGATAGACGGCGGAGCCAGACAAGAAACCATTCGCCTGAACATAAGACGCCGGACTGTTAGTGCACTGGATGGCATAATAAGTGGTGGACACCGGATTGCCGTCCGCACTGCCGATGGTTACGTTCAACGTGCTGTTTTGCAGCGTGGCCGGATTCGCCACCGCCGGCACCGTGGGTGTGTTCGCGAGCGTCCAGAACGAATCGTAAGTTGAATAAGCTGTGCCCCCAGCATTGACGGCATATCCGCCGTAATAAATTTGCGTATTAACCGGCAGGACGGTGACACTAACAGTGTAGACATCGGGATAAGTTGGATCCGTTGTGCCCACTTGCACTTTATTATTGGCAGTGGTCGGTGATGGGGTAGTAGCCCAGACCACGCCGTAATCCGTCACGCTGCTGCCACCATTACCGGTCAGGGTCGCTCCCAACTGGTTGGTGGTGGTTCCCGGTGTGGCTTTTGTCGGGGTGCTGATGGTCGGGGAAGAAGAATTTGGATAAAAGAAAACCACCGCCCCATTCGTGCCCGCACTGCCGGCAAAAGCATTAGTTCCTGATGCAATAGACTGAAACTGCTCCGCACCACCCGCACCGCCGCCGCCATAAGCTAGGCCGATGCTTCCGCTGCCACCAGCGGCGCTATTAACAGCGGTTCCACCTTGACCGCCCGCGGCCGCTCCCGAAATACCCGCCCCACCAGCCCCGCCAGTCGCAGTAGTAGTTGCTGTTGTTCCCGCACCGCCAGCCCCTGCGCCGCCGCCGCCGCCGCCCAAATTGACGCTAGTCGTCCCACCGGCAGAGCCAGTCCCGCCATTAAACGCTGTGCCTCCTGAACCCGTTGGCACACCGCCAGCTCCAGCAGCGCCGCCAACGCCACCGGTCGTCATTGAACCACCTCCGCCACCGCCTGTGCCAGTCAAGACGGTGCTCCCAACCGTAAAGACGGAGTTGCCGCCAGTGGTGCCGGTGACTGTAGATGAGGTGCTGCCCGCACCGCCGGTGCCAACGGTAACCGTATAGCTGGTCCCAGCCGTAACGGATTGGGCGGGGACATAATAACAGCCGCCGCCGCCGCCGCCGCCGGCAACATTCACTGCGGCAGTATTTTTACCTGCGTCACCACCGCCGCCACCGCCACCGATAACCGCCACGCCAACAGTGCTAACGCCCGGCGTAAAGGTGCCACTCGACGTGAACGTAATCGGAGCCACTGCGCTACCCGAGGCGTAGGTTCCGTTATTGATGAAAGCGATTCCGCCCACACTCAAAGCATGGCCATTCATATCAAGTTTGCCTCCGCTATTTATAGTAAGGCTGCCCGTGGTCAGGGGGGTGCCGGCCAAAGCGCCAGTGTTGTTCACCGCCCAATCGACTGTGGCTGTCATGGTGTGTCCGCTTTGAATGACGAAAATATCAGCGCCGGTGAAGCTCGCAGGATGGTTGCCGCCGCCGCTGGTGGTATCATACCAGTTATTGACATCCGTCGGGTCGCCGTTGCCGTGGGTATAGTAAGTTATGCTCTGAGAAAGCACAATCTGACCATCGCCACCTTTACTGCCGGTTTTGGCTGTTGAGTTATTAACAAATGCGCCGCCAGCACCGCCACCAGGAGGGTTTCCAACACTTCCAACACTCTGGCCGGTTTTACCAACCCCACCCGCTCCGCCGCCAGCCCCGGCGGTGCCACCGGCGGTGGCCGAGCCACTGCCATTGCCGCCGTCCGCACTGGCAGATCCGCTGCCGCCACCGCTGCCGCTTTGGCCAGAGACTGCGGTCCCACCATTGCCGCCGTTATGGTTGGGGCTTGTGAAGAGTGCGAGCCCCGTTGTATTCGTCCCTCCACCCCCGCCCCCTCCGTTGGGTGTGCCGCTGCCGCCACCCACACCGCCCGTTCCGCCAGTGGCGGTGGTGGTAGTAACACCCGCAGTGCCAAATGTTGTCGAGCCGCCAGCGCCGGCTCTTGTGCCTGCTGTGCTTGCGCCTCCGGTTCCGCCAGCGCCCACGCTAAAGGCATAGGATGAGCTAGGGCTGCTGATGGTGGTCACGGTGTAGGCACCCCCACCGCCACCACCGCCGGTATAGGTAGTTCCGGAACCGGCAACGGCAACCCCACCACCACCACCGCCACCACCGAACATCTCAATTTTGAGGCTGACCCCAACGGAGGGAATAGAAAGAGGACTAATACTGTTGCTGCTGGGCGTCAGCACCGTCTGCCAGGCGCGCACCTCCGGCGCGAGCAAACCGAGCGCGGCCAAGGTTAGCGCCAGCGGCAGGGCTTTGCGGAGTGAGAACAAGGAGCGGCGGGTTTGCGTTTTCATAATTAGGACTTGGGGCTTCATAGGTATCGAGAGTTCAGGTTGGGAATGGGGGGAAAAGATATTTCGATCTGATAGGTCTATGTTTAGGCCGGCGCCGGAATCAGCCAATACGCAATGATATCAAGCGGTTTGGCTGATGCATTAGGGTTGACCTTCATCTAAATTAGGGAATTTCGATTAAAAATAACCACTACTGTCCGGTTAAGGTTTTGCTGACAGCGATTTTATTTCGGTAAAATCTGGCTATTCTCGCTGTCCGGTCATTTTTCGATTTCAATTCTGCGACGCTTCCTTGAGGGTGACATCCCGCATTCCAGCGGTTTTTCA
>CAIXFY010000070.1 GCA_903918885.1 uncultured Verrucomicrobia subdivision 3 bacterium
CGAACCGCTGATTGATCCGAACGTCGTAGATGCCGTGGCGAATGCGCTGGCGCAAAACGAAATGTCCACCGCGGCGACGCCCATCAAGAATATTTCCGAGCTGGACAACCCGAATGTTGTGAAAGTCGTTGTCAACGCCGCCGGTCACGCGCTATATTTTTCGCGGCGCACGATTCCGTATCTGCGTGATGCCGCCAACCGTCCAGTGAATGAGCAGTTGGCGGCGTTTCCTTTTTTGAAGCATCTGGGCATTTACGGTTACCGGCGCGAGACGTTGTTGCGGCTGGTGAAATTCCCGGTGTCGCCGTTGGAAAACGCGGAGAAGCTGGAACAGTTGCGCGCACTGGAAAACGGAATTCAAATCGCCGTCGTGAAAGTGGATTACGACAGCATCGGCGTGGATATGCCGGAAGATGTAATGCGGGTGGAAAAGATTTTAAGAAAACTTTAGCCACAGATGGACACAGATTCACACAGATAAAAGTTTTGCTGTGTCAGTCATTTTGAAAATCTGTGTTTCATCTGTGTTAATCTGTGGCTCAAATAATTTGAAATGAAATTTATATTCGTAACTGGCGGTGTGGTGAGTTCGCTCGGCAAAGGCTTGACCGCGGCCGCGCTCGGAACGCTGCTCGAAAATCGCGGCCTCAAGGTCGCGCTGCAAAAATTTGACCCGTATCTCAACGTGGATCCGGGCACGATGTCGCCGTATCAGCACGGCGAAGTTTATGTGCTCGACGACGGCGCGGAAACAGATTTGGACTTGGGCCATTACGAACGTTTCACCAGCACCAAGTTGTCGCGGATGAATAATCTGACGAGCGGTCAGGTTTACCAGAAGGTGCTGAACAACGAGCGCGAAGGTGTCTATCTCGGCAAGACCGTGCAGGTGATTCCGCACGTCACGGACGAAATCAAGCGTCGCATCCATTTGCTCGCCGAGACGAGCAAGGCCGATGTTATCATCACCGAAATCGGCGGCACCACGGGCGATATCGAAGGTTTACCGTTCGTGGAAGCGATTCGCGAATTCGCGCTCGAAGCCGGCGTTGGCAATACCTGTTTCATTCACGTCACCTACGTTCCGTTCATCAAGGCGGCGGGTGAATTGAAGACCAAGCCCACGCAGCAATCCGTCGCCAAGCTGCGCGAAATCGGCATCACGCCGCACATCATCGCCTGCCGTTGCGAAAAGCCGCTGGATAAAGAATTGCGCCAGAAGATTTCCATGTTCTGCAACGTGCCCGTCGAGGCCGTGATTGAAGCGAAGGACGTGGATCATTCGATTTACGAGATGCCGCTCATGCTCCAGCGCGAGCGCATGGACGATTTGGTCTGTCGCCTGTTGCATCTCACCACACCCGCGCCGAACATGGCGTATTGGCAGGAGATTATTCGCAAACTTATCGCGCCGCAGCATCGCGTCCGCGTGGGCGTGGTCGGCAAATACATTGAATTGCAGGACGCCTACAAATCGGTTTACGAAGCGATAATCCACGGCGGTATCGCGAATGATTGCGGCGTGGAAATTGTGCAGATTGACGCGGAAACCATCGAAAAAGAAGGCCCGGCAAAAATTTTGAAAGGGTTAGGCGGCATCCTCGTTCCCGGCGGGTTTGGCGAACGCGGCACGGAAGGCAAAATCATCGCCGCGCAATACGCCCGCGAAAATAAAGTCCCCTATTTCGGCCTGTGCCTCGGCATGCAGATTGCCACTATTGAATACGCCCGCAACGTGCTCAAACTCGACAAGGCGCATTCCACGGAATTTAATCCCGACACGCCGCATCCCGTCATCGCCCTCCTCGACGCGCAACGCAAAGTTACGAAAAAGGGCGGCACCATGCGCCTCGGCGCGATGCCGTGCCAACTCACGCTCGGCACGAAGGCGGCCGCCCTTTACGGCTCCTTTGTCATTCAGGAACGTCATCGCCACCGCTACGAATTCAACAACGCTTACCGCGAAAAATTTGAGAAAGCTGGCTTTGTTTTCAGCGGCACGTCGCCCGACGGCAAGCTGGTGGAAGTTATCGAACTCACCAATCATCCGTTTTATATCGCGAGCCAGTTCCATCCGGAATTCATGAGCAAGCCGCACCAACCGCACCCGCTGTTCAAAGGGTTCATCGCCGCCGCGCACGAGCACATTCATCACAAGCCGCTGTGACGGCAAGGTTGAAGGCAGAATGAAGAAGGCAGAAATTTCGGACCACGCTACGGCACTCGAATTTCTTTACGGCCTGCAAATTTTTGGCGCGAATTTCGGGCTGGATAACACGCGCAAACTCGCGGCACTCTTAGGTAATCCGCAGGGGAAACTTCGCTTCATCCACGTCGCCGGCACGAACGGCAAAGGCTCAACGTGCGCGATGCTGGAAAGTATTTATCGCACAGCGGGATTGCGCGTCGGGCTGTTTACTTCGCCGCATTTGATTTCCTTTCGCGAACGGATTCAGGTAAACCGGCAATTGATTCCTGAAGCCGACCTCATCCGACTCGTTAAAGAAATTCAGCCGCTGCTTAAACAATTTCCGGCCGACAATCATCTCACGCTATTTGAAGTCGTGACGGTTATGGCGCTGAAATATTTCGCGGAGCAAAAATGTGATCTCGTGATCTGGGAAACCGGTCTCGGTGGACGGCTCGACGCCACCAACATCGTCACCCCGCTCGCCAGCGTCATCACCAACATCGCATTTGATCACGAACAATGGTTGGGTAATACGCTGGAAAAAATCGCGGCGGAAAAAGCGGGCATCATCAAGCTGGGCGTTCCGGTCGTGACAGCGGCGGGGCAGCCGGAAGTTTTGGCGGTCATTGAACAGGTAGCGCGGCAGAACCATTCGCCACTTGAAATTGTAAATCCAGAACGGCTCGCGAGGACGCTCGCCCCACCCATGTTGGGCGAACATCAAAAGCTCAACGCCGCGATCGCACTGGCGACGGTGGAGGTTTTGAAAAATGCGATCCCCGTCAACGCAGAAACCATCGGCGCCGGACTGGCAAACGTGAACTGGCCAGGTCGGCTGCAGCTGATACAAAAACCCAATGGCCAGAAAATCCTGCTCGATGGTGCCCACAATCTTGCGGGAGCTACAGCGCTAGGCGCGGCACTGAAACAGGACTTTCCCGGAGTGCGCCCACTGCTCATCTTTGGCGCACTGGGAGACAAGAACTGGCCAGCTATTTGTCGGCTCCTTGCTCCGCTGGCGGACCAGTTTTTAACCGTGCCCGTCGCCAGTGAGCGGACGACGGATGCAAATGCCTTGGCGGAAGCCTTTCGGTCGGCGAACCCAAAAGCTGTAGTTGCAGTGAAAACCAATTTATCTGAAGCGTTAAAAGCCTGCAAAGACGAGCCTTTTGTCGTGATCACCGGCTCGCTTTATCTCATCGGCGAGGCGCTGGAACTCTTGGTCATTTCGCCGGCTGCGACTGATGAACGTGGCTTGAACGAGTGGACGGCACCGAAAAAGTCGCGATAAGAACGCGGCAAGTTGAGTCGAAGCGCTGCTTATTCCTCCGAAGTCACCCTGTTGGCGCGTTGACGTTTGGAGAATCCCAACTACTATTTTCCCTGATATGGATTACGCTGACACACTGCCCAAGCAACGCCCGTTCGGCGCCACGACCCGTCCCGATGCGTGGTGGCTTCAACCGCTCGTGGTTTTTCTTGGATTTTCTGCTTTCATCATCTATTCCACCTGGGCCGCGTTCCAAGGTGTGAGCGACATGAAGACCGGCATCCCGAGTTACTGGTATGGCGGCAATGGTGCAAATTATCTTTCACCGTTCTACTCGCCTGAATTTTGGGGCATCTCGCCGCACGCCATCGGCAAACTGCCGTCATGGTGGCCAAGCTGGGCGCCTTTTTCTCCTGCCTTCTTGATTCTTTGGGCACCAGCTGGTTTCCGATTCACCTGCTATTATTATCGCGGAGCGTATTACAAATCATTCTGGGCTGACCCGATCAACTGCGCCGTGGGCGAACCGCGCAAATCCTATCTCGGCGAAAAATACTTTCCGCTGATCATCCAAAATGTGCATCGCTACATGTTTTATGTGGCGGCCGTGTTTATCGTGATTCTCGCCTACGATGCTTGGTTGGGCATGTGGTTCAAAGACGCGGTTACCGGCAAAGAACATTTCGGTATCGGCGTGGGAACGATCATCATGACGCTCAATGCCGTTTTCCTTGGACTTTACACATTTGGCTGCCATTCGCTGCGGCATCTCATCGGCGGTTTTCTGGATTCCAAGTCCAAAGCCCCGACCTGCGGCAAGGCTTACAACTGCGTGAGCTGCCTCAACCGCAAACACATGATGTGGGCTTGGATCAGCTTGTTCTGGGTTGGTTTCACCGATGTTTACATCCGCCTCTGCGCAACGGGTCATATCAACGACTTCGTCTTCTTCAAACTCTAAACTCCGAACCGAATAACTTTTGTGGCTACTAATTACGAAACTCACGAATACGACGTCCTGGTCATCGGTGCCGGTGGCGCAGGTCTGCGCGCGGCGATTGAAGCGTCGGCGGCTGGTGTCAAAGTCGGTCTAATCTGCAAATCGCTCCTCGGCAAAGCGCACACCGTCATGGCCGAAGGCGGCATGGCCGCAGCAATGGGCAACGTGGACGACCGTGACAGTTGGAAAGTCCACTTCGCCGACACGATGCGCGGCGGCCAATACGTCAACAACTGGCGCATGGCCGAACTGCACGCCAAGGAAGCTCCGCAACGTGTTCACGAGCTCGAAGCTTGGGGCGCGGTATTCGACCGCACCAAAGAAGGCAAAATTTCGCAGCGCAATTTCGGTGGCCACCGCTATCCGCGTCTCGCGCACGTCGGCGACCGCACGGGACTCGAATTGATCCGCACGTTGCAAGATCACGGCATTCATCAAGGCATCAGCGTTCACATGGAATACACCATCGTGTCGCTGTTGAAAGACGGCGACCGCGTGGTCGGCGCGTTTGGTTACGATCGCGAACGTGGACGTTTCCGCATTTTCAAAGCCAAGGCCGTGGTCGTTTGCACCGGCGGCCTTGGCCGTGCGTATGCCGTGACCAGCAATTCCTGGGAAGGCACCGGCGACGGCGTTTCCCTGGCGTATCACGCGGGCGCGGAATTGCTCGATATGGAATTCATCCAGTTCCATCCCACCGGCATGATCTGGCCGCCGAGCGTGAAAGGTATTTTGGTCACGGAAAGCGTGCGCGGCGAAGGCGGTGTGTTGCGCAACAAAGACGGCAAGCGCTTCATGTATGACGACGTGCCGGAGAATTACAAATCGCAGACCTCGACCGATCCCGAAGAGGGTTGGCGCTACACGCAGAACGACAAGAATGCGAAACGTCCGCCGGAGTTGCTCACGCGCGATCACGTCGCCCGCTGCATCAATCGCGAAGTGAAGGCCGGTCGCGGCAGTCCGCACGGCGGCGTGTTCCTCGACATCGCGTGGATCAAGGAAAAGATTCCGAACTCGGCTGAGCATATCAAAAAGAAAATCCCTTCGATGTATCACCAGTTCATGCAACTGGCGAATCTCGACATCACGAAAGAACCGATGGAAGTTGGTCCGACGACGCATTACGCGATGGGCGGTATCCGCGTGAACGGCGAGACACAAGCCACTAATATTCCCGGCCTATTCGCAGCGGGCGAATGCGCGGCGGGCTTACACGGCGCGAATCGTCTCGGCGGCAATTCTCTCTCCGACCTCATCGTTTTCGGCAAACGCGCCGGCGAATACGCCGCGAAATACGCGAAGGAAAATTCCGCCGGCAAAATCAACGACGCGCAAATCGAAGCGGCTTACAAAGAAGCCATCGAACCGTTTGAACGTCCGGCAGGCGGCGGCAGCGAAGGCCCGTATCAGGTGCAATACGATTTGCAAAACATGATGCAGGCCAACGTCGGCATTGTGCGTTTGCAGAACGAAATGGAATTCGCGCTTGCTGGCATCGAGAAGCTAAAAGCCCGTGCAGCAAAGGTCGCGGTGCAGGGCCATCTCGAATACAACCCCGGCTGGCACACGGCGATTGATTTGAAACATCTGCTGACGATTTCCGAAGCCATCACGTTGTGCTCAATTGACCGCAAGGAAAGCCGCGGCGGACATTTCCGCGAGGATTTTCCGAATAAAGACCCCGAGGCGCAGAAATATAATTCCGTCATTTCCAAGTCGGCGGATGGCTCCATGAAATTACGCCGCGAACCGATTCCGGCGATGCGGGAAGATTTGAAACAAGTCATTGAGGAGATGAAATGAACAAGACTGTTACTTTTCGGATTTGGCGCGGCGACGCGAAGGGCGGCGAATTCGTGAATTACACCACGGAGATCACCGAAGGTCTCGTCGTTCTCGACGTCATCCACAAAATTCAAGCCACGCAGGCGAATGACATGGCGTGCCGCTGGAATTGTAAGGCCGGCAAATGCGGCTCCTGCTCCGCCGAAATCAACGGCATCCCCAAGCTCATGTGCATGACGCGCATGGACACGCTGAACACGGACAAGATCATCACCGTCGAGCCAATGCGCGCGTTTCCGAGCATCCGCGATCTCGTGACGGATGTGTCTTGGAATTTTCGCGTCAAAACGAAGATCAAAAAATTCAATCCGCGCAAGCCCGACGCTGCCGACGGCACCTGGCGCATGATGCAGGAAGACGTTGACCGCGTGCAGGAATTCCGCAAGTGCATCGAATGCTTCTTGTGCCAGGATGTCTGCCACGTTTTGCGCGACCATCACAAGCACGATGAATTCATCGGCCCGCGCTTTTTGGTTTACACCGCCGCGCTGGAGATGCATCCGCTCGACACGGAAGATCGTCTGCCGGAATTGAAGCAGTCGCAAGGCATCGGCTTCTGCAACATCACCAAGTGCTGCACCAAGGTCTGCCCCGAACACATCACCATCACCGACAACGCGATTATCCCGTTGAAGGAACGCGTGGTGGATGAATACTACGATCCGCTTGGCTGGCTTTGGAAAAAAATCCGCCCACAAGGTTGATACAATTTTGAAATCAAGCGCCGGTTCGCCGGCGCTTTTTTATTTGATGCATGAAATTTCGGCGAAAACAAAACTTTTCAAACCACCAGCGGAAACATTATTGTTGAAGCAACCCTATGTCATTTATCCACGACGACTTCCTTCTGGGCAACAAACCCGCGCGGCGGCTCTACCACAAGTTCGCCGAGAACGAGCCGATTTTTGATTATCACTGCCACATTCCACCGAAAGACATTGCAGAAAACCGCCAGTTCAAAAACCTTTTTGAGATCTGGCTGGAGGGCGATCATTACAAATGGCGCGCGATGCGCAGCAACGGCGTTGCGGAAAAATTTGTTACCGGCAATGCCACGCCGGAGGAAAAGTTCAACGCCTGGGCCGCGACCGTGCCGCACACGCTCCGCAATCCACTCTATCACTGGACGCACATGGAACTGAAGCGCTATTTCGGCATCAATGACCTCTTGAGCGAAAAGACGGCGGCGAAAATCTGGAAACAAGCCAATGCCAAGCTCGCCACAGCGGCGTTCACGACCCAGAGTCTCCTCAAGAAAATGAAGGTTAAAGTTGTCGGCACTACGGACGATCCGGTGGATGACCTCCGTTATCATCGCGCGTTTGCCAAGACCAATCATCCGACCAAGATGCTGCCGGCGTTCCGTCCGGACAAGGCGCTTACTGTGAACCAGCCAGCCGGATTCAACAAATGGGTAGACTTGCTCGCTGCCGCCGCGAATACGGAGATCGGTAATTTTGGCACCTTTGTCAGCGCGCTGGAAAAACGGCACGAATATTTTCATTCGCAGGGCTGCCGGTTGTCCGATCACGGGCTGGAACATTGTTTCGCGGATTTTTGTTCCGAAAAAGTCGCCGCTGGAATTTTCGACAAGGCGCGCAAAGGTCAGGAAGTTTCCACACTGGAACATTCACAGTTCGCTTCTTTCATGATGGTGTTCTTCGGTCACCTTGACGCCAAACGCGGCTGGACGAAGCAGCTTCACCTAGGTGCGCTGCGCAACAATAATATTCGCCTACTCACGCAGCTTGGGCCGGACACGGGCTTTGATTCCATTGGCGATTTTCCGCAGGCGAAAACTTTATCGGCATATCTGAACAAACTGGATTCCGATAATCTGCTGCCGAAAACCATCATCTACAATTTGAACCCGGCGGATAATTACGTTTTCGCCGCGATGATTGGAAATTTTCAAGACGGCACCATTCCCGGCAAAATTCAATACGGCTCTGGCTGGTGGTTTCTCGACCAGAAAGAAGGCATGGAATGGCAGATTAACGCACTGTCACAGCTCGGTTTGCTTTCGCGCTTCATCGGTATGATCACCGACTCGCGCTCGTTTATGAGCTATCCGCGCCATGAATATTTCCGCCGCACGCTGTGCAACCTGATTGGCCGAGACATCAAGAACGGCCTGATTACAGACGACGAAGATTTAGTCGGCTCAATGATCAAAAATATCTGCTACGCGAACGCCAAGAATTACATGGCTTTTCCGGGCATAAAATGAACGGAATATTTTGTGACGCAGCCCACCCAAAGCCCGCCGCCAGCTTCGACGATTAACCTAAAGCGCTGGTTTTCGTGGCTTTGCTTGGCACTGATGGTGGTGGCGGAAATTCTCCTTTTCCAGGCCGTCCGCGAGAAAGACACGGCTTTGGTAGATTTGCGCTCCGCACAAGTTGAAATGCGACAGATACAAAAGGATTTAGACGAGCTGAAAAACTCAAGCACCGGTTTGCAGGCAGCGGAAATTTCCCGGCTCCGCAAACAAACTGAATTACTCACTGCCAAAGCCAGCGCATTACAGAAGAATGTTGAGCAGTTACAGATTGCAAGACAGGAAGCGGATCAGCATCTAGCCACGGCGCGTAAGGCGTTGCAAATGCAGCAAGATCATCTACAGCAACTCTCGGCAGAAAACCAGCAGGCGCGCTCAGCGGCGCAGATGCAACAAAGCCAGCAGACGGATATGCTGGAAGCCAGCCAGCGTAATGCCTGTATCAACCATCTCCGCCAAATTGACGCCGCAAAAAACCAGTGGGCTTTGGAAAACAACAAGTCAGCCGGTAACCCGATAACTGCACAGGACATAGCTCCATACATCAAACTCGACGCCAATGGGAACATTCCCGACTGTCCGGCAGGCGGCACTTATACGATTGGTGCGGTCGGGGAAGTCCCAACCTGTTCGATTCCTGACCACGTTCTGCCATAAAAAATCGCCGCAGCCATTTTTACTCATACTGCTCGCAGCCATGAATTAATTTACGTTTTCTAAGAATTTCCATTTTCACTTTGTGCATCACCTGATTAAACTTTCTTTCGCTTAATTTATTAAAAACCTATGGCTGCTGATACCTCTATCGTCAAAGCTGTGGAAGCTCCACCGCTCAAACCAATTCAACTCAAATCCAAACTCGCGCCGACGCCAACGACCGCGCTGAAATATTTTCAGAAGGTGAAAAATTCCGCCGGTGCGGAAGTCACGCTCGCCGATCCGCGCGCGAGTCGCGCAGCGGTGGCGCTCATGGATGTTCACGCCGTGGTTGGCGGTGCGGCGTGCCATTGGGGCGGTCCGGCGGCGTTCGCGGAAATCATGTCGGCAGTTCACGGGGTCATGTTTGCGACGCAAGGCCGCGAGTGGCACGAAGCATTTAATTTCGTCAACGACGCCGGCCATGCTGAAAATGGCGTTTATGCCGTGCGCGCACTTTACGGTTTTGACGGCATGACGCTGGAGACGCTGAAAGGTTTTCGCGGCATTCACAGCAAACTTACCGGCCACGGCGAATCGCACATCAATCCCGAAGGTGTTTTGCTGAGCAACGGCCCGCTCGGTTCGTCGCTGCCGCAGGCGCAAGGTCTCGCCATCGGCGACAAAATTGCGGAACGCGACCGCGTGACCATCGTGACAATTTCCGATGGCGCGAGCATGGAAGGCGAAGCGAAAGAAGCATTCGCGGCCATTCCCGGACTCGCGGCGAAGGGGAAATTAAATCCGTTCGTGATGATCATTTCCGACAATGATACCAAGCTCTCCGGCCGCATCACGGCAGATTCGTTCAGCATGAATCCGACGTTTAGCAGCATCGGCGGACTCGGCTGGAATGTGTTGCCCGTCGCCAACGGAAATGATTTGCAGGCGGTTTATCTCGCGCTCGAAAAAGCCATTGCTACCGCGAAAGCCGACCCGACCAAACCGGTCTGCATTCTCGCCAAAACCATCAAGGGCTTCGGCGTGAAAGCCACGGAGCAAAGTGCGTCTGGCGGTCACGGTTTCCCGCTCGCGAACGGTGAAAAGATTATTCCGTTCGTGGACGAAATTTACGGTAACGCGACGCCGGAAGAATTTGCGAACTGGGCGAAATCGTTGCGCGCTGACTGGGAAAAATCCGAGGCGGCGAAAAAAACAAAGGCCGCTGCCGCGCCAGCAAACGCCGCGCCCGCTGCGAAAAAAGATAAAGTTCAAACCGGTCTCGCCAAAGCCGCCGTGCGCGCGGCGACGGAAGGGTTGCCGGTGTTTTCCGTTTCGGCGGACGTGCAAGGTTCGACCGGCATCAGCCTGTTTCACAAAAGTTTTCCTGACCGCTGGATTGAAGTCGGCATCGCGGAATCGAACATGATCAGCGTCGGCGCGGGTCTTGCGAAGTCCGGTTTTATTCCCATCGTGGACACGTTCGGACAGTTCGGCGTGACGAAGGGAAATTTGCCACTCACGATGGCCGCGCTCTCGCAAGCGCCCGTCATCGCGATGTTTTCGCACATCGGTTTTCAGGACGCAGCGGACGGCGCGAGTCATCAGGCGACGACTTTTTTTGCGGCGGTTTCGGCGATCCCACACACGTGTGTCATCGCGCCAAGTTGTTCGGACGAAGCCGAATCGCTGATGTATCAGGCGATTAAAAAATTCGCGGCGGATCGTGCGGCAGGCAAGGACGGTGAAAATTATATTTTCTTCGTCGGTCGCGAAAATTATCCACTGACGTGGATCGAAGGCGCGCAATTCCCGTGGGGCAAAGCGCAAATTCTTTCCGAAGGCAGCGACGTCGTGCTCATCGGCTGCGGCGTGCTGGTGAACAAGGCGATTGAAGCCGGAAAACTTTTGGCTGCAAAAGGTATCAAGGCCACGGTCATCAATAATCCGTTCGTCAACCAAGTGGATTTGGAAACCATCGGGGCAGCGGTAAAAAAATGCGGCGGCAAAGTCGTTACCATAGAAGATCATCAGGTCATCGGTGGCATGGGCGCGCAAGTTTCGCACGCGCTGTCGAATGCGGGCATCGCGCACACGCTAAAATCGCTCGGCATCCACGGTGAATTCGGCCAGTCGGCTTATCTCGCCGAGGAACTTTATGTGAAACACGGGTTGACCGCTCCGAAAATGGCGGAAGCGGCGCTGGCGCTGCTCGGTAAATAAGTTTCGGCTCAAAAAATCAAACGCCCGCGTTGCCATCCGGCGCGCGGGCGTCATCGTTTGCCGGATTTCATTCTTGGCTTTCACTGCTCGTCGGTTAATCTCTGCGTTCTTTAAATTTATGATTGAAACGGACATTGAATTATTGAAGGGCATCGCCAACACGTTGCGTATCCACTCCATCGAAGCGACCACGGCGGCCGGTAGCGGCCATCCGACGAGTTGCTGTTCGGCAGCGGATGTCGTCGCGGCGCTGTTCTTCGGCCACATGAAGTATGACGCGAAGAATCCGCACTTCTACAACAACGATCGTTTTATTCTCTCTAAAGGCCACGCCGCGCCGCTGCTTTACGCCGCGTGGGCGGAAAACGGTTTTGTTCCCGTCAGCGAACTCGCCAAGCTCCGCCAGTTCGGCAACGACCTCGAAGGTCATCCCACGCCGCGCCTTGCGTTCGCCGATGTGGCGACCGGTTCGCTCGGCCAAGGCCTCGGCGTCGGGGTCGGCATGGCGCTCGCCGGACGTCAGGATAAATTGGATTACAACACCTACGTTCTCCTCGGCGACGGCGAAATCGCTGAAGGCGCCGTCTGGGAAGCCGCGAACCTCGCTGGCTTTTATAAGTTGAGTAATCTTATCGCGATTGTGGACGCAAACCGCCTCGGCCAGAGCCAGGCGACGATGTTCGGTCACGACATCAACATTTACGTCAAACGTTTTGAATCCTTCGGTTGGCGCGTCGAAACCCTCGACGACGGCCACGACATGGAAGAAATCATGGAAGTGTTGAGCGGCGTCGGCCTCGACGAACGC
>CAIXFY010000071.1 GCA_903918885.1 uncultured Verrucomicrobia subdivision 3 bacterium
CGGACACCGCGATGACGAACGGCTTCGGCTGCGCGATGAGCGCCAGCGCCTCGTCCAATTTTTGCTTCGCGCGCACGTGCGCAGGAACCGGCGGCACGAACGCGATTTGCGCACGCCGCTTCTGCCACCAGCGCCAAATCAGGAACAGAACAACGAAGGTGGCGAGTGCGCCAAGCGTCCACCAAAGCCACGCCAGACCGTCTGAAATTTCAATCGGCGGTTTGATGTCGCGAATGTCGTCGGCTGCCGCCGCAATTGGCGCTGTGGCATTGGTGTTCATCCGCGCAGCCTCCGTTTCTCGCGCGTCTCGAAAAATTTTCCCAGCGCCGCGCCGTAAGGCACGTCCGTCCGCAACTGAATCGAATCAATGCCCGAGGAACGAAATTGTTTCGCCAATTCGCCGATGTGTTTTTGCTGACGCAAAGCGAACGCGTCGCGGCTACTCGCGCTGCCGGTGTTCACTTCCAAAACTTCGCCGGTCTCGGCGTCTTCCAAAATCAAACGCCCAAGCGCGGGCAATTCCAGTTCATGTTTGTCCGTGATTTGCACCGCCACGACGTCGTGCTTGCGGTTCGCCATGCGCAGCGACGTTTGCAATCCCTTGGGCAACGCGCCGCTACCATCCGCCGTGAGAAAATCCGACACCACCACCGTCACCGCCTTGTGCGACTGCACACGCATGAAGAAATCCAGTGCCACCTTCAAATCCGTCCCACGCCGCTTCGGTTCGAAGAACAGCACTTCACGGATGACGCGCAGGACGTGGCTGCGGCCTTTGCGCGGCGGGATGAATTTTTCCACCTCGTCGCTGAAGAGGATGAGGCCGACCTTGTCGTTGTTGCGGATGGCGGAGAAGGCGAGCACGGAGGCGATCTCGGCGGCGAGTTCGCGCTTGGACTGGTCGCGCGAGCCGAACAGGCCCGAGCCGCTGACGTCCACTACGAGCATGAGCGTGAGTTCGCGTTCCTCGACGAATTTCTTGATGAACGGATGATTCATCCGCGCGGTGACGTTCCAGTCAATCGCGCGCACGTCGTCGCCGGGCTGGTATTCGCGCACTTCGTCGAAGTTCATGCCCTGGCCCTTGAAGACGGAATGGTATTGGCCCGCGAGCGTTTCGGTCACGATGCGGTTCGTGCGCAACTCGATCTGCCGGATTTTTTTGAGAATCTCGCGAGGGATCATTTGCTCTTCGGGAAAATGTTCATCGGATCAAAATCAAATCTGACAAACGCTTCTCGTCGCAAAAGCCATTTCAATAAATTTGACTGATGCGCGAAATGGTGGGCTACGGGATGCGCGGCTACCAATCCGGCTGAATGTGTGAAAAGCTTCCCATCGCGAACAGCGTGTGGCACGGTTTGCGAAATACCATTTATCGGAGAAGTTCCGTCGTAAATATGATGAATGTGCCAACCTTCATTTCCGCAAGTCGGACGGATTCCTCCAGCAGCTTGATAAGACATTATTGCAGGACCGTTGTTCCGCGTATCCAACGGCAACCCCAATCTTAAAAATTGGGAAATAATTTCTTGCGGAAATTCGTGTCGCTGGCTTTCGACTCCGCGCGTGCATCCATCCCAAAGTAGTGTTCCGGCTTTGGGCCATTTGAAAAAACGGTAAGGTTCAATGCAAATAGAAAGAATCGCAGACCATTCTGTTTCAGATGCTGAAGCTGTCAGTTCCTGAAGCCACTCTGGCCAAGGCTCGTTGCTTAAAAAGTAGAAACGATGGAAATGATGACCATTCAGAATGCCGGGTATATTCTGCACCGCGTCTCTGTATTTGGTCAGTCGGACTCGATACTTTTCCGGCACTGTTTCAATGAAATTTGGGTCTGTCAGATTGCATACCTGAACAGATTCAACATTCAGCGGAACGCGAAATCCGGTTGCTCTATTTTTTAGAAGCAAATCGGTTGCGTCGAAAACAAACATATATTCCATCGAACCGGGGCAAGAATAAATGCGATGCTCCATTACAGCATCCCAAGTCAATCCTGCTTGCACTTCAACCAAGTTCAGATGCCTTAACCCAGACATCAAAACATTGGAATAAAGTTTTTCAATTTTACGCGCAGTTTCCATGAGAGATAATTCCTTGTCTCACGGCACGGGCAGTTCATCAAAGATTTTCTGGATGACCGTTTCGCTGGTTTTTTCCTCGGCCTCGGCTTCGTAGGTGATGGCCACGCGGTGGCGCAACACGTCCATGCCAATGCTCTTCACGTCCTGCGGCGTCACATAGCCGCGGCCTTTCAGGAACGCGTAGGCCTTGGCCGCCAGCGTCAGCGCGATGGTCGCGCGCGGCGACGCGCCGAGCTGGATGAAATCCTTCACCGCAATCTTGTAATGGTCCGGGTCGCGCGTGGCGCAGACGAGGTCCACGATGTAATCCTTCACCTTGTCGTCCACGTAAATGTCGTTGATGACTTCGCGCGCCTTGAGGATTTGCGCCGGCGTGACGACCGCGCTGCACGTCGGCTGGCCGGAAGTTTTCGCCATCGTCTCCAGAATCTGCCGTTCGTCCGCGCGGCTCGGATAACCAATCTTCAATTTCAACATGAAGCGGTCAACTTGCGCTTCGGGCAGCGGATACGTGCCTTCCTGCTCGATGGGATTCTGCGTGGCGAGCACGAGGAACGGTTCATCGAGCTTGTAGGTCTGGTCGCCGATGGTGACCTGCTTTTCCTGCATGGCTTCGAGCAACGCGCTCTGCACCTTGGCGGGCGCGCGGTTGATTTCGTCGGCCAGGACGAGATTGGCGAAGACCGGGCCTTTGCGCGTGGTGAAGCCGCCGGATTGCGGATTGTAAATCTGCGTGCCGATGACGTCGGCGGGCAGCATGTCCGGCGTGAATTGCAGGCGCGAGAATTTGACGTGCATGC
>CAIXFY010000072.1 GCA_903918885.1 uncultured Verrucomicrobia subdivision 3 bacterium
ATTCTACAGATTTTAAGCCTCACGCTCTTTGAGAAAACGCCCATTTTACAGGCGCTTGCTCAACTGCCACCTGCTACACAACCGCCAGACACCGAAAATCATCAATGTTTACTCGGTTTTTAAACCGGACAGTAGTGATTTTCCCTCTTCTTTTTTGGGGTTGTTAAACCACCCAAATTTTTAACAGATACACTAGGCATTGCCTAGTGTTTTATTTCACAGCGAATGGCAAAGATTATGTGTGCCATCGGTAAAACCAAAGCACTGCCGCCAAAGGTCACGACTTGGAAAAAATGTCGCTGCCCTGCGGAAAAAGCGTGGATTGACACAAGAAATGCTTTCGGAAAAATCTGGCATCAGCACTTGGTATGTCCAGTCCATTGAAGCGGGCGTAAATTTCCCAAGTCTGCCCATTCTGGCGAAGATTAAGACCGCTCTGGAATGCTCTTGGAATCGGCTTTTTGAAGATTGCGACAAGCCGTAATTAAACAATTAAAAAATCCCCTGAAGAAAACTTCACGCATTTATTCAAGCGACATTGACCCAAATGCTTTTGAAGAATCGTTTCAATCAAGCAGTCATTTTTTACGCTGTCGCTCAATCTGTTTCCGTCTGGTGATGTATTGACGGGTTTTGGAAATCATCTGACGTAGTTTTTGAATTTCCATCTGCTTGCTGGCCATTTTATTTTGCAGTTTTTCCAATTCGTATTCACCCGCCGATTCATCTAAAACCATTCCCGAATCAAACAACCGATAAATTTCCGCCGTGATAATGTCCAGCAGTTTGAAAATCAATTCTGCATCATTTTTCGTGACTGGATTATTCTGGTTTGGATTCATATTTTTTCCCATCCAGAAAACATTCCAAAAGTCTGTGGAATTCATCTTGGCTCAATTCGTAAGTTTTATCGCCCAATGTTGCTTTGGTTTTCGTCTCGTTGGTCTTCATATTTTTCATTCAAGAATAAATAGCAACCGCGCCAACAAATCCGCGCAAATCTTGAAACTTTCTTCCATCAATCAAACGCATCAGGACTGCGAAGGATTCTTAACAGATGAAACAACCCCAATTGACGCCATTATCGCGTGTAGAATTCCCAAATTTGGCAGACTGAAATGTTTTTAAGGCGACGGACGGGGATGTGTAAAAACGCCCAATCAAATCAGTGTGTGCAGAGTTATTGCCAGTCTAACATCCAGTCTAACACGAAAGCGTTTTATTCTAGCGGTCCTCGAAAAATCACGCAAAATCTTGAAAACGCCAAAATCAAAATATGAAGACAAAAACCGAAAAAACACCAACAGATTCAACTAGATTTACAAGATTTGAAGAGCAAGAAAACTTCAATAAAAATACGCGCATAGACCACCTCAAAGTAGCGTGTCTGCCAATTCCACCATATGCGCAACCGGGCTGAAAATCTTGCCTAATGATGATGTAGAAGCAAGTTTTTTCACCGGCCAAACAGCCAGTTCCAACCGCGCCAATGGTTCGGCTGCGTCGCGCTGAAGCCGCTGCCGTGCGGTTTGTCCAAATCAATCTGCAACAGCACGCTGATGGCGTTCGCCCCGCGCTCGCCGTCGCGCAGGGCGTTGAAACCGTAGCCGTAGTTGACCATGAACCGGAATTTGTCCGACGGCGCGCGATACAAAATTCCCGCGCCGACGCCGCTGACGGAATTGCCCGACTGGCCGGTGCCGGGCAGATAATCAATCACCGCCGTGGCCGCGTTGAAATTCAAATTCCACCGCTGGTTCGGCGCAATGGGCAGCAGGTAACTGGCGTTCAGGATGGCGAACTGGCGCGCGCTGAATTCCTGAAAAAAATAGCCGGGCAGCGACAGCGGATATTCCGCCGCGAGCGGGAGAAATCCGCCGAGGCGATAGGCGCTCAAACGGTCGGCGTTCACGGAGACGCCGGCGACCAGGCGCGCGGAAAAATTCTGTTTACTCTCCGGCAGCGTGTAGGACAGCGCGGCGGCGCTCCAAAAAAGATGCGTGGCCGACTCGATTTGCCGGTCGCCGTTGAAACCATATCTGCCGGGGTTCGCGCGGAACAGGCCTTCATACCAGACGGAAAGTTCCATCGCGAGTTCGGGAAACAGCGTCGGCTCAATGCCGCCGTAGCGCAAGCCGGTGCGCACGCTGAAGGTCGTCATGTCGCCGGGCGTCTTGAAATTCGCCGCGGTGTCGTCGTTGGCGCTGAAGAAGGAATAATGCGCCGCGCCGCGCAAAACCAGATTCAGCGGGATTTGGTCGTCCGGGTTGAACAGGTGATAAATGCTGGCGGAAATTTCGCCACCGTGGCCGTCAAAGGATTCGCGCTGGTTGTATTGACCCGCATCAATTTCGTTGTGGCCGTCCGCAAAACCGCCGCCCGCCGCGCCGATGGCAAAATCCGTCTGCGGGCCGAGGCCGTGGACGAAGCCGAGTTCGGAATCCACGTAGACCGGCGCCAGCGCGAGGCGCAGCGTCAGGTTCGTGCGCAGAAAATCCGGCTGGTTGTGATAGTAAAACGCGTAGCCCGCCACCGGCGCGCGGCCTTCGAGCGGCTGGTTGTAACCGATTTGGATGAGGTCGCGCTTGACCGGATCAATCTGCGCGCCAGCGACGAGCGGGAGCGCAAGCATCAGCCAGCACCAGCTTTTCCTGATTCGCCGCATATCAGATTGATAAAACAATCAGGCAGCGGCGGCAAGCGTGTTCGTTTCATACTTTCTGGACAGACGCCAAATTTTTCGGCTTAATCTGGCGAATTTAATTTCGCCCGATGTCATCACTCAACGCTGAAAAACTCGCCCAGGCCAAGTCGCTCGGATTTTCCGACCGGCAGATTGCTCACCTCACCGGCACGACCGAAGACGCCATCCGTGCTGAACGCAAACGCATCGGCCTCGTGCCGAGCTATCGCCTCGTAGACACCTGCGCCGCCGAGTTCGAGGCTTACACGCCGTATTATTATTCCACTTACGACCGCGGCGACGACGAAGTCAAAGGCAACACCGCGAAGAAGGTGATGATCCTCGGCGGCGGCCCGAACCGCATCGGCCAGGGCATTGAATTTGATTACTGCTGCGTCCACGCGGCGTTCGCGCTCAAGGAAGACGGCTTTGAAACCATCATGGTGAACTCAAATCCGGAAACGGTTTCGACGGATTACGACACGAGCGACAAATTATTTTTCGAACCGCTCACGTTGGAAGACGTGCTGCACATTTACGAACGCGAAAAATGCTGGGGAGCCATCGCGCAATTCGGCGGCCAGACGCCGCTGAACCTCGCGCTCGGCCTGCAGAAAAACGGCGTGAACATCATTGGCACCTCGCCGCAGAGCATCGAAATCGCGGAAGACCGCAAACTGTTCGCGGCGATGCTGAACAAGCTGAACATTCCGCAACCGCCGAACGGCCTCGCCACGAATGGCGAAGAAGCGCTCGTCATCGCCAAACGGTTGACGTATCCCGTGCTGGTGCGTCCTTCCTTCGTGCTCGGTGGGCGCGCGATGCAGATCGTTTATTCCGACCACGAACTGCAGCACTACATGAAGTTCGCCGTCGAAGTTTCCTCCGATCGCCCGGTGTTGGTGGATAAATTTCTCGAAGATGCCACGGAAGTGGATGTGGACTGCATCGCGGACGTCGGCCTGCCGAACGGCGGCACGATCGTCATCGGCGGCATGTTGGAACACATCGAGTTTGCCGGCGTGCATTCCGGCGACGCCGCGATGGTGCTGCCGCCGCACACGCTCTCGCAAAAAGTCATCGGCATCATCCGCGACTACACGCACGCGATGGCGCGTGAGCTGAAAGTCGTCGGCCTGATGAACGTGCAATACGCCGTCAAAGGTGAGACCGTTTACGTCCTCGAAGTGAATCCCCGTGCCTCGCGCACCGTGCCATTCACGAGCAAAGCCATCGGCAAACCGCTCGCAAAAATTGCTGCACGCGTCATGGCGGGCAAGACCTTGAAGGAGCTCAACTTCACTGAAGAGATCTGGACGAAATATTGGGCCGTGAAGGAATCCGTTTTTCCGTTCAACAAATTTGTCGGCCAGGACATTTTGCTCTCTCCCGAAATGCGTTCCACCGGCGAAGTCATGGGCCTCGATGCCGACCTCGGCGTGGCCTACGCCAAATCGCAGATGGCCGCGAATTCGCCATTGCCGCTGGCCGGCAAGGTTTTCATCAGCGTCAGCGACATGCACAAGCCCCACGTGGCCGAAGTTGCCAAATCGTTTGCCGACCTCGGTTTCGAGCTCGTCGCCACCAGCGGCACAGCAACGGTTTTGGAAAAAGCCGGATTGAAAGTGGAGCGCGTTTTGAAATTACAGGAAGGCCGCCCGAACGTCGTGGACTTGCTGAAAAACAAACAGCTGCAACTCGTCATCAACACCCCTGCCGGCCAAAGCCCGCGCGAAGATGAAGTAAAAATCCGCACCACCGCCGTCTATACCGGCACGCCGATCATGACAACATTGAGCGGTGCCAAAGCCGCCGTGCTCGGCATCGCTGCGCTGAAAAAATCCGGCTACGCCGTGAAGACGGTTCAGGAATATCACTAATACAATCGGTTTCCGATGAAAACTGATGCTGTCTTGCTGCCATTGCTCAAGCAGTATTTTGGGTTCACCTCCTTCCGTCCGTTGCAGGAAGAAATCATCCGCGATTCGCTCGCGGGTAAAGACACCTTCGCTTTGCTGCCGACGGGTGGCGGCAAGTCGCTCTGTTTCCAGCTCCCCGCACTGGCGCGTGACGGCCTTACGGTCGTGGTCTCGCCGCTCATCGCGTTGATGAAAGATCAGGTGGATGCACTGCAAGCCAGCGGCATTGCGGCCACGTTTTTGAATTCGTCGCTCACGCAAGATGAATCCAAAAAACGTCTGCGCGGTTTGCACAATGGCGAATTTAAATTGCTCTACGTCGCGCCGGAGCGGTTGATGCTCTCCGGTTTTCTCACGGATCTGCAAAAGTGGAACGTGCAACTCATTGCCATTGATGAAGCGCATTGCATCAGCGAGTGGGGCCACGATTTTCGTCCCGAATACCGCCAGATTTCGCAACTGCGAAAACAATTCCCCGCCGTGCCGTTCATGGCGCTCACCGCCACCGCCACCGGCCGCGTGCGCGAAGACATCGTCACGCACTTGAAACTACGCGAGCCGAAATGTTACGTCGCCAGCTTCAATCGTCCGAACCTGACGTATCGCGTCATCGCCAAAAACAAACCGTTCGACCAGTTGTTTGAATTTCTCCGCGCGCGACCGAAGGAAAGCGGCATCGTGTATTGCCTCTCGCGCAAAGGCGCGGAAAGCGTGGCCGAACGGTTGAACGAAAACGGCATCAAGGCCAAACCGTATCACGCCGGCCTCACGCCCAAGGAGCGCAGCACACATCAGGAATTATTTTTGCGCGACGATGTGCGCGTCGTCTGCGCGACCATTGCGTTCGGCATGGGCATCAACAAACCGAACGTGCGTTTCGTCGTCCACTACGATTTGCCGAAGAACATCGAAGGCTATTATCAGGAAACTGGTCGTGCCGGTCGCGACGGATTGCCGGGCGAATGTGTTTTGCTTTTCAGCGCTGGCGACGCGGTGAAACAGACGATGTTCATTGATGACAAACCGAATCCGCAAGAACAGCAGATCGCGCGCGAGCAATTGCAGCAGATGGTTCACTATGCAGAATGCGCCGGCTGTCGGCGCAGCGAACTACTCGCGTATTTCGGCGAGGAATTTTTCGCCGACGGCTGCGATGCGTGTGATAACTGCCTTTCGCCGCGCGCCACGTTCGACGGCACGCTGGCCGCGCAAAAGTTTTTGTCGTGCGTCTTTCGCATCCGCGAAAAAAACGGCTTTGGTGTCGGACTGAATCACGTCGTGGAAGTGCTCACCGGCGCGGACACGGAAAAGATTCGCAGTTGGAACCACGCGCAGCTTTCCACCTACGGCATTGGCAAGGAACACAGCCGCCCCGAATGGGCCGCCATCGGCCGCGAACTCGTGCGGCTCGAATTTTTGCGGCAGACGACGGATAAATTCAGCGTATTGGAATTAACCAATGCTGGCGCGGCGATGCTCAAGTCGCGCGCCAAGGTCACGCTGACCAAACCCGTCGCTGTGCCGGAAGCCAAGGTGCGTCACGTTGGTGAAATTGCATGCGACGAAACCTTGTTCGAGCGCCTGCGCGAACTGCGCAAGCGACTTGCGGACGAACGCGATGTGCCGGCCTATATCATCTTCTCCGACGTCGCCTTGCGCCAGATGGCGCGGAATTATCCCGAGAACGAGCGGGATTTCGCCCGCATCAGCGGCGTGGGCGAAAAGAAATTACGCGAGTTCGGCGAAGTATTTCTCACGGAAATCGCCCTGCATCTTGCCACGAATCCGCGCCAGATTTTTGCGGACGAATCATTCGTCGTTCCCATGGCGCAGCGCTCCAGCCTCGGCGACACCGCGCGCGAAACACTGCGCCGTTTTCGCGCGGGCGATTCACCGGCGGAAATCGCCAGCGCGCGCGGGCTGGTGGTCGGCACGATTTACGGCCATCTCGCCACCGCGATTGAGGCGGGCGAGGCGATTGACCTGGAACAGATTATTAGTGCCGAAGCGCAAACTGAAATCGCCGCCGCGTTCAAGCGCACCGGCTGGGGCAACATCGTCGGCGCGAGAGAATTGCTGGGTGAAAAATATGATTACGGTTTACTGCGGATTTTCCGCGCGGCGGCGAACATAAAAAGGTAGGGCGGTGCTGCGCCGCCGGATTCGGGCTGACCAGCAGGTCAGCCCTACCATCTAAAATTTATTTCTTCTCGTCCATCTTCCACGTCAGAGCATTGGTGTCCGTGCCCAAATCTATTGACGCGGAATTGATGCAGTAACGCAGCCCTTTCGGGCCGGGGCCGTCGTCAAACACATGGCCGAGATGGCTGCCGCAGTTCGCACACAAAACTTCCGTGCGAACCATGCCAAAACTGGTGTCTTTGTGTTCGATCACTTTGCCCTGTGCGGCAATCTCCGAAAAACTTGGCCAGCCACAGTGTGAATCAAATTTATCGTCGGACTTGAACAAAATCTCACCACACGCTGCGCAGTGATACTCGCCGGGCGTTTTCGTATCCCAGTATTTGCCAGTGAAGGCGCGCTCCGTGCCGGCTTCGCGCAGGACGTGATATTGTTCGGGCGTCAAAAGTTTGCGCCATTCTTCTTCGGTGCGTTGGAGTGGGAATTTCATGGTGATGTCGTTGGTTGAATTGTTTCGCGCCGCCGGACTGTTCGCGGAATCCGCGCGGCAACCCGCCACCGTGAACAGCGCGGCCAGCAGGCAAAATTGCAAAGTTGTTTTCATGGTTTTTCTTTCATCCGCAGCTCACGGAACTCATGCGTCCATTCATCCAGCCGACACGCCGCGCGGTAGTCACAATACTCGCAGGGCGTCTGGCCGCCCTTGCGATACGGATCCACTTCCGCAGCGCCGGTGAAAATCTTTTCACCGAGTCCGCGCAGCCGTTCCTCTACTCCGTCGAGCAGCCCGGTGAATTCCTTACAGGGAATCGCTTCCGCAGAGTTGGACGGCAATCCACCATCCTTGTTCAACCTAAAATTAAACTGATCGCCCTTGGTCACCTCACGCCGGTCAAACTTCCGCAGCTCGCCCGCGTCAAAGCGTCCGTTGTGACGATACGCCAGTTTTTTTGCGTCTGTGTCCGCCAGAATTTCCGCGCGCGAACCGCCGCTTTCAAATTTCCCGCGTAGGCTGACATAAAACGCGCCGGACGGAGTGATTTTGTCCGCGCCAAAAATACGGCTCGAGTTTTTCCAGTGCCGCAAAGCGCCGAGATACGCCAGCAATTGCAGTTGGATTCCGTTTTCGACCAGAAGCGGTTCCAGCTTTTTCCCGCCGGATTTGTAGTCCGTCACGACCGCCAACGCTTCGCCGGTAGCCGCCCGCGAGGACCGCCATAAGTCCACGCGGTCAATGCGCCCCTGCAACGCCAGCGTGCGGCCGCCGCCCAAGTCCAGCGCCCACGCGGGCGTCGCATCGTCGCGACCGCCAAAACCCAGTTCCGCCGCCGCCGGATCAAATTCATACTGGCTGTGCATCCAGCCGACGATGACCTCGACAAAATCCTGCAACGCCGCGGTCATTGCGCGGGCGGCGAACGCAGTCTCGGCGGAATCGCGAAACAAACCGTCGCGGTGCGATTCCATCTGCGCGGCGGCGATGGCGGCGATGCGCGCGCGCGCCTCCGCCGGCGTCAAATCGCGCCAGCGCTTGCCTTCGGCCTGCACTTGTTCGTGAAAAATCTTGAGCACATCGTGCTGAAAATTGCCGCGCTCGCGGGCGTCCAGCTCGAAAGTTTTCCGCTCGTTCGCGTGCAAGCCGACGCGCACAAAAAACCGGAACGGACACGCGGCGAATTCCTCCAGCCGGCTGATGGAGGTTTTCAAAACCGGGCCGTAAATCTTTGCGGCCATCGCCGCCGAAAGATTTTCCTTTTCATCCGGCTCGTGCAATTGCCCGAGTTTTTCCGCCAGCAATTTCAGGCTGGGGATTTTCAGCAATCCGCTGTCGCCCGGAGTTTCCAGCAGTGGCTTGACCAGTTCGCTGGCGTGTTCCGCCTCGTTCCAGTCTGGTGCGCCGGAAAAATCTTCCACCGCCAGCGCGGGGAAAATCCGCTGCAATTGCGCGATGAACGGCGACGGGTTCAGTGTTTTGCCATCGGCGTTCTGCCGGGCGAAAGTCAGCGCCAGCTTTTGATTCGCGCGCGTGCAGGCGATGTAGCCGAGGTAGCGTTCCCGGGAAATCTGGTCCAGCGGGCCGGCGCCAATCGCGGCATTTTGATTTTCCAATTCCTCGCGGTCACTGTTCATCAAAATCGCCGGCGCGGCGGGCGCGGCGGGGAAAATGGATTCGTTCACGCCCAACACGAGCGCGAATTTCAAATCGGGATTGCGCGCGCGATCCACCGCGCCAATCAACACTTCGTCCAGCGCTGGCGGAACGACGCCGACGGTCAGGTTGCCAAGGCCGGCTTCGAGAATCGGCAGCCAGTCGCGCAGCGGCAGCGCCTCGCGCGGAAACGCCAGCGCCAGATTTTCCAGCCACGAATTCATCTGCTGCCACACGGTCGCGTGGATTGCGGATTTTTCCTCATCGAGCGTCCAACTTTCCAGCGTGGTCTCCGCATCCAGCTCGCGCCACAAATCGCGCAGCGCAGCGGCAAGCTGTTCGCCGGTCGGCTGGAAATTGATTTTGGTGAACGCGGAATAAAAATTTTCAAACGGCGGGAAAATCTTTTCCCGCAGCCGCTCGGAATTTTCGTCCGGCAGCGGCTCGCGCCATTTTTTGCCGCGCCAGCCGAATTCCAGCGCGCGGTTTTCGAGGTCATCCAGCAGCTCTTCGCGCACGGTGCAAAAGCCGGCCTTGAGCGCGGCGAACCAGTCGTCGGCCCGCCAGTCGAACGCCACGGTGCGCAGCGCGTTGCGCGTCAACTCGGCGAGCGGGTGGTGCGCCACGCTTTCGCGGCGGTCGAGAAAGAACGGAATTTCGTAGCGGCGAAACACGCGGCACAGAACCTGATGATGCGTTTCCAGCGTGCGCACGAGCACGGCGCAATCGCGAAAACGATGGCCAGCGCGGACGAATTTCAAAATTTCGCGCGCGGCAAAAACGGCTTCGGCTTCGGGATCGGCACAGGCGGCAATCGAAATTTGGTTTGGGATTCGCGATTCGGGATTCGTGACCAGCGCCGTCCAAGATTCTTCGAGCAAATCCAAATCCGAATCCGGCGCAAAGCGGTTGGGGCCGGCGGCGCGTTCCAGCGGCCGGATTTTTTCAATGGTGCAACCGGGCACCGCGCCGATCAAATCGCGGCAGCGTTGAAAAGTTTTGCCGATGGCGGACCAGACCGAAAGCCACGATTCCGGCGGCTCGGCATTTTTCAAACAGAAAGCCAGCGTCGCGTGCTGGCAAAACGGAATGACGGCGGTGAGCAACGCCAATTCCTGCGGCGTCATTTCCGCAAAGCCATCGAGCCATAAGCACTCGATTTTGAATCTTGAATTCGGCTTTCCGGCTTCGGCTTTCAGCGCTTGCGTGGCGAAGTCCAGTAGGCAGTTGGCGTCCTGCAAACCGCGTTCGCGTAGCCAGTCCGCGTATTTTTCCGCAAGCAGCGCGAGATCGTGCAGTTTGTCACGCAGTTCGCGCCGCAGTTTTTCATCCGCCGCGAGCGCGCGGAGTTTGGCCGGGCCGAAGCGGTGCTGTTGCAATTCCGCGAGCAGCGTGCCGAGTTCCTGCGCGAAACCGGCGCGGCGTGCGCTACCGCGAAAAAGTTTCAGTTCGTCCGCGTGACGGCGAAGTAATGCGCGCAGCACCATCAATCGCCCTTCGGCGGAAAGAAGTTTTGGCGGCGCGAGTTGGAGTTCCTCGAATGCGAATTGTGCCAGCCGGTCGAAAGAAAAAATTCGCAGCCGCGTGAAGCCGGAAATTTCCCTACCGGAAAGCAACTGGCGTTCGATCTGGAAAGTAGCCTGTTTTGGCGCGAGCAGGACTAGCGGATCGCCGTCAGCGGCGGCGGCCAGCGCGGCACGCACTTCAGCGAGGCAGCGGAAAGTTTTTCCGCTGCCGGCGGGGCCGAGAAGGAAGCGCACTTGCACGGCGGAAGTTTTCACGCAAAGACGCAAAGGCGCAAAGGAATTTATTTCTCACCGGCATTCATTTCGTTAGGCTGCGTTCCGAACTGACGATGAAAATCTCCATCAGCGAACTCATGGCGCGCAGCGGCGTGGCCTTCGGCACAAGTGGCGCGCGCGGTCTGGCGACGGAAATGACTGACCTGGTCTGCTACGCCTACACGAAGGGCTTTTTGCAATATCTCGAAAGCATCGGCGAACTCAAGCGCGCCGGCGAGCGCGTCGCCGTTGGCGGTGATTTTCGACCCAGCACCGACCGCGTGATGGCCGCTGTCGCCCGTGCCGCCGCCGACATGAACTACGCGCCGGTGAATTGCGGCAAAGTGCCGTCGCCCGCCGTCGCACTGTTTGGGTTGGAAAATAATATTCCCGCCATCATGGTCACAGGCAGTCACATTCCCGACGACCGCAACGGCATTAAATTCAACAAGGCCACCGGCGAAGTTTTGAAGGACGACGAAAAAGGCATGAGCAGCCAAATCGTCGAACTGGACGACGCGATATTCAATGCCATCGGTAATTTTGAGCAGCCGAAACCAGCGCCGGATGTTTCGCCCGTTGCCGGTGAAAATTATGTGATGCGCTACCTGAATTTTTTAAGCCACGATGCGCTGAAAGGTTTGCGCGTCGGCGTTTACCAACATTCCGCCGTCGGTCGCGACGTGCTCGTGAAAATTCTGTCGCACCTCGGCGCGGAAGTAACGCCACTTGGCCGTTCGGAAAAATTCATTCCGGTGGACACCGAGGCGATCCGCCCCGAAGACGTGAAGTTGGCCCACGAATGGGCGGCGGCCGGCAAGTTTGACGCGCTCGTTTCCGCCGATGGCGACAGTGACCGCCCACTCGTCAGCGATGAAAAAGGTGAATGGCTGCGCGGCGATGTGGCCGGGATTTTGTGCGCAAAATTTCTCGCTGCCGATTCCATCAGCACGCCCGTGAGCTGCAACACCGCCGTGGAAAAATGCGGCTGGTTCCGCGAAATCCGCCGCACGCGCATCGGCTCGCCGTTCGTCATCGTCTCGATGAAACAAGCCACGGCGGCGGGCGCGCAACGCGTGGTCGGCTACGAGGCTAACGGCGGATTTTTGCTGAACTCGGACCTCGAGGCCGGCGGAAAATTTCTCCGCGCGCTGCCGACGCGCGACGCGGTGATTGTGATGCTCGGAATTTTGCTGCTGGCGAAATCACGGAAGAAAACAGTTTCAGAACTTGCCGCCGGTTTGCCGGCGCGGTTCACCGCGAGCGACCGGCTGAAAAATTTTGCGACGGACAAAAGTCAGGCGATTCTGGCGCGGTTCAGTTCCGGTTCTGAAGCCGCCGACAAAGCGGCGATTGAAAAAATGTTTGGCTCGATTTGCGGCGTTGCCACCGGCTTGAACCGCACCGATGGCCTACGCATAACCTTTGCCAACGAGGAAATCATCCACCTGCGTCCGTCCGGCAACGCGCCGGAGTTCCGCTGCTATGCGGAAGCCACCAGCGACGAGCGCGCGCGGGAAATCACGGCGCTGGCGCTGGCCAAAATCAGCGGGTGAAATTTTTCATGGCTTCGTGGAATAGTCGCCCCACCGTTTCAGACTCGGTCAATTTCTGGCAGTAAAAATTGGCTTTTCCTTTTGGCGGATGTTTTCCTAGCTGAACAAATCCAGCTCCGGAGGCGGCGCGAGTTTTTTTAATTTCTCCCGATCCTGCTGGCGGCGCGGCTGGCGCACGTTGCCTTCCGGCGTGAGTTCGGATTCTTCCAAGTTACCGAGAATTTGTTTCGCGCGTTCCAAAACTTCCTTCGGCACGCCCGCCAGCCGCGCGACCTGGATGCCGTAACTTTTATCCGTGCCGCCCTCGACGATTTTGCGGAGAAAAACAATCTGGTCGTGCCGCTCGCGCACGGCGACGTTGAAATTTTTGATGCGCGGCAGCCGCGCCGAAAGCTCGGTCAGTTCATGATAATGCGTGGCGAAAAGTGTTTTCGCGCCAACTTGATTGTGCAGAAATTCCACGATGCTCCACGCGAGCGACAGGCCGTCGAACGTGCTCGTGCCGCGCCCGATTTCGTCCAGCACGATGAGGCTGCGCGCCGTGGCGTTGTTCAAAATATTCGCCGTCTCCGTCATCTCGACCATGAAGGTGGACTGGCCGCGCGACAAATCGTCGCTCGCACCGATGCGCGTGAAAATGCGGTCAACGAGATCAATCCGCGCTTCCGTCGCCGGCACAAAACTGCCCGTGTGCGCGAGCAGAGTGAGCAGCGCGACCTGCCGGATGTAAGTGGATTTGCCCGCCATGTTCGGCCCGGTGATCAGAGCGATCTGGGGAATTTCGGATTTCGGATTTCGGATTTCGGATTTGTCCTTCGCGTCCGCAGATTTTTCAATCCACAATCCGCAATCCACAATCGCCAATCCAGTGTCATTCGGCACGAAGCGTTCCTCGACGAGCTGTTGTTCCAAAACCGGATGCCGGCCATCGCGGATTTGCAGCACGCCTTCATTGGCGACGTGCGGACGGCAGTAATTATGCAGCCGCGCGGTTTCCGCGAACGAGCCGAGCACATCCAATTGCGCCAGCGTGCTCGCGGTCTGCTGGATTTTCGGCAACTGGCCGAGGACTTCTTCGCGCACGCGTTGGAACAATTCGTATTCCAGTTTCACGCTGCGTTCTTCCGCACCGAGGATTTTGCCTTCCATGTCCTTCAGCTCCGGCGTGATGAACCGTTCGCCGTTCGCCACAGTCTGCTTGCGATGATAATGCGGCGGCACCTTGTCGAGATTGGATTTGGTGACCTCAATGTAATATCCAAAAACGGAGTTGAACCTCACTTTTAGCGAGGAAATGCCGGTGGCCGTGATTTCGTCCGCCTGCAGTTTGGCGATCCAATCCTTGCCGCTGCGTTGCGCGTTGCGGAGTTCGTCGAGCGCGGCGTCAAAGCCGTCGCGAATCATGCCGCCTTCCTTGATGGCCAACGGCGGCTCGTCCACGATGGCGCGGGAAATCAGCTCGACTAGGTCGGGCGATTCGGAGACTTGGCCATCGAGTTCGGAAATCAAGGTAGGGCGGTGCTGCTGCGCCGCCTCCGCGTCTTCACTCAACGAGGCAGAGCGGCAGCTCTGCCCTACCGTGCTCAAGGTTTGCTTCAACGCCGGAATTTGTTCGAGCGCGGTTCGCAGCGCAGCGAGGTCGCGCGCGTTGCCGCTGCCGGAACTCAAACGACCGAGCGTGCGTTCCAAGTCGCGCACCTGCGCGAGTTGTTGGCGGAACGCGTCGAGGCCAAAGGAATTGTTGATGAAAGTCTCCACCGCATCCTGCCGCTGCCGGATTGGTTCCATCTTGGCGAGCGGTTGCGAAAGCCAGTTGCGCAGCAGCCGCGCGCCCATCGGCGTGACGGTCTTGTTGAGCGCGCCGTAAAGGCTGGCGTTGCGCGGGGCGTCGTGATGCTGCGGCTCGAGAATTTCCAGATGCCGCAGGGTAGTGTAGTCGAGCGTGAGAAAATCGCTGCGCTGATAAAACGAGATGCGCGTGAGATGCTTCACGTCGCGCCGCAGATTTTGCGTGAGATAATGCAGCGCGCCACCCGCCGCACCGATGGCAGCGGTCTTGTCCTTCAGGCCAAAGCCGTCGAGCGAGGCGACCTTGAACTGTTCCTTCACGGTGTAAAACGCGGTTTCCGGCGCGAACGTCCAGTCGTCGTAGCCGCTCAAAATCTGAAATGCGCCGCGCAACAAATCGCGCAACGCCACCGCCTCGGTCGGGAAAATAATTTCAGCAGGGCGAAGACGCTCCAGCTCGGCAAGCAGCGCGGCATCGTTTTCGAGTTCCGTCGTCAGGAAATCGCCGGTGGTCAGATCCAGCAGCGCCAGGCCGAAACTTTTTCCCGACGGATAAACCGAAGCCAGGAAATTATTCCGCTCGGCGACCAGCATCCGTTCGTCGAAATGCGTGCCGGGCGAAAGGATTTGCGTGACCTCGCGGTTCACCAATTTGCCAGGTCGGGCTTCCTCGGTCTGATCACAGATCGCCACCTTGCGACCGCTTTTCAAAATGCGGGCGATGTAGCCGTTGGCGGCGTGATGCGGCAGACCGCACATCGGCACGCCGTTACGCGCGGTGAGTGAAAGATTCAAAACTTGCGCGCCAGTTTGCGCGTCCTCAAAAAACATCTCGTAAAAATCGCCGAGGCGGAACAGCAGCAGCGCATCTTTCGGCAGTTCGCCTTTGATGCGGCGATACTGCGCCATCATCGGAGTGAGTTGGACTTCGGCGGACATTCGGCGGGAAAAGTAAACGGATGCGCCAACAAAATCGAATAAGTTTTGCGCAAAGCCGGATATTGACACTGCGGCGCGGTTTTGTTGAACTTCGCCTCCATGAATCCCACTCATTCGTCGAGGCGGTTTATCGTCGTTTTCTCATGCCTGTTTTTCTCCGGTTTCGCCCTGTTGGGAGCCGACGCAACCCCGCAAATCCAATCGGCCGTCGCGCCGCTGGTCACCATCAACAACGGCGACAACGCCTGGCTGCTCGCCAGCGCCGCGCTGGTGCTGATGATGACCGCGCCGGGCTTGATCCTGTTTTACGGCGGCCTCGTGCGGACGAAAAACGTTTTGTCCACGATGATGCACAGTTTGATTTTGATGGCGCTGATTTCCGCGTTGTGGATGGTGTTCGGCTACAGCATGGCGTTTGCGCCGGGCAACGCGTTTTGCGGCAATCCGCTGACGCATCTGTTCCTGAAGGGCGTAGGCGCGGCGCCGGATGCGGATTACGCGCCGACGATTCCGGCGGAAACCTTCATGCTGTTTCAAATGATGTTCGCCATCATCACGCCCGCGCTCATCAGCGGCGCGGTGGCGGAGCGCGTGAAATTTAAGGGCTATGTCGCGTTCATGCTACTGTGGGTGACGGTGGTTTATTTTCCGCTGTGCCACATGGTCTGGGGCAAGGGCGGATTTTTCAACTGGGCGCTCGGTGGCAAAATTCCCGTGCTCGATTTCGCCGGCGGCACGGTGGTTCACATCAGCTCCGGCGTGTCGGCGCTGGTGTTCGCGATCATGATCGGCAAGCGCGCCGGTTTTCCGCGCGAACAAATGGCACCGCACAATGTCGTCTTATCGCTCATCGGCACGGGACTGTTGTGGGTCGGCTGGTTTGGCTTCAACGGCGGCAGCGCGTTGAACGCCGGCTCACTGGCCACGAGCGCGTTTGCGGCCACACATTTTTCGGCGGCAGCAGCGGCGTTGAGCTGGGCGGTGTTGGAATGGAAATTAAAAGGCAAACCCAGCGTGCTCGGCGCGGCGGCCGGCATGGTGGCGGGACTGGCCACCATCACGCCAGCGTCTGGTTTCGTGAGCATTCCGGCGGCGTTTTGCATCGGCCTGATGGCGGGCGTGATTTGCTACGCGGCGGTGACAAAAATTAAACAGGTTTGCGGCTACGACGATTCGCTGGATGTATTCGGCGTCCACGGCGTCGGCAGCGTGGTCGGCATGTTGATGCTCGGTTTTCTCGCCAACGCGGAAGTGAACCCGGCCATCGCCAATACATTCAAAGCAAACGGTGTGGCGGTTTCGCTCGCGGGCGGTTCGCACCAGTTCATCAACCAGTTCATCGGCGTGGCGTTCACGGCGGTGCTGGCGGCCGTGGCGACATTTTTGATTGTGAAGCTCGTGGATTCCGTCATCGGACTGCGCGTGGATCAGGAAGATGAAAGTCTCGGTCTCGACTTGTCACAACACGGCGAACGCGCCTACAATGAATAAAATCTATGAAAAAAATCGAAGCCATCATCAAGCCGTTCAAACTCACCGAAGTCAAAGACGCGCTCAATGAACTCGGCATCCAAGGAATGACCGTGAGCGAAGTCAAGGGTTTCGGCCGCCAGAAAGGTCACACCGAAATCTATCGCGGCAGCGAATACACCGTGGATTTTCTGCCAAAAATAAAAATCGAAACCGCTGTGCCAGACAATCAAGTCAAGGCAGCTGTAGACGCCATCATCAAGGCCGCCAAGACCGGCAAGATCGGCGACGGCAAAATCTTCGTCTCATCGATCGAGGAAATCATCCGCATCCGCACTGAGGAACGCGGCGACAGCGCCGTCTGATTTTTTACCGGAGCAACTTCCAGCGTTGAAACGGTTCAAGCCGCTTCAACGCTTTTTATTTTTCAACCTTCGGCCGCCAGCCGCGCAATTTCTGACGCGTAACCCGCGCGGAAATCGGGAAAGCGGAATTCATATTTCAGCTCCGCGCGCAGCTTCGCGTTGCTCACGCGCTTGTTCGTCACGCCGCGCTTGCGCCAGACTTCGGCATCCGCCGCGACTTTCGGTGGTAACGGCTGTTTCAATTCCGTTGCCAGCCAGGTAAAAAATTCCGCCTGACATGGCGGTGCATTGTCCGCCGCGTTGTAGATTTCGGCGGGCGCGCCGCGTTCCAGCGCGGCGATGATGACGCCGATCAGATCGTCACGGTGAATCATGTTCAGCCAGCGCGAACCGTCGCCCTCGATGCGCGCCTCGCCGCGCAGGAACTGCTTGAACGAATGTCCGCGCGCCGGGCCGTAAATGCCGGCCACGCGTAGAATCACCACCGGGAATTTGCGTTCAGGCACGGCCGCCAGCAATAGTTTTTCCGTCTCCACCAAAACTTTCGCCGTCGCCGCTTCCGGTTCCGTCGGACTTTTTTCCGTCACGACCGCGCCGTCGTTTTGCGCGTAAACACTAGTGCTGCTGGTATAGACAAATTTTTTCAGCGGCGATTCCGCAAGCCACGCGAGCAGGTTCCGGTTGCCTTCGAGATAAACTTTCCGGTAATCGTCCGCGCCGCCGCCGCCGGACGCGGTGCAGTTCGCCACCCAGTCAAAATCGCGCGGAAGATTTCTCAGCGAGTCCGGCCGGGTGACGTCCGCGTGGAGCGGCGTGATGCCGGCGGATTTTAATTCCGCTTCCGCCAGAACGCTGCGGCGCAGGCCAAAAACTTCGTGGCCTTGCCGAGCGAGTTCCGCGCCGAGCGGTAGGCCGACATATCCACAGCCGACAATCAAGATGCGCATGCAGCCAATTAAATAAGGAAAACAGGAACGCAGGAACAAAAATCGTTTCCTGAATTCCTGCTTTCCTTATTCATTCATCACCGCCGCGAAGCGCAGGCCGCGCGTGCTGACGCGCAGTTCGGAAAAATCGAAATCCTCCATCAGCGCCTCATAAATCAGCACGCCGGTGAGGATGACGTCCGCGCGCAGCTTCGGTAGGCCGGGGATTTCCTTGCGCTCGGCCAGCGGCAATCGCCAGAGTTTTTTGCGATGCGCTCGCACCTGATCTAGCGTCAGCAGGGCGCTTTCGATTTTTTCACGGTCGAAACGATCCATTTTTTTTTCAATTTTGGCCAGAATGCTGGTCGTGCCACCAGTGCCGACGAGGCGAACTTCGCCACGTTTTTTTTCCAACTCCAGTGCCGGCTCAAGCAGTGGCCAGACCTCGGTGTCGAAAAAACTTCTCACCCAGTCGCGGCACTTGGCGAACTCGCCGCGCGTCGGCGGATCGCTGAAGGAAAATTTTTCCATCAGCCGCACCGTGCCGAGCGGAAAACTATGGGTGAAACTTTTTTTCTGGCCGTGACCCAAAATAAATTCCGTGCTGCCACCCCCGACATCGAGCAGGAGCAGCGGATGTTTGGCGAGTTCCGCGTCGGTCGCCACGCCTTGAAACGCCCAATCCGCCTCGCGTGCGCCGGTGATGATTTCCGTTTTCAAACCGCAGGCGCGAAAAATGGAATCCGTCAAATCGCGCGGATTCACGGCATCGCGAGCCGCGCTGGTGGCGATGACGCGCGGCGTTGTGGAATTTTTTTCGCGCGCGATTTCGGAGAATTCCCACACGGCCTCGGCGGTGCGGGCGATGGGTTCGGGCTGGAGCCGATGCGTTTCGTAGAAGCCCCTGCCAAGGCGCGTCTGCCGGCTTTCCTCATGCACAGGCGAAACCTCGCGGCCCGTCACATCAGCGACGAGCAGCTTGACCGAGTTGGTTCCGACATCAATGACAGCGCGGCGAACAGAGGCCATTCCGCGAAGCATAGAAAATTTCCGCGGCCAGACCAAAGGGTAAATTGTGACATTTCGTGGACATTGCCTTTGGCGCGGCAGAAGGTAAATTTCTGGCATGAACCTTTTTCTCCTGCGCCATGGAATCGCGGTGGAACGCGAGGAATTTGACTTGGCCAGCGACGGATTGCGTCCGCTCACGGTGAAAGGCCGGCGCCAGCTCCGGCAAATCACCGTCGCATTGCGGAAGCTGAAGCTGGATTTCGATTTGATTCTATCCAGTCCACTCGTGCGCGCGCGGCAGACGGCGGAAATTGTGGCGGTGGAACTGAAATTGGAAAAACGCCTTTCCTTCGCCAACGAACTCAAACCCGGCGCCAGTCCAAAAATGCTTGTCCAAAAAATTTCCCACCAAAATCCGGCGGCAAATAACTTTTTGCTCGTCGGCCACGAACCAGATTTGAGCCAACTGATTTCGCTGCTGGTAAACGGCGGGCCGGGACTGCAACTGGATTTCAAAAAGGGCGGGCTGGCGAAGCTGGAATTGGAAAATCTGCGCGCCGGCAAATGCGCGACGCTCGCGTGGCTAATCACGCCGAAGCAGATGAAGCTGATGGGTGAATGGTAGGGCGGCGCTGTCGCGCCGCCGGTTGAGGCAGAGCCGCAGCTCTGCCCTACCGAAAACTTCACCCGATGCGGAAGGAGATTTTCTGGATGACTGACTTGCCGAAGCTGTTTTGCAGGCGCTCGATGATTTCCTTGCGGCGGTAGCGGACGATTTCCGCGAGCCAGACGCTGCTGTCCACATTCACGAAGAGCGTGCCGTTTTTGTTCAGGCCGGCGGGCTGCGCGTGCGCGGTGATGACCGGGTCAATCAGTGAGTTCCAAACCTTCACAACCTCGGCTTCGGCCTGGCGCGCGTCCAACCGCAACTCCTTCAGCAGCGCGGGCAACACCTCGCCGGGCAGACGCGCGGGCGTGGCGCGGGCGGCCTCCAGCGGCGCGTAATCCACGCCGCGCCATTGCGCGAGCACGCGCGAACGGGCGGCGGCGAAAGATTTTGATTTAGTCGCCATGACCGTGACCAATTAACCACAGGCGGGCGCGGTGAACACGGATTATTTTTACGGCCACAAAAAAACATCGCCCGCTTTCGCTTCGACCGGATGGGTTTTGCTGCCATAACGCACAACCGTCCGCTGGCCGAGCAGCGAGTGCAATCTAACTGAAGTCAGTCGGCCGTCTTTCCACGCGATGTCCACTTCAAATCCGCCGCGCGCCCGCAGGCCGGTGACTTTGCCAGCGGACCATTCTTGGGGCAGCGCGGGCAGCAGCACGATTTCGCCGTTCTGGCTTTGCAGCAGCATTTCCGCAATGCCGGAAGCCGCGCCGAAGTTGCCGTCAATCTGGAACGGCGGACACGCATCAAGCAAGTTGGGATACATCCCGCCTCCGCGGGCGACTGTGGGCTTGAGCAGCAACTTCAACATCTGGTTCGCATGGTCGCCGTCAAGAAAACGCGCCCAGAGATTGATTTTCCAGCCCATGCTCCAGCCGGTCGCTTGGTCTCCGCGATAAATCAGCGACTGCCGCGCGGCGGCGAAAAGATTGGTCTGCGTCGGCGTGATTTCGTTGCCGGGATACACCGCCCACAAATGCGAGACATGCCGGTGATGATTTTTCGGATCGTCCTTGTCCTCCGTCCATTCCTGAAGCTGGCCGTATTGGCCAATTTGCAACGGCACGATTTCCGCCCGCATCCGGTCGAGCTGCGCGGCAAAGTCTGGATCGCGGCCAAGAATTCTGGCCGCCGCCGCCGTGTTGGCAAACAGCGCGCGGATGATTTCGTGATCCATCGTCGGCCCCATCACGAGGCCACCTTCTTCCGGCGAATTCGACGGGCCGCTGATTAATTTTCCAGTGATTGGATCGCGCGTAAGGTAATCGGTGAAAAATAGCGCGGCGTCGTGCATCAGCGGATACGCGCGCTCGGCGAGAAAAGTTTTGTCGCCAGTGAACAGATAATGTTCCCACAAACTTTGGCAGAGCCACGCGCCGCCGCTGACCCAGATGCCGTGGTTGCTGGCGTTGATGGGGGCCGTGCCGCGCCAGAGGTCAGTATTGTGGTGCAGCACCCAGCCACGCGCGCCGTAATGCGCCTGCGCAGTTTTGGCACCGGTCACGGCGCAGTCGGCGATCATGTCGAACAACGGCTTGGTGCATTCGGGCAAATTCGCCACCTCGGCTGGCCAGTAATTCATCTCCGTGTTGATGTTCACCGTCCACTTGCTGTCCCACGGCGGATGCAACAAATCATTCCAGATGCCCTGTAAATTCGCCGGCTGGCCACCGGCCCGGCTGCTCGCGATGAGTAGGTAACGGCCGTATTGAAATGTCAGCGCCGCGAGATCGGGGTCATCACCACTGGCGAAATTCTTGAGCCGCTGATCCGTCGGCAATTTCGCCGCGTCGGTTTGCCCGAGGTCGAGCGATACGCGCTGGAACAACGTCTGGTAATCTTTTTCGTGCGCCGCCCGCAGCGTGGTGAAATTTTTTCCGGCCACGGCCGCCAGCGCCGTCTGGCAGCGCGCTGCCGGGTCGGCGCTGATGTCGTTGAAGTTTTTATAGCTCGTCGCCGCCGTGAGAATGAGCGTGGCTGAATCTGCGTTGGCAACGGTGATGCCGGCATTGTTCACCGTCACCGTGCCGCCAGTGGTGGCGATTTGGATGCGCGCCTCAAATTTGACGCCGCCTTTTTCAACCTCGCCAAACACCGCGAGCTGGTTGCCGTCGCGCATGACGGTCTGCGCGGATTTGTGCGGGCTGTCGAGCTTGGCGGTGAAATTCACCGCACCCTTCTTGTCCGCCGCCACGCGCCAGACAATGACTTGATCCGGAAACGAAGCAAAACATTCGCGCGTGAACTTCACATCGCCCGCGCGATAGCTCACATGCGCCACGCCGGAATCGAGATCTAGGTCGCGGTGGTAATCGGTGAAATTGGTGCTACTGTTGAAAATGATGCGCAAATCGCCGCAGGGTTGATACGCCTTCTGTTTCAACGGCACGCTCATGAATTCCCGTCCGCCAATGTCCTCAGCTGCTTTCTGTCTGGCGTGGGCGGCGGCGCGCTTTGCTTCTGCCTCGGTTGTTTTGCCAGCTATTTCCAACACGGCGGCTTCGCGTTCGAGTGCACGACCATCATTCAATAGCGTGCGCATCTGCGGCAAAAATTTCACCGCGCCGTCGTGCTGGTATTCATGCGGCTGGCCGGTCCAAAGCGTGCTTTCGTTGAACTGAATGTGTTCGTCACTCGCACCACCGAACACCATCGCACCGAGCCGTCCGTTGCCGATGGGCAGCGCCTCGGTCCATTTGGTTGCAGGTTGCTCATACCAGAGTCGCAAATTTTGCGCGACGGCGCTCGGCTCAAGTAGAAGCGTCAGGCCAGCAAGAACAGAGCAGAATAACGGGCGGCAAAGTGCTAATTTCATTTTTTGAAATGGATGGAGCCACAAGTTACGGGCAGCGGCCAAGTTCGCGCAATGTCGGAATTGAAGTTGTTGGTCGTCGCTCGACAAAACATTTTCTCCGCGCCAGACTGTGCTTGCATGGAAATGGCTTCCAATTCGCCGCTCGATTCGCTGTGGACAGAATATGGCCGCGCGTTCGCGGCGTGGGACGACCTCACGCTGGCGCGTTGGCTGGCGCAGACGCTCGGCCAATTTGAAGGCCGCGCGTGGCGGCTTTCGCATCCGCTCGTCGGCGCGTATCGCCTCGCGGCGCAAGTCGCGCACAGCCGACAAATCTGGCACAAACGCCTCGCCACCACGCCCGCCGCCTACGCGGAATCGCATTGCTGCCGTGCGCCGTTTCTGCCGTTGCTCACGCGCGATGCGAAGTCGGAAGGTTTAATCTGCCAACATTGCAACGAAATCCTCGTGCCGTTCGATGAGTTGTCCGCCGAATTTCGCGCGCTGCTGGAACCGTGGGCAAAAAATTACGAGCCGGTTCACGCCGTCGCGCATTGGGACGATCGTCAGCGGCGGAAAGTTGGTAATTATGACAATGCCTACGAAAATGCGGCCTTGTCGGCAGAGAAATTACTGGCCGTTGCGGGCAGTGAAATCGCGCCGAAATTTCTGGATGCTTACGCCACTATCATTTGGGAAGATCAGGACGAATGCTTGGAAGTGCGGCCGGAGGATGTGCGGTTCTGAAAATGAAGACGATTTTAAAATGGTTTTTCGGCGCGCTGTTGCTGGTCATTTTGCTGGCGGTGATTTTTCTGCTGTCGCTGGACACGATTCTGCGCGTCACCGCCGAGAACCGCATCCGTGCCCAGACCGGCATGGGCGCGGAGATTGGGAAATTTCACCTCGGCCTGCTGGAGCCGGTGGTGAGCATTAAGGATTTTAAAATTTTCAATCCGCCGGAATTCGGCGGCACGCCGTTCCTGAACATTCCGGAAATCCACGTCGAATACGACCGCGACGCGCTGTTGAAGAATAAAATTCACCTCACGCTGGTGCGTTTCAATCTTGGCGAACTCGACATCGTGAAAAACGAAGCGGGCCAGACGAATATTTTTTCGCTCGGTCTCGCGCTGCCGCAGAAAGGCGCGGCGGACGGTAACAGCGTGCAACTGAAGGAATTCAAGCAGCGGACGGGGCTGGATTTTCAAGGCATTGACGCGCTGAATGCGTCCGTCGGCATCGCGCGGTTCATCGACTTGAAAGACCCGCGCAATAACCGCGAGCAGAAAATCGGCATCGATAATCTGGTGATGAAAAATGTCAAAACACAGAAAGACTTAGTTGGCCTGGCCGCAATAGTCGCGCTTCGCGGCAGCGATGTTTTCGGTGCTTTGGTTGACCAAAAAGATTCTATTTCGGAAATAAAAAAAATCTTTAGATTCTGACTGGTTGGCACAAATCTCAATTGAATTGACTTTCCCGTTTTTGACTTCCCCGCCAATTCGGTTAATTTGGCTCCCATGACTTTGACCGAACAGATGACGCAACTGGCGAAAAATGCCAAGGCTGCGTCGCGCGAACTTGCCAAGCTGACCACGGCGGAGAAAAACGCCTACCTGCTCGCGATGGCCACAGCGCTCGAACAAAATGCCGCCGCCATCAAAGATGCCAACGTGCTCGATATGGAGTTTGGCGCAAAGCACGGTCTCTCCGCCGCGATGCTCGACCGGCTCAAGCTCGACGACAAACGCATTGCAGGCATGGCGAAGGGGTTGCGCGAAGTCGCGGCGCTGCCGGATCCGGTCGGGAAGATTCTCGACGAGCGCATCCGGCCCAACGGACTGAAGCTCCAGAAAATTTCCACGCCCATCGGCGTGGTGGTCATCATCTACGAATCGCGTCCTAACGTGACGGCGGACGCGGCAAGCCTGTGTTTCAAATCCGGTAACGCCACGATTCTGCGCGGCGGCAAGGAGGCCTTGAACTCGAATCAAATCATCGCCAAGACAATGATTGATGCGGGCAAGATTGCTTGCAAAGGCTTTCCCGAACACGCCATTCAGGTCGTGCCCACGCCCGACCGCGAGGCGATTCCCATTCTGCTTTCGCTTACGCAATACGTAGATCTCTGCATGCCCCGCGGCGGCGAAAGCCTCATTCGCGCCGTTGCCGATTGCTCAAGAGTTCCCGTCATTAAACACTACAAAGGCGTCTGCCACGTTTTTGTAGATGCCGACGCCGATTTGAAGATGGCCGAAGAAATCGTGATGAACGCCAAAGTGCAGCGCCCCGGCGTGTGCAACGCGGCGGAAACCTTACTCGTGGACAAAACGGTGGCGAAAACTTTTTTACCTGCCGTCGCACAAAAGCTTGCGGCCAAGCATGTGAAGCTTTTTACGGACGACGTGACGCAGGAATTGTTGAAAGGTGGTTCGTTCAATCTGCAGCTGGCGGCGGAACAGAACTGGTTCACCGAATACAACGATTACATTTTGAACGTCCGCGTCGTAGATGGAGTGCAGACGGCGATTGATCACATCAATTTTTACGGCTCAGCGCACTCGGATAGCATCATCACGAAGAACGCGGCGCACGCGAAACAATTCCTGGCCGAGGTGGATTCGGCGGCGGTGTATTGGAACGCGAGCACGCGCTTCACCGATGGCGGCGAATTCGGCATGGGCGCGGAGATCGGCATCAGCACCGACAAGATCGGCGCGCGCGGCCCGATGGGTCTGGACGAATTGACGACTTACAAATGGCTCGGGTTTGGCGACGGGCAAATTAGAACTTAACGAGTCCGAGCCAAAGATGCACACAGATGAATCATAGATGGAAAGCATGTTTGGCGACCCGTATTCATCCGCGGTTAAATTTTCATGAAGAAAGAATCTGCAGTAACCGATTTACTCAAAGTCATGGCGAAGTTGCGCTCGCCCACGGGTTGTCCGTGGGATCGCGAGCAGTCGCACCTGACGCTACGCCGGCACGCGATTGAGGAAGTTTATGAGCTGATTGATGCCATCGATGCGCGCGACGACATCGAGATGGCGGAAGAATTGGGTGATTTGTTGTTGCAGGTGGTTTTTCATTGCCAGCTTGCGCGCGAACGCGGCGCGTTTGATTTTGAAAAGGTCACGCGGCATCTCGTGGAAAAACTAATCCGCCGTCATCCGCACGTTTTTGGAAAAACCAAAGTCAAAAATGTGGATGAGGTCTGGGCAAATTGGGAAAAAATCAAGAAGGCCGAGAAAGACGGAACGCATCTGGAGCGAAAATCGGCATTCGACGGAATTCCGAAGCATTTGCCGGCGCTATTGCGGGCGGAAAAACTTTTGAAGAAGGCGAGTAAGGCCGAAATCCTTGCAGACGGCAACCTTCCGAAGCGCAAACTAACCAAAACCGCAGTGGCGAAAGAGCTTTTTGAGTTGGCGGCGTTCGCACAAACACATGGCTGGTGTGCGGAAGAATTGTTGGCCGGGGAAATTAAGCTGCAAGAACGGCAGTTGCGCAGGAAGGAACAAGCCAATTTACCAAAAATCAGAAGTTGACAGCTTTGGGAAATCTGGTTTAATCCCCGACCCTTTGCGGGGAAATAATTTTATGTATGCTGTTTTAGAAACTGGTGGCAAGCAATACCGCGTTATCGCGGGTGACAAGCTCGAAATCGAACGCCTTGAAGTTGAGGCGGGCAAGCCGGTCACGTTTGACCGCGTGCTGCTCGTCAATAACGAAGGCAAACTTGCGGTCGGCGCGCCCACCGTTACCGGTGCGACCGTCGTGGCGGATGTCGTCGAACACAAGCGCGGCGAGAAGAAACTCACTTTTAAGATGAAACGCCGCAAAGGTTATCACAAGACCATCGGCCATCGTCAGGAATTGACGGTTGTCAAAATCACCGCCATCAACGCTTAATTTTTAATCCACTAATTTTATGGCACATAAAAAAGGTCAAGGTAGCGTAAAAAACGGACGCGATAGCAGAAGCAAGCGGCTGGGCATGAAAGAATTTGGCGGCACGATTGTCACGGCCGGCAGCATCATCGTTCGCCAGCGTGGCAGCAAGTTCGTTGCCGGTGTGAATGTCGGCACTGGTCGCGACTGGACGCTCTTTGCGCTCAAGGACGGAGCGGTGAAGTTCGACCAGAAGAGCCGTCGGGTGAACATCATTGCCACTGCGAAGAACTAAACGGCGGAATCAAATTTCAAGGCGAGGCTTCGCGCCTCGCCTTTTTTGTTTTTACGGATTGAGACGCTTCTGCTTTCCTCATTCCCATAACTTTCATGTTTATTGACGAAATCAAAATCTACGCGCAGGCCGGCCACGGTGGCAAGGGCTGTGTGGCGTTCCATCGCGAAGCCTACATTACCAAGGGCGGGCCGAGCGGCGGCAACGGCGGACGCGGTGGCAGCGTTATTCTTCAGGCCGATCACGACCTGAACAATCTCATCCAGCAGTATTACGTTCCACGTCTCATCGCGCTCGGCGGCGAAGGCGGCATGGGCAAAGGCATGGACGGTCACGCGGGAAAAGATTTAATCGTCAAAGTTCCGTGCGGCACGCTCGTGTGGCAACTCAAGGACACCACTCCGCCCATTGAGAAAAAAATGCGCCGCGATGACGACGAGGAAGAAGACGAAGAACAAAGCGAAAACATGATGCTCGGCACGAGCACGGGCAAGCGTCCGCTCTTCCGCACGTCGCAGGGAAAATCGGCGCTGGAAATTGATTTGAGCAAGGATGCCGAGGACACGGAAAACACGCCGGACGGCATTGAAAACAAGGGCGAATTAGTCGCCGACCTCACGACGCACGGACAGCAATTTGTTTTGTGCAAAGGCGGACGCGGCGGCCTAGGCAATCGCAATTTCGCGACCGCGCGCCATCAGACGCCGCGTTTCGCACAACCGGGCGAACCCGGCTCGGAAGGCGAATATCTTTTGGAACTTCGCATTATGGCGGAGATCGGCCTAGTCGGTTATCCGAACGCCGGCAAGTCTACTTTGCTCACCGCGATTTCGCGTGCGCGGCCAAAAATTGCGGCGTATCCATTCACGACGTTGACGCCGCAGGTCGGCATCGTGGAATTTCTGCCGGACTACAAGCGGTTGACCGTGTGCGACGTGCCCGGACTCATCGAAGGCGCACACAACAACGTCGGTCTCGGCCACGAATTTCTGCGCCACATCGAACGCTGCAAGATTATCGTGCTGCTCCTCGACATGGCGGGCACGGACAACCGCAAGCCGTGGGACGATTATAAGCAACTGCTCAAGGAACTGGAGCTTTACGATCCCGCGCTGCTGGAAAAAGACCGGCTCGTCGTCGCGAATAAAATGGATGAAGCCATCGCCGAAGAAAACTTGAAGCAGTTTAAAAAGAAATTTAAAAAAGTTTCCGTGCTGCCGATTTCCGCCGCGTTTGATCAGGGTTTGGAGAAATTTAAGCTGACTATTCGCGAGGCGGTGGAAGCAGCGGAAAAAGCTTAAGCCAGTTCCAAAAAGCGCATCACGGTGTCGCCGTGCTTGAGCATTTTCACCTCTTTCCACGGCTCGACGAGCTCCAGCGTGTCGCGTTTCGTATGGCCAATCATCAACCTTCCGCCGGGCGCGAGCAACTTTGGCAGACTAATATCGTCGAGCAATTGTTGAGCGAGTGAAGTGGAACGGCGGTTCACATTTTTTTCGCCGTAAGGCGGGTCGGCCAGAATCAAATCAAACTGTTTACCGCTTTCCACGAGTTGTTTCATCGCGGGAAAAACATCCTGCGTGCGCGTCTCCAAAATTTCGCCGTAGCCCGCCGCGACCGCGTTGCTGCGAATAAATTCCGCGTGGCGATGCGACTTCTCGATGCACAAAACCGAAGCCGCACCGCGACTCAGACATTCCAAACTCAACGCACCGCTGCCGGCAAATAATTCGAGCACGCGTGCGTCCACCACGCGCGCGCCGAGCGAATTGAAGACGGCCTGCTTGACCAAATCTGGCGTGGGACGAACGTCGAGTCCTTTGGGAACTTTCAGAATCCGCCGCGCTGCGTTGCCGCCAGTGATGCGCATGAAGTTTAATTAAAAGATTCGGCAAAGAACGTTTTCATGTCCGTCCACGAACGCTGGTCGGCGCGCGCGTTGTATTTTGCGCCGGGCGGATTGTCGTTCGCCATCGGCTGCGTGAAGCTGTGAACCGCGCCGCCGTATTTGATGAGCCGCCAGTCCACATCGGCGTCGCGCATTTCTTTTTCAAACGCCGCGAGGTCTTCCGGTTTCTCGAACGGATCGTCCGCGCCGTGGCACACGAGCACTTTGCATTTGATATTTTTGCCATCAGCGGGCGTGGGCGAATCCAATCCGCCGTGGAAGCTGACGACGCCGTTCAGTTCCGCGCCGCTGCGCGCGAGTTCCAGCACCGTCGTGCCGCCGAAACAATAGCCGATGGCCGCCACGCGCTTTGTGTCCACGAGCGGATTTTTCTTCAGCTCGGCCAGCCCGGCGTTCACGCGCTGGCGCAGCAACGCGCGGTCGGTCTTGTATTTCGTCGCTTCCGCGCCGGCCGCCGCGATGGATTGCGGGCGGATGCCCTTGCCGTAGATGTCCGCGCAAAACGCCTCATAGCCGAGGTGCGCGAGCATCGCCGCGCGATTCTCCTCGTAATCGGTCAGACCCATCCACTGATGCACGATGAGCACGCCAGGGCGCTTGCCGGAAAATGAATCGTCGTAGGCGAGATAACCCTCGAGCGTCGTGTCGCCCTGTTTGTATTCAATGGTCTTAGTCACCAGCTTTGCCTGCACAGACATCGCGCAAGTTACGGCGAGGAGCGAAAGTATTAATTTATTCATGCGGCTACTTTAACCGTTTTCGTGCCGATTGCCAATGACTTGACACCTTTCGCGCGACACGGATGCTATCTTCGTGCAAATTCTTGAACCGCCCGACTCACATCATCTCGACGCCGCCATCGGCTGGCTCGGGCTGGGCTGCGCGGACGACTCGCGCGCTGAGCTGGAAAAAATTTCTGCCGTCAATCAACTGCATTCCGATGTGCTCGAAGTGCGCTGGACGATTTGCGCGCATGATCAGCGCTGGAACGACGCGCTGACGATTGCGGAACTAGAATTACAAACCACGCCCGAAGAATCTTCCGGCTGGCTGCATCGCGCGTATGCGTTGCGCCGCGTGCGCGACGGCGGTTTGCCGCAGGCGTGGCGGGCATTGCTGCCGGCGGTGGAAAAATTTTCCACCGAACCGATCATTCCCTACAATCTCGCCTGCTACGCTTGTCAGTTGAACCAACTGACCGATGCGCGGACTTGGCTGTAACGCGCCGTAAAAATCGGCGACAAGGATGAAATCAAGAAAATGGCCCTGGCGGATGACGATTTGAAACCGCTGTGGCCGGAGATTGAAAAGTTCTAAATCAAAAAAGCCACCGAGGCACAGAGCGCACAGAGCCTGAATTTTCTCGGTGAACTCTGTGTCTCTGTGGCAAAATCATTCCAGTGAAAATTTCCCGACCCATTCTTGAAGTCGCCGATTTGTGCATCGTGCGCGACAGAACGGTGATTTTGCGCGATGTGGACTGGCGCGTGCGGCGCGGCGAGCATTGGGTGATTCTCGGCGCGAACGGTTCCGGCAAAACTTCGTTGTTGAGCGCGTTGACTGGTTATCTGATGCCGACGAGCGGCGAGATTTCCGTGCTGGGCGAAACTTACGGCGAATCTGATTGGCGCGAGCTTCGGAAACAAATCGGTCTCGTCAGTTCCTCCATCCGGCAAATGATGTCCGACGCCGAAACGGCGCTGGAAACGGTGGCGAGCAGCAAATACGCGATGATAGATTTCTGGGGGCGGTTGAGCCGCACCGATAAAATCACGGCGATGCGGCTCCTGAAGCAAATCGAATGCGAATATCTCGCCGACCGCGAATGGCGCGTCCTGTCGCAGGGCGAACGCCAGCGGGTTTTGATCGGCCGCGCGCTAATGGCCAAGCCGCGCGTGTTGATTTTGGACGAACCGTGCGCGGGGCTCGATCCGGCGGCGCGGGAACACTTTCTGCAATTTCTACAGCGGCTCGGCGCGCAAAAAAATTCGCCGACGCTAATTTTTGTGACGCATCACGTCGAAGAAATCATGCCGGTGTTTTCGCACGTTTTGATTTTGAAAAATGGCGCGGTGCTGGCGGCGGGTGAAAAAATGACGGCCTTGACGGTAGACAATCTGGCGGCGGCTTTTGCGGCGAAGTTAAAGCTGCAATTAGCTGACGGCCGTTACGCGATGGACGTATCGTCAAAGCGCAGCACGGTGGTTTGATTTACACCGCCGGGGTTTTCTGCGCCCAGCCGAATAGCTGTTTGCCTTTGATGACTTCAAAGATTTGCGGCGGGATTAATTTGCTCAACGCCTCGTCGCCAGAATGGATTTTCGCCAGCACTTCGCCGGAATAAATCTTCAGCGCGTCGGCGTTGTAGTTTTTGATGTCCACGATGAACTGGTTGTCCACGAGATGTTGGTAGAGGTGGCGCAGGTGCGGCGCGACATCGAGATTTTCGACGGTGAAAAGCTTGCCGGTCTTTTTGTCGAGCGAGGGATAGACGTAGAGCTTCGCGCCGTTTTTGAAGAGCTGGCCGAGGGATTCCATGAGGCCGCCGGGTAGGTCGGTGTAAAATTTTTCGTCCAGCACATCACGTAGACGCACTAGGCCGATGGGCAGGCCGATGGGTTTCTGCGTGTGTCGCGCAAGATAGGCGAGCAGGCGATGGTAACGGAGAAAGTTGGAGATTAACACCGGTTTGCCGAGCGCGCCGAGCGTGTCCACGCGGTCGAGAAAATCGCGGTGGTCAATCGCGTCGCCGACCTGTAACTGACGCAGCGTCATCTCGAACATGGCGACGGGCGTTTCCCCATGTAGCGCGGGTTCCTGAACGAACTGTTCCTGCGCGCGTTCCATCATGTCGAGCATCGGGTTGGTGATGGGACGAAAACTGCCGCGTTCGAGCAGGACGGGTTTTTTGTAAAGGAGTTCGCTGGGGATGACCGTTTCACCATTGGCCGTGAACATGGCGGCTTCGGTGAGCCATTGTTCGACAAGCTGGAGCGCCATGAGCCGGTTGTCCACGCCGGTGAAGGCCGGTCCAGAAAATTTAATCATGTCCACTTCCACGCGCTGGCTATTAAGACCGTCGAGCAGCGAACCAATGAGCCGCGCCGGTTCAATGTGCTGATAGAACGCGCCGTGAATCAGATTTACACCAATGATACCAACGGTTTCCTGCTGGCGCGGTGTTTCCCAATCCAGTAGCCGCACATGAATGATGATGGTGGAAGGATCGCCGTGCGGGTGCACCTGAAACTTGATACCGAGCCAACCCTGGCCTTCTTCGAGTCCGGGTCGCGCACCTTGTTTGGTGGCGACGGTGTTGGCGAAGGCAAAGAACGTGCACTTGTCACCGCGCGTTTTGTCGAGCCGCTTGAGGAGCAAATCAAATTCCAAATCCAACATCGCCTGCAGACGCTTGCGGCTGACGTAGCGTTCCGCTGCGCCGTAAATCGCGTCGCTCACGGCCATGTCGTAGGCGGAAATGGTTTTGGCCACGGTGCCTGACGCCTTGCCGACGTGAAAAAACCAGCGAGCGACTTCCTGCCCAGCGCCAATTTCAGCGAATGTGCCGTAACGCTTGGCGTCGAGATTAATCTGGAGGGCTTTTTGGCCGGTGTTCAGCTTATCCGTGCTCATATCCTTGTGGCCGGAAAATACACAAAATCCGATGCGTGTCCAACAAGATGCGTTTCGACTTTCCGCAACGCGAGTTGGTGCTATAATTGTCGCCCATGTATCGCACGCAGGATTTACACGTCAAAGAAATCGTTCCGCTGCTCTCGCCGCGCGCCATGAAAGCGTTATCGCCCACGCCGGAGAAAGTAAACGACTTCGTGGCGCAGTCGCGCGACCGCGTCATCCGCATCTTGAACCAACAAGATTCGCGGCTACTCGTCGTCATCGGACCATGCTCGATTCACGATGAAAAATCGGCGTTGGAATACGCGACGCGCCTAGCGAAGTTACAAAAGGAGTTTGCCGATAAAATGGAAATCGTGATGCGCGTCTATTTTGAGAAACCGCGCACGACCATCGGCTGGAAGGGATTGGTCAACGATCCGCATCTCGACGGTTCGCAAGACATCGAAGCCGGTTTGAAAATCGCGCGCAAATTGCTGTTGCAAATCAACGCGCTTGGATTGTCGGCGGCGACGGAATTTCTCGACCCCATCGTGCCGCAATACATCGCCGACCTCATCACTTGGGCGGCCATCGGTGCGCGCACTACGGAATCGCAAACGCACCGCGAAATGGCGAGCGGCCTCTCGATGCCGGTCGGTTTGAAGAACGCCACGGACGGCAGCTTGCAGGTGGCGATTGACGCGATGGGCGCGACACGGCATCCGCATAGTTTTCTGGGCTTGAACGAAGACGGCGTGACGAGCATCGTCCGCACGAACGGCAACCCGAACGCGCACGTCGTCCTGCGCGGCGGTCGGGCGATGACGAACTACGACGCGGCGAGCATCGCGGCGGCGGAGCAGAAACTGGCCGCCGAAAAACTGCCGCCGGTGCTGATGGTGGATTGCAGCCACGCGAACTCGGAAAAAAAATTCGCCAAGCAGGAGGAAGTCTGGCACAGCGTCATCGCGCAGCGCGCGGGCGGGACCAAATCGCTCATCGGGCTGATGGTGGAAAGCCATTTGAACGAGGGTAACCAGCCGATTCCGAAGAAAATTTCCGAACTACGCTACGGCGTGAGCATCACCGATTCGTGCATCGGCTGGGAAACGACCGAGCGGATGCTGCGCTGGGGCTACGAGACGCTGAAGAAATAATTTCCGCCAAAGTAAAATCCCCGCCGAAAGTTTTCAGCGGGGATTTTTGTTTTGGATTTCAGAAGGCGTAATTGTAGGCCAGGGAAATCAGGTGGACATTGAAGCTGTATTTGCCGTGAATCGGATTCGCAGGGTCGGTGATGTTGCGGTCGTTGTAGAAATCGAGGCCGTAAGCGGCTTCAAGCGAGCTGTGCCGGCCGTGCCAGCCGAGCCCGATGGTGAAGACGTTTTGATTCGCGTCGGGGATGGTTGGCGAGAGGGTCGAGTCCGGCACGGGGCTTTCAAAGAACTGGTAGCCGGCGCGCAGCACCCAGTGGTCGGCGAATTTCCAGTCGCCGCCAAAACCAACGGTGAAGGTGTCATGCCAGTTTTCCGGAATGGTTTGCGTGAGGTTGCCGACGGCGGGTAGCACGCCGGTGGTGATTCCCAGATTTTTGAACATCGAAAACTGCACCCATTCAACGTCGGATTCCAGACGGATTTTGTCCGTGAGCGCAATGCCGTAGCCGAGTTGAACGATGTTCGGATATTTGATCTGGCTGCCGAAGGAGGTAGGCGTGCCGGGGAAATTTTCCAACCGCGCCGTGCCGCTGTAATCCACAGTCATCGTGGAACGGTAGGTCAATGCGAGGCGCTGGCGGTCGTCAATTTTCCAAGTGATGCCGAGGTTGCCGCCAACGCCGACGCCATCGCTGTCGCCATGGACTTCGGCACTCTGGGTTGCTGAGACGGGAAAAGCGAGCTGGCGGATTTCCAAATCCGACCACATGACATCCAGACCTACGCCGATTTGCAGGCGGTCGCATAGTTTGTAAGCGAAGGTCGGATTGATGTTGATGGTGGTGAGCTTGCCGAAATTGGCGGCGTTGTAGAGCGGGCCGCCCAGCTGGTAAGCCGATGAGCTTTTGTCCCACTGATTGCCCAAACCGTAAGGCACGGTCACACCCAAACCGACGGCCATGCGGTCGTTGAGCGGGACGGTCGCAAAGAAATTCGGCAGCACCTTGATTGGGTGAATGGTGGAAGCGGACTCGCCGGTCGGTGATTTGTAATCCACGTTGATATAAATCACCGAAGGCGTCAGTTGCGCCTCGGTGTTGGTGATGTCGACAATGTTGGCCGGATTGTTCTGCACCGCCGTGGCGTCGTCCACCTGCGCGATGCGGCCGCCGGAGCGCCCCAAATCGAACGCGCCGATGGTGGCATCGCGAAAGCCTTCAGCAAAGGCGCCGGTTGAAACCACCAGAACAGCGGTGGCCAGACTGAGTCGGAGAAGTGGGGTTTGCTTGTGGATTTTCATAGGTAAAACTGATTGGCTCCGCCGTGTTTTGAAACAACGGCCGGAAAAATGCAAGCAAAACATCCGGTAGAACCGGTATTCCGACCGCCAGTGGCCGGGCCGAGGCCCAAAGTGCCGATGCAAATTTATTTTCAAAGCCATCGGTTTTGCACTATACAGAAGGCGGCTGAAATCATGAATCAAAACCCGCTCACGCAAATGCCGGACACCGACAAGCGTCCGATTTATTTTCGCCCTCAATTGGAAGCCATGTTTCTGCCGGTGGAACAGATGCTGCAGATTGACCGGGTGACTTCCATCGATGGCAAGTGTTTGGTTTGCGAAATGGATGTGCCTGGACATTGGGTTTTTCCGCTGCACTTTCCGACCGACCCCATATTCCCGGGCACACTTTTGATTGAAGCCGCTGGCCAAGCGGTGGCGGTCTGGGGCTGGCACGCCGGGCTACGCGGACGGCCGCGCTTAGTCAAAGTAGAAGCAAAGTTTGAAAGTCCGGTGCTGCCCGATGATCAAGTCGTTACATTTGTGGCATCGGTGCATCTGCGAAAAAACATATGTCTGGGCACCGTTGAACTTTTTGTGCGGGAGCGAAAAGTCGCCACCGTTACGGCGGTGATTATCATCGCTCCGTTTTAACTCGGGATTACGCCAGATATGAAAGCCGCCATTGCCGAATCAAAATTGCTGACAAGCCAGATTTCCTGTCGAAATAGTTCCGGACAAGAGATTCGGGCGACGCTGCTTCATTTCACCCGGTTTCGCGCGACCTTTGAAATCTACATCCCTTCCAGCGTGCTGCAGATGTCCGAGGTGCTGGAGAATTTCAAAATCATCCTCAACGATCAGGAAGTTTATTCAGGGCGGGCGGTGGTTAGCAATCTGGTCAACACGGGCAGTGCTATGGCCTGCGAAGTGACGCTCGACGATCATTGGATAAACGCGAAATCGGCAGAGCGCAAAGGTGAAGCGTCCTTGCGCGAAGGCTTTGGTGAATTCTTACAACAATGGCAAAAGGTCTATAAAGTATTGCCGGAATTCAAAGTCGTAATCGCGGATATGCGGTCGCTGTTGTCGGATATGCAACTGTGGATGGGACAGATTGAGTTGCAATTTGAGGCCGCCAAGAATGGAAACCGCGCGGGGAAGGAGCAACAAGCCGCCCACGAACTTGCTGGGCCAGCTATTGCGGCCATTGAGTCGTTGGGTGACCGGTTTGAAGAAATCACCGGCCGACTGGAACAAGATTTGCGCCCGGCACACATGCATTTCACGCGCCGCAATCTTCATTCACTGTTGATGTGCTCCCCTTTTAGTCACCGCACTTTTCACAAGCCGCTGGGCTACGCGGGTGATTATGGGATGGTGAACATGATTTTACAAAATCCTTACCAGGGCGATTCATTGTATGCCAAAGTGGTGAACGCTTGGTTTCTCAACCAGCTTCCCGCGCAAGCCCATCGCAACCGTATCAAATATCTGAAAAGAAAACTGGTGGAGGAGATTCTGCGCACCCGGAATCAGTCGCGTCCGGCTCGGATTTTCAATCTAGGTTGTGGCCCAGCCCACGAGATTCAGGAATTCTTGGGCGAGAGCGATCTTTGTAACCATGCCCGGTTCACTTTGCTTGATTTCAACGAGGAGACCATCCAATACACGAGCCGCCTGTTGCAAGAAGCCAGCCGACGCTTTGAGCGCAGAACGTCCATTGAGATGCGCAAAAAAACCGTGCAGCAATTGCTCAAGGAAGCCATGCGCTGGGATAAAAATCCGACGACGGAAGAATATGATTTTATTTATTGCGCCGGTCTCTTCGACTATCTGCCGGACAGCGTCTGCAAACAACTGGTGGAGGTTTTTTATCGGTTGCTTGCCCCCAACGGCCTACTGCTCGTGACTAATGTTGACGGCACGCGGCCCTTTCGCAACAAGCTGGAATATATTCTCGATTGGAACCTGATTTACCGTAATGCGAAGGAATTATTTGATTTCCGACCCGATGCGGCATTGGGGGAAGCTTGCTTGGTTCAGTCCGACCTCACTTCGGTGAATGTATTTTTGGAAGTCAGAAAACCCCAAAATGCGTAGCACGTCTCCCAGTCCAAGCGAAATTGATGCCGCCTATCAGGATTGGGATCGGACAGCCACCATCGCCAACTTCAAAGTCACCTGCTACCTCGGTCTGGTGCTGATGCCCGCCGGGACGGTTCTTGATTATTTTGTTTATCCGGACAGAGTCGTTGAATTCCTCAAGTTGCGCTTGCTGTGCGATGTGCTCATAGCGGGTTGGTTGAGTCTGTTAGCCACGCCTTTCGCCAAGAAACATTGTCGCAGTCTGGGTGTTGCTCTAGCGATGCTACCCGCCTTTTTTATTTCCCTGATGATTTATCGCATCCCGGGCGGCGCAAGTTCCCCTTACTATGCCGGTCTTAATCTGGTTCTACTCGCGGTGGGGTTTGTGATGAACTGGACATTCTTGGAAAGCCTTGTCGCCACGACTTTGATCATCATCATGTATCTGGCCGCCTGCTTGGCCAACGGTTCCATCCACCAGTTTGGCATTTTTTTTAACAATGTCTATTTCCTGAGCTTGACGGGAATCATCGTGGTTACCGGCCGATTTTTTCACAGCAAAATCCGTTACAACGAATTTGCCTTCCGCTACCAGTTGGACCAAAGCAAACAGGAACTCGAATTCAGCAATAGCCAGCTCTCTGAAAAAAATACCGAGTTGGAAAAGGCCAACCGCGACATCCGCGAGGCTGAGGCCCAGCTCGTGCAGTCCGAAAAAATGGCTTCGCTCGGCTTGCTCGCCGCCAAAATCGCGCACGAAATCCGCAATCCGCTCAATTACGCGCGCATGAATCTGGATACGCTGCGCAAGCGCTTTAAAAATCTGCCGCCGGAACAGCACGCCGAGGCGGGCGCCATCGTGGCGGACATGAGCGACGGCTTCACGCGCATAGACAGCATTGTATCCGACCTACTCACCTTCTCGCAACCCGGCGGGCAGGAGCCAGAGCCCGTTGATGTCGCGCATATTTTCAAAACCACCCTGCGCTATGTGGCCAATCAGTTAGAGGAAAAAAACATCCGCCTAGAGCAAAATCTGACGCTGGGGCATCTCATTTGGGTCAACCGCCAACAGTTCAATCAGGTGCTGGTCAACCTGTTGGAAAACTCCATTGACGCGCTCAGCGCAAAAGAATTTTCCGGCGACGACCAACCCACGATCACCGTCTCCTGCCGCCTCGAAAACGACCGCCAGTTGATTTCCATTCGCGACAACGGTGCGGGCATTGACCCGCAGAATCTGGCGAAAATCTTTGATCCGTTCTTCACCACCAAGGACATCGGCAAGGGCACGGGCCTTGGCTTGAGCATTTGTTTCGGCATCGTCCGCGGCTACAGCGGAAACCTGCGCGTCGAGAGCGCGCCGGGGAAATTCTGCGAATTCATCATTGACCTACCCGCCAACGATCCGTCAAAGCCCGCCCATGGAAACGCCTAACGATTACAAAAAATTCGGCATTCTTTATGTCGATGACGAGGAAAAGGCGCTCACCGCCTTCGCCCGCTATTTCAGCGACCAGTTCCGCGTGTTCACGGCGACCAATGCACAGGACGGCCTTAAATTGCTGGAAGAAAACGCCGCCGAAATCGGCATCCTGCTGACCGACCAATGGATGCCCGGCGAAAAGGGCGTGTGGCTGCTCGAGCGCGCGCGCGAACTCCATCCGCGCATCCTGCGCATCCTCGTCACCGCCAACCGCGACATGGAGGTAGCCATCCAGGCCGTTAACACCGGCGCGATTTACAAATATGTCAACAAGCCGCTCGACCTCGCGCAGATGGAATTGGACTTCAAGCGCGGGCTGGACTTCTTCGCGTTGCAAGCGGAGCGCGACCAGTTGCTGCGCGAAAAAATGTCCGTTATCCGCAACATGATGATTGCCGACCGTGTGGTCAGCCTCGGCCTGCTGGCCGCCGGATTGAGTCATCACATCAAAAACTCGATGGTCGCAGTAAAAACTTTCCTTGAACTCGCGCCACTCAAGATGGCCGAGGAAAAAGGCAATGGCGACAGCCTACGCGATCCGGATTTCTGGAGCGACTACCACAAAAACGTTCAGGAGCAGATTGAAAAAATCAACCACTTGCTTGGCGATTTGCGCACCGCCTCGGAAAACAAATCAGGGGAACCGTTCGCCGACCAGATTCAACTAAAGGCCGCCGTGGACAATTGTCTCGCGGGCTTGGCCAGTCAGCTCGCGACGCGGCGGATTGAGGTGAAAAATAATATTTCCGATTCACTGCCGCCCATGCAGGTGGACAAGCCGAAATTTGACCGCATGTTGGAATTGCTCGTGAAAGACGAACTGGCCATGCTGCCCGCCGGTAGTCAGATTTCGTTTTCGGCGCAAGTCCACGACAAAGAGATGGCGATTGAGCTCACCGACAACGGCCCGGCACTGCCGCAAGAAGCCTTGCGCGTCGTGCTGGATCCCTTTGTCATCACCAGCGGCAAACCCTCGGAATACGGCATCAATTTGATGGCCTGTTTTTTTATCGCCCACCATCATGGCGGCAAAATCGAGGCGCAAAATCTGCCCGGTATCGGCAACCGCTTCGTCATCCGTCTGCCGCTGCGGCCAGAAGTAACGACTGCCGGATCCGAAGACACGGCGTTTCTCAAGAAGGCGATGTTCAATGAAAAATTTTGGGACAAACTGATCTCCCAGAGTTGACGGGTGGAAATCGTATTTCCCTCAAGATTCCATTGACCTTTTGTTGGTTTCGGTAAAGGATAAGGGGCAGAAATGCCAACTTCGCAAAATCAGTTTCGCCCAAACATCCGATGAAAACGATTCTGGTCTTGTCCCCCCATCCCGACTTCGCCGAGGCCGTTCGCGCCTGTCTCGACGCCGAACAATATCGCGTCGTTCATCGCATCAATGTTGAGGAAGCTGAGCCGCTCGTGGTTCACGGACTCGCCGGGGCATGCATCCTCGACGCTGATTTGATGGGCGTGGAAAGCATCTGGACCATCGAACGCCTCCGCCGCCGCGACAAAAAATCCCCCATCATCGCCTACACCGAACTGACGGCGGCCGACTGGGAAGAAGAAGCGTTTCTCCACGGCGTCACGCATGTGCTGACCAAGCCCATCCGCGCGAAACTTTTGAATGCCGTTCTCAACCGCCTCTGGGCGGTGTCGGCGGCTCCGCGAGCGACTCAAGTTCCCACTGGTAACACCGCCATCTTCACCCGCGCCGCTGCGGATCCGGGTGCCGGCGAGCGCTTCGTGAACGCCTCGCAAACGCTCGATGTTTTGCGTGATTTTTCCCCCATCCTCACACACTCGCTCGACGCCGAGGCGATGCTGAAACAGTTTCTGCAATTTCTCCGCGACATCTTGAGCGTCAATCGCGCCGCGATTTTCCTGAACCGCCCGTGTTCGCCGCTCACCGAAGTCATTTCACCCGAAGACGCGCGGCGGCTGCGCTCGGCGGCGGCCATTGGCCTCGCGAACGGCCTGCTCGAACATTTTGAGCTGTCGCTTGATTCCGGCATCGGCGCGCAAGTCACCAAACTCGGCCGCATCCTCCGCCGCGACAGCGACGAGGCTCGCGCCGACGCCGAGGTGCAAAAGGAATTTGAACTGCTCGGCGCGCAGGTCGCCGTGCCGATTCCCAATCGCGATACGATTATCGGCGTCGCCATTTTCGACGGCCGCGTCACCGGCGAACCGCTGGTGAATGTGGAGCTGGAACTGATTTTCCATTTACTTGAACAGGTCGGCCTTGCGCTGCGCAACATCTGGCTGCACGACCAGCTCGCGGGCAACCACGAAATGATGACCGACGTGCTGCGCGAATTGAACAGTGCGTGCATCGTGGTCGGCCGCGATTTAAAGGTGCTCCACGCCAACAAGTCGGCGCGGCGGCATTTCGGACGCAAGAACGAGCGCACCGGTAAATTGGAATTCAGCGACCTGCCGCCTTCGCTTGGTGGTAAGATTTATCAGGTGTTGAAGACCGGTGCGGCACTCGAGCCGTTCCGTTTCGAACCCGAAAATGCGCCGGGCACAGTGTATAAAGTTTCCGTGATTCCGTTCCAGCACGGTAATTCGTCCGTGCCGGTTTCCGCGCTGCTCACCGCCGAGGATTTGTCCGAAAGCGAGCAGTTGAACCGGCTGGAGGTCGAGGCATCCAGCCTGCGCCTCATTCGCTCCATGTCATATCGCTTGGTGAATGAAATCGGCAATGCCGTGGTTCCACTGTCCACGCACCACCAGCTTTTGAGCGAACATTTTGGCGATGAAGAGTTCCGCAAGTCGCTCGACACGGCGCTGGGCGAAGGCGTGCGCCGCATCATGCGGTTGAACAATCAAATGCGTTTCCTCGCGCGCGACGGCCATTTGGAACAGGAAACTTTTGCCATCGGCACCTTGGTTGAAGAAGCCTATCAGGAAGCAATCAAACACCAGCCTACGAGCGGTGCGCAGTTGAAGTTTGAAAATTCCAGCAAGTCGCTCGTCGTGGTCGGCGACCGCGCGGCGTTGAAACACGCGCTTTCCGAAATCATGATTAATGCGCTGCAGGCCAATCCGCAGAATCCGAAGATTGGCGTGACGCTCAAACCCGCTGGCAATGGCGCTGAACGCTCCATAACCATCGAGGTCAACGACACTGGCGGTGGGTTCACCGTGGAGGCGGCCAAAAAAATTCCCGCGCCGTTTTTCACCACCCGCAATGTCGGGCTCGGGCTCGGCCTCACGGTAAGCCAGAAAATCATCGAAACACACCACGGCAAGCTGGAAATCGTCCCCTCCGAATCCGGCGTGGTGCGCATGTCACTCCCAGTCGAAGCCGCTGCTGCTTAAATAAAGCCGGAAATTTTGACAATAAAAAACCCGCAGGTTCAAACCTGCGGGTTTTTGTTTTGGATTGAAATCAGCCGTTGTCGCCAATGGCTTCCACGGGGCAGCCTTCTTTGGCTTCCTTGCAGCGGGCCTCCTCGTCGGGCGAGGCGGGTTGCTTGTAGACGAAAGTATACCCACCGTCTTCATTGCGCTTGAAATTATCCGGCGCCGTTTCGCGGCACAGGTCGCAGTCAATGCATTGGTTGTCAACGAAGTATTTTCCGGAAACGTTTTCGGGATATTTATTTGCGACGTCAGCCATATTATTATTTAAAAGTTAGGGCAGGATGATGGCTGGTTGGTTTAGGTTTGGCAAGCAAGATTGGAGGCGAATCTGAGTTAAAACTTTTAATTGATTTACAAATTAGCTACGATTCAAAGCTATGCAAAGAAGCAATCTGCGCCATACCAAAATCGTTTCCACCCTTGGTCCGGCGACCGATTCCGCTGAGATGATTGGTAAGCTGATTGACGCCGGCGTTAATGTTTTCCGACTGAATATGTCCCACGCCCCGCATGACTGGGTGCGCCGCGTGTTCAATTCCATCCGTAGCGAATCGGCCAAGCGTTCGCGCCACACGGGCATCCTCATGGACACGCAAGGTCCGGCCATCCGCACGGGTGACATCGCTTCGCCGCTTGATCTGAAACCCGGACAAAAATTTACGCTCACCGTGCGCGGTGAAAAGTCCGAGGAGGAACATTCCGTGGACGTGAATTACGAAAATTTCATCAACGACATCAGCGTCGGCGACGTAGTGCTGCTCGATAACGGCGCGATTGAAATGAAGGTGCTCGCCAAGTCCGGCAACAAGGTGGAATGCGAAGTTCTGACCGCCGGCACGCTCGGCAGTCGCCGCCACATCAATTTGCCCGGCGTGAAAGTTTCGCTCCCCGCGCTCACCGCCAAGGACATCAAGGACGTGAAGCTCGGCCTCGAACTTGGAGTTGATTTTGTCGCGCTTTCATTCGTGCGCGAGGCACGCGACCTGTTGCAGCTCCGGGAACTTTTTGGCGACAAGCAGCCACAGCCGTTCGTAATCGCCAAAATCGAGGATCAGGAGGCGATTAAGAATCTCGAAGCCATCGTGCGCGAAGCCGATGGCATTATGGTTGCGCGCGGCGATTTGGGCATTGAAATCCCCTACTACGAACTGCCCATCGTCCAGCGCCGCATCGGCAAGACCTGCCTGCGCATCGGCAAGCCCGTCATCGTCGCCACGCACATGCTCGAAAGCATGATTCATTCACCCATGCCCACGCGCGCCGAGGTCACCGACATCGCGAACGCCGTTTTTGAGGAAGCAGACGCCATCATGTTGAGCGGCGAAACCACCGTCGGTAAATATCCACTCAAGTGCATCGAAGTCTTCGACAAGATTGCCACGCGCATCGAGCGCAGCGGTAGCGCGCAATTTCACGAAGCGGCGGAACTGACCACCGCCCGTCAGAAACTTGTGAAAAGCGCCGTCGTCATGGCCAACGAACTCAAGGCCGCCGCCATCGTCTCGTTCACGCGGCACGGCCACATGGCGCGCTACGCCGCTTGGATGCGCCCGCGCTATTCGCCGATTTACGCAATGTGCGACAACGACCGCTCCGCCAACGAACTCACCTTGAGCTGGGGCGTCACGCCGTTCGTCATGGAATTCGATTTCATCCAGCCGCAGAACACCATTGAAAGCGGACTGAAAAGTCTCGTCGCCGACGGCAAACTGAATCCGGGCGACACCGTCGTAATCATCGGCGCGATTTCCGTCGGCACTGAAATCGTGGATGCGGTGCAGATGCGCACGGTATAAATGGAATTCGTTTAAAACAAAACGCGCCGACAGAATTTTGTCGGCGCGTTTTTATTTTACAGCTCAAATTATTTTCCCAAGGCAGTCGCCGCGAGATTGGTGATGTTTAAAAGTATATTCGGACACAGGCCAATCCAGAAGATTCCTACGAGGCAGACCCAGATAGAAAGCTTCGCCGACGACGAAAGCTCGATAACGGACAAATCACCCGCTTCCTTACTCCAATAAATCGCCCGAATGACTCCGAAATAATAGTAGAGCGAAATGATCACGCCCGCGAGCGCCGTGAAGGCGAGGCAATAATAGCCGTGATTGCCGGTGGCCTGCGCGGTTTCAATCACCGCTTTGAGCAGCAAGAATTTTCCGAAGAAGCCGGCCAGCGGCGGAATGCCCGCGAGCGACACCATCGCTATGGTCAGCGTGGCGGCGAGCAAAGGCGAACGCTGGTTCAAGCCAGCGAGACCGGAAATATCTTCCGTCGCCAGATGGCGCATAACCAACGTGATAACGAAAAACGCCGCCATCACCGTGAACAAGTAACCGGCGAGATAATACATCAGTGCCGACTGTCCGCTCGCGTTCAATGCCGCCACGCCGAGCAACAGGTAGCCGGCGTGGGCGATGCTGGAATAACCGAGCAGGCGTTTCAAATTCCGCTGCGGAATCGCGCAAAGATTTCCGTAAAGAATCGTGATGCCGGAAATGACGATGAGCAGGTTTGCCCAATGCGCCGTCACGCTTGGCACGGCGGTGAATAGCACGCGCAGGAGCAGAACAAATCCGGCGGCCTTGGAACCGATGGCGAGAAACGCGGTGGTCGGCGTCGGCGCGCCTTGATAAACGTCCGGTGCCCAGATTTGAAACGGGAACGCGGCGATCTTGAAGCCGAGTCCGACCAAAACCAACAGCACGCCAAGCAGAAAAATCCGGCTGGTTTCAAACTGTGGCGCGACAGCGGCGAGTTTGGTGAAGTTGAGTTCACCGGTCGTGCCCCAAATCAGCGCGATGCCGAACACCATGAATGACGATGAGAGCGCGCCGAGAATCAGATATTTCACACCAGCTTCGAGCGATTGGAGTTTGCTGCGCTGGAAACTGACAAGGACGTAAAACGTGACCGTGATGAGTTCGATGGAAACGAACAGCATCGTGAAGTCGTTGGACGACGCGGCGAACAACATTCCCGCCAGCGCAAAAAGAATGAGCGAATAATATTCCGCCACGCTCCCCTCGGCGAGTTTGTCGGCAAATTCTGCAGCCATGAACAGAACTAGAATCGCCGCGACAATGAAGAGTTGTTTGAAGAACAGCGACAGAGCGTCGTTGACGAACATACCGCCGAACGCGGTGCCGAATTGGCCGCAGCCGCCGTTGCCGCTCAAGCTCGTCACGAGCAGCACGCCCAGCGCCAAGATGGCCGCGTAGCCGATGTAGCGACGGCGCTCGGCAGGCACAAACAGATCGGCCAACATCAGCACGAGGCCGAGGCCGATCACCGAAATTTCCAGCATGATCAGGGAGGAATTCATTTGTTTTGCGCAACAAAATTTACTGCGGGCGCGCTTGGTGCGTTGGCCGTGACCATGTTGCCAGTTGCCAAGGCGACAATTTTCTGTGCGTCAGGATTGATTTTTTCCGTGAGCAATTTCGGCCAGAAACCGAACACCAACAAGCTCGCGAGGAGCAAAGCATAAGGCAATTTGCGCC
>CAIXFY010000073.1 GCA_903918885.1 uncultured Verrucomicrobia subdivision 3 bacterium
CAACTGCCACCTGCTACACAACCGCCAGACACCGAAAATCATCAATGTTTACTCGGTTTTTAAACCGGACAGTAGTGATAGTGATTATTAACTATGTGGTATAAAGTGTGCTATTCTTACTTAACCTGTGAAGATTAAATCATCAAGTTGGCGGTTGAGTGCGACATCGCCGTCGACCGCATTCACACTTGTTGAAATTATGATAGTGGTTTTGATTCTTGGAATTGTTCTGGCCATTGCGATTCCAAATTATGTTCGACAACGCGCCTCAGCCCAAGCAAACACCTGTATCAGTAACCTTCTAAAAATTGAAAGCGCAGCCGCGCAATTTGCGTTGGAAAAAGGCAAAAAAAATGGCGATTTGATAAATTATCCAGACGATCTAAAGCCTTACATTAAACTCACAAGCGCAGGGGAAATTCCAGCGTGCCCGGCAAGCGGAGTTTACTCCATATCGCTCGTTGGCACAAATCCGGCTTGCTCTTTGGGCACTTTGGTAACCCCGCCTCATTTGATGCCGTAGAGATTCATCACAACCCCAATTCGGTTTTACTTCAATTTGTTATACTTGGCCACAGTTTTGCGCAAGGTGGAGCGCGGAATAAATCTCCCCAATTGCACCAGCAGAAAGTTTCCTTTTCCCGGAACTCTCAAACAATCACCAGCGCGGAAAGCCTGCCAGCCTGCGCCAGCCACTTCTTCAGAGGACATTTTGGCGACCTGCGTAATTCGAGCTTGGTAGGCACGCGCTACTTTTGAAAAATTGGTTTCCGTTGGCCCCGGACAAAGATTTGTGACACACACACCCGTGCCGCGTAGCTCTTCGTGAAGCGCTTCGGAAAGCGATAGCACGAACGCCTTGCTCGCGTAATAAACCGCCATGTTCGGCCCCGGCAAAAACCCGGCAACCGAACCGACGTTTAGGATGCCGCCTTGCTTACGTTGAATCATGCCCGGCAGAAATAATCCGGTTAGTGCCGTCAGCGCCGCAATGTTGACCTGAATAATTTCGAGTTGATGAAGTAGTGGCAATTCTGCGAAAACGCCATGTAATCCAAAGCCAGCGTTGTTAACCAAAACATCTACCGTCAACCCCGTCCTGCCCACCTGTGCAAAAATTTCTGATGGCGACTCCGGTTTGGTCAAATCTGCTGTGATGACGTGAACAGTGATTTTGTATTCACAGCGCAATTCGTCGGCAAGCTTTTCTAACGCGCCAGAATTGCGCGCGACGAGAATCAAATTTGACTTGTCCGCCGCAAAACATTTTGCCAGTTCCAAGCCGATGCCGGAGGACGCGCCGGTGACAAGGACTGTTTCAGGGCTCACCGGTTTCATCGGCTGATTTCAGCGATTGCCGCAACCGAACCGCTCGGTCAGCGGCCAATACACGAAGAAGGATTTGCCGATGACGTATTTTTCGGGAATGGCACCCCAAAAACGCGAGTCCAAGCTATTGCAGGTATTGTCACCCATTGGCATACAGCCGTCGGATGGCACTTCATAAACCGTATCTTGGTCGGGAAATATCGGCAGAAATCCGAATTTATATGCCTGCGCAACCGCGCCATTAATGTGACCCGACCACTGGCTTTGCTGCGGCGGCTCGGCGGGATTGAAGCCGTAAACTCTTTCAAAATGCGGCGTCGAGGCATCGAGACGCTGTCCGTTGATGCGCAGATGGCGGTCGTCGCCTATGCTGACCTTTTCGCCCGGCAACGCCACGAGCCGTTTGATGTAAAACTGATCGGCGGGAATGTGATACTGATCACGCTTGTCTTCGGGAATGCCCTCCGTTTCAAAGACAATCGTGTCGCCACGGTAAGGCTTGCGGAAATTATACGACATCCGATCCACGAACAAATGGTCGCCAGCGCTCATCCGCAACTTGATGATGTCATCACCCTTGTGAAACACACGGCCGGGGAAAATTCCCGCGCGATAGGCCAGCGGATCAATGCCACCCTGGGATTCACCGAAATCCGGCGGGAACCAGAGCGTATGTTCGACGCCGCCTAGCATGTAGGTTTGTTTGAGGGTGAAGATGAGAAAACGCGTGGCCGGGCCGACTTCAATGGCGCCATCCATGTCGGCCACGATGTGAAGATAGGAATTGCCTTGAAACCATTCTTTGATGCGCTGCCAGCCAGACGGAATGATCATGGACTTGGCCGCTCGTGATTGCTTAGCAAACTCAGCCCGAGCCAAATCCTCCTGCCCAAATCGCAGCGCTTCCCATGTATGTGCATAATCTGGATAAGCGTTAACACCAAACAACGTCGGCTGCATTGAGCCAGTCGGAATCTTGAACGGCTGAATAAAAAAAGTGCGGATAGCCATCGCCACTGCCAGCGCAACAAGCAACACCTCCACATTTTCACGCCACGCCGCATGCGGATACGGCTTGAGATTTTTTTCGGCGGCAAATTGCAATTCTTCCGCCTTGATGCGGATGGCGCCAATGTTGCCACCAGCCATCGCCGTTCGCAGATTGTTCTCCGCCGTCAGCACCGCCGCGACGGCTTGCGGCGAGAGGACGTCCCGCTGCGCTGCGAGTAGGCGACGGTAGTGTTTGCTCACCGCCGTCGCCTCGCGAACGGTTTTGGAAAGGAACCAGCGCAAAATGGTCATAGATAATTCCATGCTCTGACGGATTCGTAAGCGTTTCCGTTCATTTGAATTTGATTTTTTTCGGTAGAAACAAAAGGCCAATGCCGCCAATGATGAGCATAAGTCCGACCGGGCCGAGCTTAATCCACGGAAAGCCGCCCGTCGGCTGGCCTTGTGACTTTAACGCCATGATGGTCAGGAAAAGCCCCAGTGGAACCATCACAAAACCGAGCACGCGATAGATTTTGTTCTTGGTCATATTTAGTTTACGCCTTGAGCACTTCGATGAAGGCTTCCTGCGGGATGTTGACGTTGCCGATAGATTTCATGCGCTTTTTGCCCTCTTTCTGTTTCTCGAGCAGCTTGCGTTTGCGCGAGACGTCGCCGCCGTAACATTTCGCGGTCACGTCTTTGCGGAAGGCGCTGATGACTTCGGACGCCACAATCTTGCCGCCGATGGCCGCCTGAATCTTCACTTGAAATTGCTGGCGCGGTATAACCTCTTTCAATTTCTCCGCGAGTGAGCGTCCCCTGCCCTCCGCCTTCGTGCGGTGCACGATGCACGAGAACGCGTCCATCGGTTCGGTGTTCACCAGCATGTCGAGCTTCACCATGTCGCTCTCCATGTATTCATCGGTCTCGTAATCCATCGAGCCAAAACCGCGCGTGATGCTTTTGATGCGGTCATGGAAATCAATCAGGATCTCGTTTAGCGGAATCAAGCTCGTCAACATGACGCGCCGTTGATCGAGCGTCTCGGTGTGATCCACGTTGCCGCGCTTCTCGGAAATCAGCGCCATCATGTCGCCGATGTTTTCGTTCGGACAGATCACGAAAGCTTTCACCATCGGCTCTTCGATTTTCGCGATATACGTCACGTCCGGCATGAACGCCGGATTATCCACTTCTTTCATCGTGCCGTCCGACATCGTGACCTTGTAGACCACGCTCGGATACGTCGCGATGATGTCCATGTCGTATTCGCGGCGCAAACGCTCTTGAACAATCTCCAAATGCAGCAAGCCGAGAAAGCCACAGCGAAAGCCGAAACCGAGCGCCACCGACGTTTCCGAGGAATACACGAACGCCGAATCGTTGAGCTTCAGTTTCCCCATGGATTGTTTCAACTGTTCATAGTCCGCCGTGTTGATCGGGTAAATACCGCTGAACACCATCGGATGAATCTCCTTAAAACCCGGCAACACCGAGGAAGGATTCCGCGCGTCGGTGATCGTGTCGCCCATCTTCACGTCCGCCGCGCTCTTGATGTTCGCCGTCATGTAGCCGGTCTCGCCGACTTCCAATTTTTCGCGGATGTAAGGCTTCGGATTAAAGCTGCCGACTTCCTTCACCTCGACGTTCCGGCCGGAGTGCAACAGTTTTACCATCATGCCCGGCTTGATCTCGCCGTTGAAGACGCGCACATGCGTCACGACGCCTTTGTAAGTATCGAAATACGAATCAAACGCCAGCGCCTGCAAACTCTTTTCGCCCGTCGGCTTCGGCGGCGGCACGCGTTCGACGATGGCTTCGAGAATATCCTGAATGCCGATGCCTTGTTTTGCGCTGCACGGAATCGCCCACTCGCTGGGAATCGCCAAAACGTCTTCGAGCTGCTGCTTCGCCTGCGGCACGTTCGCGTGACCGAGATCAATTTTGTTGATAACGGGAATAATCGTGAGATTCAACTTCGCCGCGAGATGGTAATTGGCAACGGTCTGCGCCTCGACGCCTTGGGCGGCATCGATCACCAGCAACGCGCCTTCGCACGCGCTCAAGCTGCGGGAAACTTCATACGCGAAATCCACATGCCCCGGCGTATCAATCAGGTTCAGTTCATACGTCTCGCCGTTCTTGGCCGTGTAAAGCATCGTCACCGGATGCGCCTTGATCGTGATGCCGCGTTCTTTCTCCAGATCCATCGCGTCGAGCAACTGCTCCGACATGTCGCGCGTGGCGATGGTGCCGGTCATGTGCAGGAGCCGGTCGGAGAGCGTAGTCTTCCCGTGGTCAATGTGGGCGATGATGCTGAAATTGCGTATGTGTGCGGCGTCCATTTACAAAAAAAACGAAAGCGGATAAAAACCGCCAATCGAGCGCCGTAGAATAACTGGAAAGCGCTTGAAGAAAAGGAAATTTGACCATGCATCTATTCGTGACTGAAGCTCACTTCGCTGAATTTTATCCGGCTCCGGTCAATCTGATGCGCTTGATAGTAGGCCTCCCATTTCTTGCTGTCCGTAGTGTGGCCACCTGTGACGACATCCAAGGCCTGTAAATAATCACCAAACTTGAAGTAGATGTTTTTACCCAAATCCTTAATCTGCGTTCGACCGGTCGTCTGGTGCCTTTTTGTTTGGCTCTCAACCATGACCGTCACCGCGCCACCGTCAAGGTCAATGGCTAGCCGGAAGCTTTCGCCGGACTTGATTTGCGCCAGCGGCGTCATCGTTTCCTTGCCATTGGTTCCCAAAATTCTGACCAGCACATCAAAGACGCCATCGCCATTCACACCATTGAATGCGCCGAACTCCTTGGTGTCCTGAATGTAGACTTTCAATTCAGTGTCGAGGCTTTCCACATGATATTGCGCTACGATTGTCTTGCCACCTACAGGCAGCAGCGGCGTAATCGTCGCGGAAAAATGATCTTTCGTCGCGCCTACGGAACGGCGCAAGACATCAATCACCTTGACCTCATTACGATAACCGTGGCCGTTGCCGGAATTAAATTTGGAATCCATCGCGCTGAACACAAGTGTGCCATCATCATTGGTCGGGTAAGGATTATCACCTTCCACCGCAAAAATGGATTTTAGATACGTCTGCGAAACGGGACGGTTGGTGACGATATCACTAAAAGCCGTTGCCGAAAGTAGACACAACGACGCAAATAGAAATCCCGGTGCAAAAAAAATTGGACGACGGCGCGCGGCGAACATATTAGGCCAGATCAAAGATTCAGTGTAACAGACTGAAGAAACAGATTTCTCGCTCAAAGCTCGGCGTGGAATCTGAGGCGTGTATCATGTTGAACAAAAACTTGTCGTCGCCCGGTTGCTGGAATTTCAGGCGATGCGGCGCATTGGCTTCCTCCGCGCCTGCCCAGAAATCGCCGCGGATCGTCCCCTGCTCCGCCTGCCACGGACGTGTCTTGCCCACGGCGGTGCGCACTTTTTGAATCGCATCTGCACCACGCAGGTGAATGACCTTCACCGGACCGTGCGCCATGTATTTGGAAGTTCCTTCGAGACAAGGCGGACGATCGCCAATGGCGGGGAAATAAAACTCACGCCATTTTTCCTCCGGCAAATTTTTTCCACCCGCCAGCGTGGCTTCGGCAATCACCGTTAAACCCAAGCCCTTGATGCGCGCCTCCACCAGTTCGTTGAGATTCCGCCAAAAAGAATCCGGTTTGAGAATCACGAGCGTATTTTCCACTGGGTTTTGCGACATAATTTCGGCAATCAATTTGCGCCGAAGAATAGTGGGAACGCCTATTAAGAAAAGGAAATTTACACGCACCAGCACACTGGAAAATCTTTTTTAAAAATTCTTTGAACAAACTTTAACCCAGCCGGTCTATTTAATCGTTAGGTCATGGGTTTGGGTTGAAGCGTCTGACTTTTAATGGGTTTTAAGTCAGACGCTTTTTCTTTGACCAAGGTTCTGTGCCGCGAACCCTAGGGTTTAATGCCGCCGGTTTTGATAGAGACAGAAAACCACCACTAGCCCACCCATGAAGATTCCAACCGCCAGCGTCCAAACCAGAACGATTGCTTTCTTGCGCTGCTGCCATGGCGCCTGATGTGGAAAACACAACTTCCCAAGTAAGTTGATAATTGAAAATCTATTTTCGATTCAATCATTCTGACTTGCCCGCTGCCCATGTCCACAACATAAACTCATCGCGTAAAATTGTAACATCGTCCGTTTATGCGAGACGCATTTTCAGGATGAGATCCTTGCTCTCCAGTGCATCGCCATTCTGCACACAGATTTCATCCACCACGCCAGCGGCGGGTGCGTAGATGGTCGTCTGCATCTTCATGGCTTCGAGCGTGAGGAGCTTGTCGCCCTTCGCCACCTTCGCGCCCACGCTGACGGCGAGCGCGGTGACGAGTCCGGGAATCGGCGCGCCGACTTCGTTCGGTTTGGCCGAATCCGCCTTCTGTCGCGCCTTGATCGTCGGCTTGGCGGAACGATCCACGATGGCCAACTGCCGCGTCATGCCGTTCAACTCGAAATTAATCGCGCGCTTGCCCTCGGCATCCACCGCCCCGATGTTGACGAGTCGGATGAACAGCGTTTTGCCTGACTCGATCTCCACGGAAATTTCCTGGCCGGGCTTCATCCCATAGAAAAACGCCGGCGTGGGGAGCGCGGAAAGATCGCCGAAGGTATTTTCATTCTTGGTGAAGGCGGCGAACACTTCCGGATACATGATGTGGCTGAACACATCGTCGTCCGTCGCTTCGCGCTTGAGCTTGGCCGAAAGTTCTTCGGCAATTTTTTTGAAATTGAGCGGTTTCAACGATTCACCGGGACGACCTTTCAACGGCTTGCGGTCACCGAGAATGACGTGCTGCAGTTTCTTCGGCCAGCCGCCCATCGGTTGACCGAGGCCGCCGCTGATCATATCAATGACCGATTCAGGAAACGGCGTTGCTCCCGGTTCGAGATTCAAAACATCCGCCGGCTTGATACCACGCGTGACCAGAAACATTGTCATATCGCCAACGACCTTGCTGCTGGGCGTCACCTTCACGATATCGCCGAAAAGCTGGTTGACCTCCGCGTAAGTCCGCGCGATTTCCGGCCAACGATGCGCGAGGCCCATCGAGGCGGCCTGTTCTTTCAGGTTGGTGAACTGGCCGCCGGGCATTTCGTGCAGATACACTTCCGCGCTGCCGGACTTCGGCGACGTGTCGAACGGCGCGTAGTAGCCGCGCACCTGTTCCCAGTAATCGGCAAACTCATTCAGCGCATCCAAATCCAAACCCGTGTCGCGTTTGGTGAATTGCAGCGCGGCCACGATGGAATTCAAGTTAGGCTGGCTCGTCGAACCGCTCATTGAGGCAATCGCCAAGTCGGCAATATCCACGCCCGCTTCCGCTGCACTCAACACGCTCGCCGCCGCGATGCCGCTGGTGTCGTGCGTGTGGAAATGGATCGGTATGCCAATCTCTTCCTTCAATGCCTTCACCAGCGCACTCGCCGCCGCCGGTTTGCAAAGGCCGGCCATGTCTTTGATGGCCAGAATGTGCGCGCCCATCTTTTCTAATTCCTTCGCCAGCTTGACGTAATACTTGAGTGAATATTTATCGCGCGCCGGATCAAGGATGTTGCCCGTATAACAAATCGCCGCCTCGCAAATGGCGTGCGTCTCCTGCACCGCATCCATCGCGACAGTGAGATTCGGCAGATAATTCAGCGAATCAAAAATGCGGAAAATATCCATGCCGCTTGCCGCCGCGTGTTTCACAAAACCGGAAACGGCGTTGTCGGGATAATTGGAATAACCCACGGCGTTCGAGCCGCGAAAAAGCATCTGGAAACAAATGTTTGGCACGCGGGCGCGCAAGTCGCGCAAGCGCTGCCACGGGTCTTCGTGCAGGAAGCGCATCGACGTGTCAAACGTTGCCCCGCCCCACATCTCCATACTGAACAAGTTGGGCGTGCGCCGCGCCACCGCGTCCGCCACGGCCAGCATGTCGTAACCACGCAGCCGCGTCGCGAAGAGCGATTGATGCGCGTCGCGGAAAGTCGTGTCGGTCACCAGCAACTGCTTTTGCTTCAGCGTCCACTCGGCGAACTTCTTCGGCCCGAGTTCGAGCAGCAACTGACGCGTCCCTTTTGGCGCGACCTGCTTGCGGTCATGCGTGGGAATGCGCGCAACGGTGAAATTTTCCTTCGGCACAAAACCCTTGGCCTGCGGATTGCCGTTCACCGACACGTCGCCGATGAAGTTCAGCAATTTGGTCGCGCGATCGCGTTTGACCTTGAGCTTGAATAGTTCCGGAGTGGTATCAATCAGCGTCGTCGAAGCCTGGCCCGACTTGAAAACGTCGTTGTGAATGACGTTTTCCAAAAATGGAATGTTCGTCTTCACGCCGCGAATTCGGAACTCACGCAGCGCGCGATCCATGCGCTGTAGCGCGGCGTCAAAGGTCTGCGCGCTCACCGTGAGCTTGACGAGGAGCGAATCGTAAAATGGCGTGACCACCGCGCCGCCGTAGCCCATGCCGCCGTCGAGGCGCACGCCGAAACCGCCGGCGCTGCGATACGTCAGGATGCGGCCGTAGTCGGGTTGAAATTTATTTTCCGGATCTTCCGTCGTGATGCGGCATTGCACGGCGTAACCGTTGCGCGGAATGTCTTCCTGCGCCGGAATGCCGACTTCCTTGCCGTGCATCGGTTTGCCGTCGGCGATGAGAATCTGCGAGCGCACGAGGTCGAGACCGGTGATGACTTCCGTGACCGTGTGTTCGACCTGAATGCGCGGGTTCATCTCGATGAAAAACCATTCCTTCGTGTCCTGATCGTAAAGAAATTCCACCGTGCCGGCGTTGTCGTATTTGATTTCGCGACAAAGTTTCACCGCCGCCTCGCACAATTCGGCGCGCACGTTGCGATCCAAATCCACGCTCGGCGCGATTTCGATAACCTTCTGATGCCGCCGTTGCACGGAACAATCGCGTTCGTGCAAGTGAACCACCTTGCCGTGTTTGTCGCCAAGAATTTGCACCTCGATGTGCTTCGCGCGCGGAATATAGCGTTCCAGAAACACCGCTGGATTGCCGAAGGCGCGACCCGCCTCGCCCTGCGCCTCGTCCAATAAATCCGCGAGATCACCCGGCTTGTGGACGACGCGCATCCCGCGTCCGCCGCCGCCAAAGGCGGCTTTGATGATGAGCGGGAAACCAATCTGCTTGGCAACCTTCAACGCCTCGGCGCGATCTTCGATGGGGTCTTCCGTGCCCGGCAACACCGGCACGTTCACTTTTTGTGCGAGCGCACGCGCGGCAGTCTTGTCGCCCATGTTCTTCAACAAATCCACGCGCGGCCCGACGAAAATTATTCCCGCCTCTTCGCACGCCTGCGCAAACGCCGCGTTCTCGGAAAGAAAACCGTAGCCGGGATGAATGAAGTCCACGCCCTTTTCCTTCGCCAGCGCGATGATGCTGGGGATGTCGAGATACGCGCCGACCGGCCCTTTGCCCTCGCCGACGAGATAGGCTTCGTCCGCCTTGAAACGATGAATGGCCAGCCGGTCTTCCTGCGCGTAGATGGCGACCGTGCGGAGGCCGAGTTCCGTCGCCGCGCGAAAAACGCGGATGGCAATCTCGCTGCGGTTGGCAACGAGCAGTTTTCTTTGGCGGACAGGTGCGATGTTGGAACTCATAAATTCAGGCGCAGATGAAAGCGGAAATTGGTCTGGCAATCAATCTGAGAATCATTTTTCCAAGGTGTTTTCATTTTGTTTTGGAGTTCAAATTCAAACTCAGTTTCCGCCCGCGTTGACGCGATTCATCCGCCAATTTCTTCTTAAACGCTAGAACTTGACTGCGAATTTTCTCTTCACTTGCGCCCAAAATTGAAACCGCCAGCAGCCCCGCATTTTTCGCTCCGCCGATGGCCACGGTGGCCACGGGAATTCCTCCGGGCATTTGCACGATGGACAAAAGTGAATCAAGCCCCTTCAAACTTTTGCTTTCCACTGGCACGCCGATAACTGGCAGCGGCGTGTGGCTAGCGACCATGCCCGGCAAATGCGCCGCGCCACCCGCGCCGGCGATGATGACGCGCAACCCACGCTTGTGCGCCGACTTGGCGTAACGCGCCATGTCGTCTGGCGTCCGATGTGCGGAAACCACGCGGACTTCGCATGGAACTTTGAATTCCATGCAGACCTTGTAAGCTGCCTCCATCGTCGGCCAGTCGGAATCGCTGCCCATGATAATGCCGACGAGCGGCGTAATTTTTTCTTTCATGCTTTTGTTCCAAAATAAATTTCCCGAGCTGCTCGTTCGGCAATAGCCAGCCCTTCTTCGAGCGAATTTTCCAGCACTGTGATATGTCCCATCTTGCGCCCCGCGCCACTCATCATTTTTCCGTAGATGTGGACGCGTGCTCCCGTCATTCGCAACACCCGCTCCAGCCCTAGCGGTTGGCCGGGCGCTTTTTCCGTGCCAAGCAGGTTCACCATTACTGCCGTCGGCGCGAGCATCAATGGATTACCCAGCGGCCAGCCGAGCACGGCACGGACGTGGTTCTCGAACTGCGAACAGTCACACGCTTCGATGGTGTAATGGCCTGAATTGTGGACGCGCGGCGCAAGTTCGTTGACAGCTAGATTGCCATCCGCAGTCAAAAACATTTCAACCCCAAAGCTGCCAACACCGCCCACGGCTTCAACCGCTCGCTTGGCCAGCGCTGATGCACGCTTTGCTAAATCGTCGGGAATCGATGCCGGTGCCTTCACGATGTGGCAGACGTGATTCCGCTGAATCGTCTCAACAACCGGATAAACCGCCGTCGCGCCATCGCGTCCTCGCGTGACGATAACCGCGAGTTCTTTGACGAATGGAAAGAACGCCTCAATTAACAAATCATTCTTTCCACCACCGAGCGCTTGCCAGCCGGAGGGAACATCGGTTTCCGAGCGCAGCGTGAAATTTCCCTTGCCGTCGTAGCCGTTGCGGCGCGTTTTCAAAACCATCGGCCAGCCGAAATCTTTTGCGGCAGTCAAAATTTCTTCCGGCGAATTCACCGCGCGGAAATTCGGAACGGCAAGTCCGGCGGCTTGCAGCGCGGATTTTTGTTTAAACTTGTCCTGGGTGATGGCGATGCACGCAGCCCCGGGAAAAACCTTGTGACCTTCCTTCTCCAAAACTTCGAGGGCGGCCGCGTCCACGAATTCATTTTCGAGCGTCACCACGTCGCAACTCTGGGCAAAGCGCCGTAGCGTGTCCTCGTCACTCCAGTCGCCGATGATGCAGTCCGGAGACAACCTGGCCGCCGGGCTGAATTCGTTTTGTTCCAAGACCACGACCTCGCAACCGAGCGGCAAGGCAGCAATCGCCGTCATGCGCGCCAGCTGGCCGCCGCCGATGATGCCGAGCCGCACCGGGAAATTTTTCGGCGCGGCGATTTTTTGAATTTCAGAATCGTAAGTTTCGTGCATGGCAGATTTCAGATTGATTCGTCGGCAAAACGATTTCCGACGAAACGGTAAATTTTTTTGCCCGCGTCTTCCATCGCAAACAAGTTCACCCAGCCGTTTTCAATCAACTCACGCACGCCCGGCTGTTTCGCGATGATGCGTTCGATGGCGCTGCGCTCGGCCTCTATGAAAACACTCAGCCGCAGCGGCTCGTGCATCCAGCGCGTGCCGTCGTGGACGGATTGCAGCGGTAGGCCGGACTGCAAATCGCCGCCGTTGCCCTGCCAAACGCCGAATGTGCCGACGACATTGTGCAACACCTTGTTCCCGCTGCCGAAGAGCCGGTTGTTCACCGTCGAGCCGTAGTATTGCAAATTAATCCAGCTCGCCACGACCATCGGCGCGACCATGATGAGTTCCAACGTGGATTTCTCCGGGTCGAGCTGCGCGTTGTAATTGTGCAGAAAGGTTCTGCCGCCGAGGCTCAAACCTTTCGTCCGCTCGCGTGGCGCGGCGATGAACGCGGCGTTGTTTGCCAAGCCCCATTCTGGCCGCACCTGCGCCCAATCGCGGCTGCGCGCAAAGACTTTTTCGTCCAACTCCGCTTCCGGCACATCGCCGAGGCCGAGCGACGCCGCGCGTTCGTGCCGCGATTTTTTGGACGCGGCGGCGAGCCAGATTTTGATTTTATCCAGTTCCGCCGACTGGCTCACAGAAAGAGCTTCATCTTCGTAAATTAAAATCTCATCCGTGGTCGTGTTGTGCAAACCGGCGAGAAAAACCGTTTCGGCGGGAATATAAATTCCCTGTGATTTCAACCCTCCGCGAACCGCAGGCTGGTTCAAAATGTCCGCCGCGACGCGCGCGTTGGCGTCGCCGGCGTGACCGCCGCACGCGCCGCAATCCAACGCCGAGCCGTAGGGATTATTCGCCGTCGCGCTGCCGTGACCGCAGATCAAAACCACTTTTGCAAAATCGGCCACCAGCCCCATATTTTTCAACGCGAACGCGGCCAGCGCAATTTGGTCGGCTGGCGCGATGCCCGTTTCCAAATCGTGACCGTGTGTTCCGTTGCAGCAAACTTCGCGTTCGATTTTCGGCGCAAACTTTCCGCCGCGCGCCGCGAAGGCGGATTCCGCCCCGCCCAGCGCAAGCGAATCCTGCGCGAGCTTCACGCCGAACCATAGCCCCGCCGTTTCGACGAACGAGAAGCACGAGATGGCAGAGGTCTTGAACGAGTTCCACGCGCCGTTGACGGTCTGGCGGAAGTTCATTTCCCGCAACAGCGCGGTCTCGCCGCCTGCCGCCGCACCACGCAGCGACTCGCGCACTTTGATTTTGGGCGTCAGCAGCACCGGGCATTGCGCGCCGCCGGTTGGCTGACCGAATTTCAAATACTCAATCGTCATGCCAAAAAATCCGGCGAAGCCGATGGTCTCGACCTCGTCCGACTGTGCCTCCAGCGACCGCCGGAAAATTTCCGACCGGACATCAATGCAGAAAACCGCCTGCAACGATTTTTGCCCGGGCGCGGCAGTTTTGGATGAATGATTTTTCAGGTTCGCGATCAATTCAGATTGGTAGCCGTGTTCCAAAGCCAGTTGCGCGACATAACGCGCGATTAAATCTGGCACAACATTTTCGTTTTCCCGTTCCAGCTTGCCAAAAGTAGTTTTCCATGCGGATAAGTTTTTCTCGCCGCCAAACTGGTTCAGCAACGCGAAATCATAGACGAGCCGGATAGCGAGTAGTTGCGCCAGCGAGTCGTCGGTTTGGCCGACCATGCTCTTTTCACGCACGAGAAACTTAACATAGCTGCTCCAGCCGGGAACGCTCATCAGTTGCCGATGCAGAAAATTCGGCTGCGAAGTTTCCGGCGCGCCGAGTATTTTGAGCGCACTCTGGATGAATTCAAAATGGTCGTCGGGCAGCGCGGCCACGAACTCGCGGAAATTTTTCAACCCGGTCATTTCGGCGTTGGCATCGAGTTGCGCGGCCTGTTTCCATGCAGCAAACAAACCGAGATTCCGCCACGGCATCCGCCACGAGGACTGGCCCTGGTCAAAATAGGCCGAGCACCATTTGGAAATTTCCTCGACCACGAACGCCGCCCAATCGCTGCCGCTCTGCGCGTCCAGAAAATCGGCGAAAGTAAAAACGCGCGCCGCAGCGTTTTGTGTTGAGGAAGCCGCAAGTGCACTTTTCAGCGCGGCGAGATTGGCGAAATTAATTTCCTCCGACAAATCCGCCGGCAGATTTTCCCCGGCCAGTTTGACCGCCGCTTGAAAATCCTTTTCCTGAATCCGTCCACTGGAAATCCGCGCACGATAAAATTCCGCCGACTCCAGCATTTCTCCGTGGCCGACCTGTTGAATCAGTTTCGCCGCCGCGACAAAATGCCGGTCGCTCAAGCCGACAAACGGATTCACCGCGACAAAATTCTTTAACGTCCACAACGGCGGAATCCGTTTGCATGCGGACTGGACTAGGTTTTTGATGGGTTCATTCATTGCGATTATTTTTTTATCGGCCAGACTGCTGCGACCAACCGGTTGGCGAGCGTGTTGAAATAAAATCCGTTGCGCGCGTGGACATAAATTGCCTGAAAAAACGGGCGGTTCGTCCACGCAGGCAATTCCGTCTGCACGATCAGCACGAGCAAAAACAACGCGAGCAGTGTCGCGATCAAAACAATTCCCGGCCACGAGTTGAGTTGCGAATTGACCCACTCGTTTTGTCCGATGAGCTGGCCGAAGATTTTGTGTAACGCAAAATATATGACGACGATGACGCCGCCGAAAATTCCGCCGAATACCGCGAGCTTGAGGTTGAGCGATTGGCTCCACAAATTCCAGAGCGCGTAGGCGAGCGCCATCGCGAAAGTGCAACCGAGTGTGAAGAGCGCGGGTTCGTGCCGGTAATCCACGCCGAAAATCCACGCGCAACCGAGCGCGAGCGCGATGGCCGTGACGAACGCGGCGACAAGCGTGAGCGGATGCGCGTTGGGTTTTTCCGTTGGCGTCCACGCGGATTTTGCCAGGCTCACGATGCTGCCGGACGACAGAAACGCGTGCGCCTTGTAAAGCGAATGCGCCACGAGGTGCAAAACCGCGAGGCCGAACGCACCGAGGCCGCATTCGAGCATCATGAAACCCATTTGCGCGACAGTGGAAAACGCGAGCGACCGTTTCACGCTCGCGTGCGTGAGCATGACGAGCGACGCGAAGAGCGCCGTGAACGCGCCAAACAGCGCGAGAGTGGAGAGCGCCGCCGGCGAAAGCGTGACGAGCGGATTCAACCGGATGATGAGAAAGCCGCCGGCATTGATGATGCCCGCGTGCATCAGCGCGGACACGGGCGTCGGCGTTTCCATCGTGTCGGGCAACCAACTGTGAAACGGAAACTGCGCGGATTTCAACATAGCACCCGCGACAAGCAGGAAACAAATGGCGTTGATTTCGAGACTGCCGGTGGTCGCGCCGGATTTGTGCAATTCATTTGCGGCGTTGAACAGAGCGGAGAAATTCCAAGCGTGAAACGTGTCGTGAACCAAAATGATCACGGCGATCATGCAGGCATCACCGAGGCGGCTGATGATGAATTTTTTCCGAGCCGCGAGCACCGCGCCAGGACGGTTTGGATAAAACAGCAGCAGTTGGTGCAGGCATAGACTCGTCGCGCACCACGCCAGCGCGAACTGAACGAGGTTGCCGGAAATCACGATGGCTAGCACCGAGCCGCCGGTGAGGCACAGCCATTTGGTGAAGCGTCCCTGCGCCGCGTCGCCCGCGAGATAGTTGACGGAGTAACGTGCAATGACCGCGATCAAAAAGGAAACCAGCACCAGCAGCACGGCGGACAAGTTGTCGAAATAGATTCCCAGATGAAAATCGCCGGCGATTGGCAATTCCACGTCCGCAGCGCCGTTCAAAAGTAATCTAGCGGTGGCCAGCAATGCGAAAGCAAAGGCGGCAAGCGAAATGATGGCGCCCGCCTGGGCAGTGCGGATTCCATTTTGCCTGAGTAATGATTCGGGCAGGAAGCCGAAGGTAATCAGCGCAAACGAGCCGCTGGCTGCGAGCGTGGCGGTCAGAATTTGATGAATTGTGTTGGTCATTGTGTCTAGTTACAACGTTAAAAGTTTAACTATCTTTTCGAATTCGTAAAAATAGATTGTTTATATCATGTTAATCGCTTATTCCGATGATAGATGATTGTTTCGAGAATGTTTTAGCACGCCAACACACGTCAGAATTTCGGCTTTCTACGCTGAGTTTTATGACATGGACGCGAGATGGCTTTACCGCCTCGAGCTAATGGGGGGGGGATACACTGGTTTCAGAGTCATAATTTATTTGGGTAAATAAAATCAGAATGAGACTTCGACAAAACGCCTGAATCGCTTATTATATTGGGGCATCCCAGTATCCAAGAATGTTAGATATAAAATCGAAATTTCCAAACCCTGCATCGCTGACTGAGACGACGAACGGTGTAGGCGACTGCGGCTTGTGAACTCAAATGAAATCCTGTGCAGGTAAAATAATTTTAATTGCAGCTTTGGCCTTTGCTGTTGGCCACGTTCGAGCCGCTTCGATTTCCAATGTGACGTTTACGAACGTCGCGGACAGCTCACCCCCTACCAACAATCTTACGGCGGTTGGCACGCAGGATTGGGAGATTTACTCGGACAACACCCCACCAACGACCTACGACCATAAGTTTGGCGGCAAAAGCATCGCCATGAGCGCTCCGGTAACGGCCTTGCCTGCCATATTTGAAGTGCTTGGTTCGGCCACCGTCCGGTCAAAAACGGCGTTCACTTGGACGGACGGAACGACGACTGGCGTCGTGACCGCGAACAACGTGGATGACTGCGGTTTCAAATATAGTGGCACCAATGCCACCGTAGGCTACGGAACGAATTACGAAACCATAATCTTCGTTCCCGGCGACACCAACCCGCACACGATTCATCTTTATGGCTATTTTGCGAATAATGTAAACGGTTCTTTGCAGTTCACGGCTTCGCTTGCCGGGGCAACCACGAGCGTCACCAATCCGCCCACTGTGCTGGGCGATTTTGATTACAGCCTCACATTTCAGGCGGATCATGGCAGCGATGCGCTGGCGGTCGTTTTCACCTTTCAGAAGACAAACACCAGCACAAGCATCATGGCTGCGGCAGTTCAGGCGGCGGCCATGAGCGGGACGCCACCGGGGGTGCCGGTGGTGAACTGGCGAGTAGTGCCAGAAGATACGAATTACCCGACGAGCGAGGTCATTGTGGCGGGGGTGGCGATTGGCGACCCGAATTTTCAGAATCCGCTGCCGTCAAATCCCTCGAATCAGGATTGCACGGCGACTTTTCAGGAAGCGATTGACCTGATGTCGGCGGCGGGCGGCGGCACGGTGTTTGTGCCACCGGGACATTATATGTTCACGAACAGTCTGACGCTGGACGACGGCGTGATTTTGCGTGGGCGATGGGAATTACCAGGCTCGAATCAGCCGGTGGTGGGAACAATTTTAGACATTTATGCCACGAACGCGGCGGCGTTTATTACCGGCTCGGGAGCGGAATGCGGTGTGCGCGATCTGGCGTTCTGGTATCCGCAGCAGAACGCGACGAACCAGGTGCCCTATCCCTACACGCTCGTGAATCCTAATGGCGGGCTGCAAACCATTGAAAACATCACGCTGGTCAATTCCTATCTCGGACTCAATCTTTATAAATGCTCTTTTGAATGTGTGCGGGGCGTGTATGGCACAGCGCTGACGACGGGAGTTTTTATTGATGCGGGCCATGCGGTGCCGCGTTTCGATGACATCCATTTCTCACCGGATTACTGGGCGTGGTCGAAGTTGACGAACGCGCCGACGAATAGCATTGCCAAGGCGGCTCTGGCGGCCTTCATGCTGACCAATGGCATCGGCGTGGATATGCGGGAAGTGGACGGCACCTATGTGCAAAACATTACCATTTCCGGCTACAACTACGGCATCCGGTTTGCGCGCGGAGCGAGCGGCGATAACGCAGGTGGCCCGGAATTTTTCAACGTGCTGGTAACCAACTGCACCGAGGCGTTACGGTTTGATTCGACCAAGGGATTGCAAGCGTTTGGTTGCACGTTTATCGGCACGACGAACGGCTATGGGATTCACCGGTTAGCCGACCGGGGTGGAGATTTTTTCAACTGCACTATTTCGGGTGGTGCCGCTGCGTTGCTAGGCGATTCTACTAACGCCGCCATATATGTCATGAACCTACAGAGTTGCCTACTCACCGGGGTGGTCAACATCGGAGGGAACAATGCGGCGTTGCAATTGATCAGTTCATCGTTCACCGGCACTGGCACCAACGTCATCCTCAATCCCGGGGTCAATCAGGCTTTGATTTGCGGCGGCACGAATACTGGATCGGCGAATGTGTTGAACAACAGCGGCGCCGGTGCTGGGCAGGTATTGATTACGAATGGTCTGCCGCTGACGCCGCTACCCTATTTTCCGACGAGCTATCCCAAGACGCGTAAGCCGGACAAGGTGGCGTTGTTCAACGTGACGAGCACGAATTTTGCGGGCGGCGCCAAGGGGAACGGCGTGACGAATGACACGGCGGCCATTCAGGCGGCAATTTTCGCCGCGCAAACGAACGGCGGCGGAATTGTGTTTTTCCCCGCTGGAACGTATCTGGTGACTTCGAACCTGATGGTGACCAATGGCGTGGAATTGCGCGGCATCTTTGGTGGTCGGCATGGGAACGGCAATCTGGGGAGCTTGTTGGAAATCAATGTGGGCGCGGGTAGTTCCAACGGCACGCCATTCATCACGCTGGGCGACCGCTGCGGCATCCGAGGGATGAACTTCGATTATCCGAATCAGAACTGGCAATTGGGAACGCAGATTCCTTATCCGTATATGATCCGGTGTCAGGGAGTGACGAATTACGTGGTGGATTGCTGCGTTGGCGATGTCTATCAGGGAGTGGACTTGAACGGCGCGAAGACGGCGCTGGTGGATTATTGTTTTTTTGGTGGACTGGTCAACACCTACATCGCTCGAAACGGAGCGACGGACTGCCTGATCCAGAATTCCCATATCAAACCGCTGCAATGGTGGCTGAACGCCAATGCCCCGCCAACCGGGGACTATCCGGCCAGCGTCATCGCCAGCACCGAGAACACCTTCATTGCGGCGGACTGCACGAACCTGACGATTTATTCCATCTTCAACCATGCGGCGCACACCCTGTTCACGCTGCGCGGCGGAACGGGACAGGCGCTGATGCTTGGCGGCGAGGAATTGCAACGCGGTTATGTGCTCGAATCAAATGCCCCGGCAGCGGCGGGAACATATAATTTCATCGGTTGCGGCGCGAACGTGAGTCAATTGGGAGATCAAAAGGGCTGCTACGGCTTTTGGTTGCAGACCAACTTCACCGGCACGGTGTCGCCGGTGTCCACCGGCATTTCTGATGCCACGGCGGACTACGATGTGCGGGTGGACAATGCGGCCGCCCGATTTGTGGCCAATGACATTAGCTTTGGCCAAGGACGCGGCATCTGCAATATCCGAGCTGCCGGCCAAGTGCAAATCAACAACGCAAGCCTGAATGAGTTGTTCAGTCTGGATGTGCCCGCCGGCGGATCGTTTACCGCTTCGCAATCCATCATGCCCCCAATGCCCTATGTCTCGCAGGCCGGGATTTTGGGCTATACAAATTGCATCATCAACAACAGTTTTATCGCAGCCGATATGAATGAAACGCCTTATCGTCCGGTGGGGATGACGGTGGTGACGAACAATCTAGTGCCGATTTTGGTGGATGTATTTCCAACGTTGGGGCAGACCCGGGATCCGACGGTGAGAGACTTGATCGGTTGGCATTTGGCGAGCGGGAGTAATTTTAATTTTCATGTGACCAGTCCGGGTTATGCCAACGGTGCCAGAACCAACGTGACCATTGGCATGTATTACTTGGAAGACACGGACGGCAGCATCACCGTGACCTATGACAGCACGAACGGGCCGAAGCCCGGTGCCACCTATCTGCTGGCTGCAGCGAATGCGAGATGGACTAGCCAAAGTTTCTCGGTCACAGACGCGCGATTTTCTGGAACGAACGGCGTGGACATCAGCATCACCGCGAGCAACTGCGACCCGGTGTTCCTTTATGTTTATGTTCAATCCAGCTATCTCGGATTACCGCCGCAGTTGGTGACGCCGCCGGTGGCGCAATTCACTGGCACGCCGACCAACGGGACGCGGCCGCTGGCAGTGACGTTCACAGATAATTCCACCGGGAGCATCACCAATTTGCTCTGGAACTTTGGGGATAGCCAAACCACGAACACGATTGGCGGCGCGGTGGTGTCGCATAGTTACACCAATGCGGGCAGTTACACGGTGAGTTTGGTGGCCAGCGGTTCGGCTGGCAGCAGCACGAACACCAAGACCAGTTATATCACCGTGAACGTGCCAGCCTCGCCAAACATCGGCAGCATTAGTGTGAGTGGCAACACGAACGTGGTGTTGACGGGCACGGGTGGTCCGACGAACGGCACATATTATTACTGGGTGCGGAGTTCAACCAACCTCACCCTGCCGTTGATCAACTGGAGTATGGTTTCGACGAACCTGTTCAATGCCGACGGCAGCTTCAGCAATGCGCTGCCCTTGAATCCAGGCAGCCCGCAGCAGTTCTACCGACTGCAACTGCCGTGAATCAATTTTAGTCCAAACCGCGTAATTAAAACCGACTCACACATATTTCGAAAAATTAGATTGTTGTTAATTATTTTATCGGCTATTCCGATATTATGAATTCGGCGTTTGAAAATCCCGAGTGGTTGAACTACCACCATTTGCGACATTTCTGGATGATTGCCCGCCATCGCAGCATGACCAAGGCGGCGGCGAAGTTAAAAATCTCGCAATCCACCTTGAGCGAGCAGCTCGCGGAACTCGAAGGCTGGCTTGGCCAGCAGCTCTTCGATCGACGCGGACGCGAGTTGCACCTAACCGATGCCGGACGCGTCGCACTAGAACACGCCGAGACCATTTTTACGACCGGCCACGAACTCATCACGCGCTTTCGGCAGTCAGGTGAAACGCGGCAACGCGTTTTGCGTATCGGCGCGGTTGGGCCGCTCTCGAAAAATTTGCAGTTTGATTTCATTCAGCCGATTCTCGCCGACACGCGCACGAAAGTTGTCGTCGTGGCCGGTGCCCTGGACGAACTCACGCGGCAGTTGCACGAACACAAAGTGGATTTAGTGCTCTCAAACATTCCACTCCGAGCCGATCAGGAGCAAAACGTCTTCAACCATCTGCTCGGCGAAGTGCCGGTGTTTCTCGTCGGTGGTAAAAAATTAAAATTATCGCCGGGAAAATTTCCGAAGTTTTTGAAAGACGTTCCGCTCTTCTTGCCCAGCCGTCAGAGCGATGTGCGGGCGGACTTTGATTTGATTCTCGCCAACGCCGGCATCGAACCGTTTGTTCATGCGGAAGTGGACGACATGGCGCTGCTGCGCCTCCTCGCGTTGTCTGGTGAAGGCTTGGCGCTGGTTTCCAAAATCGTGGTCGAACGCGAACTGCAATCCAGCAAGATTAAATTCATGGAGCGTGTGCCGGGGCTGACGGAAAAATACTACGCGCTCACCGTCCGCAAGCGTTTCGCCAATGCCTGGCTCGGTGAAATCGTCGAAGACTTCCGGCGGCGGTTGCGTGAATTGGCGGGCAAAGGTTAGGTAACGGGTTCTTGATTACCTGAAGAAAAATCAAAGCCGCTTCGCCAGCATCCCGCTGCTGACAAAATTCTTCGCGGTGTCGTTCACAACCCCATCTTGGCCACCGCCGCAGCCAGTTGCTCTTCGGTGAATGGCTTGTCCAAAAAGCTCACCCGACCCAATTTTTTAAATTCGCCTGCCGTGAAGTCATCCGCCCGCCCGCTGGAGACCACGACGGGTATGTTCGGTAGTTTCTGCCGCAGTGCGCGGATGAACGCCAGTCCGTCCATCTGCGGCATGTGTAAATCGGTGATGACGCCGCGCAGTTCGGCGTGGTGCTCAGCCGCCTGTTTCAGCCCTTCCTCGCCGTCGGCGGCAACAAACACCTTGAAATTCATCCGCTGTAAAAGCGCCTGTGCTACTTCCCGCACGCCGGGTTCGTCATCTACGAGCAGGATGGTTTCGCCATTGCCACGAATTTTCACCGTTGGCTTGACCAGACGTTCAGTGTCGCCGGCGACGACGGCGGCTGGCAGATAGACCGTGAAGGTTGAGCCTTGGCCGGGCTGTGAATACACTTTCAAGAAGCCATCGTGTCCCTTCACGATGCCCATGACGGTGGAAAGCCCCAATCCAGTGCCCTTGTCCTGGGCTTTGGTGGTGAAGAAAGGTTCAAAAATCCGATCCTGAATTTCCGGCGGCATGCCGGTGCCAGTGTCGCTTACACGAAGCAATAAATAGTTGCCGGACTTAGCTTCGGGGATGGAACTAGCTTGAGTGGCGTCCAACGTTACCGGTTGTGCTGACAACATCAGCGTGCCACCTTGCGGCATAGCATCGCGGGCGTTGACGCAGAGGTTCATGAGCACCTGATGCAACTGCGTGGCGTCGCCCATGACGTTGGGAAGTTTGGGATCACACTTGACGAGAATCTCGATGTTCTTGGGGAAGCTGCCCTGCATCAGGTTTTCCATTTCCTTGATTAATCGGGCGGGTTGCAAGACGACTCGCTCGCCGACCGCGCCCCGGGCAAAGTTCAACAATTGCCGCACCATGTCGGCGCAGCGCTTGGTCCGGGCCTCCACCATCTCCAGCATTTGCGACTCTTCGGGATACTGCATCCGCAGCATTCCCAAACTCATCATGATCGGCGCCAGCGCATTGTTCAGGTCATGGGCGATGCCGCCGGCCAGCGTGCCGATGGATTCCATCCGCTGCGCGCGCAGGACTTGGCGCTCATGCTGCTGGCGTTCGCTGAGGTCGTGCACGGTGGCAAAGTTAAATTCCTCGCCGCCGATGTAGACATAGTTGGCGCTGACCTCGACGGGGAAGATGCGGCCGTCCTTCGTGCGATGGCGGGTTTGGCGTCGGATGCTGCCGCGCCGCTTCAAATCTTCAAAGAATGTTTTCCAAAGCTCAGGCTGGTAATCCGGATTGAGGGCGAAAACATCTAGGGTTAGCATTTCTTCGCGGGTATAGCCACGATCCGCACAGGCGGCCGTGTTGGCGTAAAGGATGCGGCCCGCCCGGCTGACCCAAAAAATACTGTCACCGGCATGCTCCACGCTAAAGCTCATCTTTTCCAAATCTCTTTGCGCAGAAGCCACCTGCCCGGCCATGTTATCAAACGCCGCCCCGATTTCCGCCAACTCGTCTTTTCCCTGCAAGTCAGCGCGGGCATTAAGGTCGCCCAAGGCAAATTGCCGGGAGGCATCGATCAAAGTCCCCACCCGGCGGCTGATGACTAAATAAAAAAACACGACGAACAGTCCAGCCATGCCCGCCATCGGAACTGCAAATTGGGCAATCTGCCATTTGACCCGCGTTCGCGCCGCCAGCTTGCGGGCAAGTAAATCGCGCCCGATGACATAGCCGCCAATGCGTTTGTATTGCAACTGGCCTTGCGTCACGCCCAGCGCCACCGGGTAAAAGGCAACGGCATACGTCCGGTGTGCATCGAATGTGATGCTGCCCAGCCGGCTGTCACGAACAGTCTTTTCCATTTTGGCAAAATCTAATCCCTTGTGATTTTGCTCGATTTCATTACATCGCTGCGCCAGCGTTTGACCGACCCGGTAACGTTTCCCTGCCGCAAGAATCACACTATGCTCATCAATCAGTGCCTGCACTTCGACTTCCAAATCGGTGCTTTTTTCGTTTAGATCCTGCTGAATTTGCTCCAGCCGGTTGATGGACAGCAAATATTCAATTGAACGTTGCAGGGAGGTGGCTTCCATCGTCATGGCCGCGATGACGTCACGTTCAATTTGGGCGTCCGCCAGTCTGACCTGTTGAACATAGGAGCAAATCGCCACCACCACCGTAAAAATAAAAACCGCGCCCGGCACCCAGTAGCGCAGCGGCAGATGAGGAAGAATGATAAATTTACGGCTACGCATGGCGAATCACTTTTCCAAATTGATTTGCTCCAATGCGCTGCCATCAATCAGTTGGCTTAAGTCGGGTGACCGCTCCAATACGCCCTGCCCCACCATCACCGCACTGAGTTTTTTGGCTGATTCAAGCAGGGCCGGAGGATTGCCGCACAACAGGCGCCGATTTTCCGCCAGATTGACCAGCGTCATCAACTGATAACTGTTGCTGAGTTGTTCCGGGGAGAGTCCCAGCCGGACGCAGGAATAACGGTTGGCAATGTCGGGGGAAATTTTCTGATAAACCTGCGCCTTGAAGACGGCTTGCAGAATGTTTTTTACCGCGTCGGAATTTTCCCTCAAAAACGCCTGTCGCATCACCAGCACATCCACAATTTCCCCGGGAATTTGCGCGCTGCTGAATAAAATATTCGCCCCCTTGGCCAACAGACGGCTGCGCACCGGCTCAAACGTCACCACCGCATCCATCTTTGCGTAGAGGAAAACTCTTTCATGCTCGTCCAACTGGCTGGCCACCAGCGTCACATCCTTCGGCTTTAATCCCGCAGATTCCAGCGCCCGCGCCAGCACAAAGCAGCCCAGTGCCGTGGGTTCGTAGGCCACGCGGTGTCCGCGCAAATCCGCCATGTTCGTGATGCCCGGACGCCCCAGCACCACATCCGCGCCGAGCGAAGTATCCAACACCAGCACCACGCGGACATCGGGCATGTCCTTTGATAATTCAATCGCTTCATCCAGCGTCATCGCGGCGACTTCGATGGTGTTGTTGCGGAACGCCCGGAGAACTTGGGTGGACGAGGTGTAGTTGAGAAACCGATATCGATCGACTTTGAGATAGTTAAGGTCTTCCGTCAGCGCCAACGGTTCATAGCCCGGCCACGGAATGTATCCGATGCGTATCTGCGGCGGCGAACCCGAATCACAACCCGCGCTCAATAAAGCCATTGCGGCGCCCAAAGCCAGGCAAAAATATCGGCTGGCGGACAAGTAACTCATGCCGACAAATTGCTTCATCGTTCAACGAAATGCGATAAAAAACTCCCGTGCCGCCTCCGTTTACACCCAGTTCAGCAAATCAAGACAAGTTCATCCGCAAATGTTCACCGCTTCCAAGCCCGACTGGTGCGGCGAGCGTCCCCGCGAACCGACTCGTTAGCAGCTGCGCCCTACCTTCCAGCGCGCACGGAGTCACGCGCCCCACCGCTGGTTCAAACATAAATCAGCAAAGAAATTTTTGTTCCGGGCAATGGCCGGCGGGCTTTCGCGATGGAAGGTGTGCTCCCGACCGGAAAACCATTGCCCGGTTGCGATCCGGTTCCAACCGGTCGCAAAGCCTCATTGGCACATACGCCAAATTGGGCGGCGCAGCAGCGCCGCCCTACCACCCAATGTGTTTTGAGGTTGTTATGAATCTGTCCCTTGGTGGCCCCACCGCTAGGTGGTCAGGTGGCCATGGGCGGGGCGAAGGAAACAGATTCACGCGGCTGCAGAAACCATGGCAAAACGGGTTGCCAATGCGCAATGAATTGAAGAAAATGCATCAGCCTGTTCAACAATTGCTGAACTCCAATTGCCTATGAAAAAATGTTTAACCTGCGTCGCCGCCGTCCTGCTTGGACTTTGCTTTCTGGCGGCCAGTATTCCCGTTCTGTTCAACCTCATCACTCCGCCGCCGATGCCGGAAGGCACGCCCCCCGCGCATTTCATGGCGGCATGTTGGCCGACGGGCTACATGAAGTTCGTGAAGTTGTTCGAGTTCGTCGGCGCCATCATCGTGATGATTCCGCGCCTGCGCAATATCGGCCTGCTGCTGCTCGGCCCGGTCATCGTGAACATCATCGCGTTCCACGTGCTGATTGACGCCCCGCAGCATCTCCTCAACCCGATGCTGGACGTCATCATCGTCTGCGCGCTCTATCTGCTGTGGGATGCGCGCAAAAAATTCTCCGGCCTGCTCAACTGACTTAACGAAAGGAAAATTATGCTGCCCATCCTCCTCGCGCTCGCCTTCATCGCAATCATTTTCATCATCGTCATCGCCGGGCGACCGGATGAATTCACCGTCACGCGGGCGGCGAACATCTCCGCGCCGCCGGAAAAGATTTTCCCGCACGTCAACGACCTGCACCAGTGGGAGGCGTGGTCGCCGTGGGCCAAGCTCGACCCGAACTCGAAAAGCACCTTTTCCGGTGCGGATGCCGGCGCGGGCGCGGCGATGGCCTGGGAAGGCAACAACAAGGTTGGCACGGGGAAAATGACCATCACGGAAAGCCAGCCCAGCGGGTTGATCCGTTTCCGGCTCGATTTTCAAAAGCCGATGCAGGCCACCAACACGGCGGAATTCACGTTCCGGCCCGAAGGCGGACAGACCGTCGTCACGTGGAGCATGACCGGCAAAAGCAATTTCGTGGGCAAAATATTCGGCCTGTTCATGGACTGCGAAAAGATGATTGGCGGCCAGTTTGAAAAGGGGTTGGCCAGCCTGAAGTCTTTGACTGAAAAATGAATTTGGTAGGGCGGCCGCTGCTGCAGCGCCCGGCTGACCCGCAGGTCAGCCCTACCACCGACGATTTCGTCCACGCCAACCCGTCAAGGTTAAAGGCGGCTTGTCACTGGGTTTGCAAACGGTAAAAACGTAGAGGTGTTCCGGGCGCAATCGGCAGCGCATTGCTGAAACTTCCATCTAGGTTGAAGACGTTGGTGCTCGCCCAACTCCACAGGCTTAAGGGCAGCGCCAGGTTTGTCGTGCTGCGGATCCAGTAGGGCAAGTTACCGTTGATTACGCCAGCGTTGCCGCTCAGCATCACATTCGTCTGCCCGATAGAATTAACCGAGATCGCAGGCGGTGCGCTGGTGAAATGCGGCGTCAGGCTCAAGTAACTGGAACTAACCAGCAGGCTATCCGCTTGAACCATCAAGCGATAGTAGGTTTGCAGGCCGTTTGTTGCAATGGCATTGGTTACATAACTCAAGATGCCGCCAGTCACGTTGGTTCCTGTGACGGCATAATTGGTATTAGTCCAGTTAGCGAGATTGCTGGAAGATTGGACACTGTAAATTAAATTGGCATTATCACACCGCTTGGGATAGACAAACAGGAGAGTTCCATTCGTGTAGATCAAGGTTGGTGCTGTTCCGGTGTCCAGATTGTTGGTTGGGTTGCCACCTAGGGCATACTCCATCAGGTTAGCCAAGCCGTCGCCATCATAATCATTTGTCGGGGAACCAATCAGGGCGGTGCCGCCATACGAAGCAGTCCAATAGACATACTGCGCCAAGGTCAAATCCGGCGGAACCGTGGAACCAGTCACTATATCCAATTGAGGGGAACTGGCCCTCCAGGAGCTATTAGTATTTGACGCGCCGGTTCCGACCACAATCTTGTAGCCGTTCTGGAGCAAAAACTCTGAATTATAAGCACATCCTCCATAGGTGGAGCCATAGTTGGAGTCCCAATACTGCACTGTCACCTGGTTGCCGCTCGGATCGTAAATCACGAAGTCGCTTGAAGCGCTTGCGAGATAATTGGCAAAGTTAAAACTCGTCAGAAACAGCCTTCCCGTCGAAAGGTTGGAAGTGCTAAAAGTATAGACCAAAGCCTCGTTGGTGCCGTTCAAGGTGTTTGCGTTGTCACCCGGGTTGATTGCGGTTGAGTCAACTCCGAGATTGAACTGAAAGACGCCGATTTTCCCGGCTGGCAGCGAGTTCAAGTAGCTGCCAAAACCGTTGGTCAGTAGGGCCGCCTGCGCGGTGTTGCCAGACCAATTCATCACGCTAGACACGGTGAAGGAAAAACTGTCGCCTGCTCCCATGGCGCCGGCTCCGGTAAAGGCTCCACTCGTCGTGCCAGCCGTGCCGGTGACGGTGGGATTCGTGTTGTTCAAGCTTGAAAGCGTCCAGGTTTTGGTGGCCGTGTTGGCGCTGTCGCCGTTGACAACCAAAACATCACCCGTATGCACCATGAACGGCTCGGCTCCATCCTGATTGCTGAAGGCTGATTCCTGACCATTGGACACGGAGGTGACCGCATAAAAATAATTGCTCCCGACAATGACCGTCGTGTCATTATAGTTGGTGTCCGTCACATTGGCGGCAATCAGTTGATAATTTGTCAAACTACCCGTGGTATTCCGATAAACCTTATAACTGATGCCTGCCGTGTTGGCGGAGTTGGCTGACCAGTTCAAGTTCACCAAGCCTTCCCCGCCCAAGGCATCCAAATTTGAAGGCGGAAACACAGTCACCGGGCTGCTCGGCGGGGTGCCGGTCATCGCGGCGGCATTGATGCCCGCAGTGGCGATCCGCCCTTCCGTGGGGGAGGTTTTTGAAAAAGTGAAAATCACCGTGAGCGCATTGGTGGGTTGATCCGCTTGAAACTGCACGCTGTAATCAAAATCCCCCAGCGCCGTCGGTGGATTGATTACCGTGCTGGCCGCCCCGGCCAGCGAATTGGAGAACTGAAGCTTCAACGCGTAGGAACTGCCACAATAGCCATAAAGATGAACGGTGTGCTGATTGGTATCCCCCGGCACAAAGGTGATCGTCTCATAATTCACACCGTAGGCCACGGTAGCTGTATTGGCGTAGTAAAATCCATTGTCGGTGGGGTTATTGGACATTCCCGCCGAATCCGGCGCCCCATCCGTCCAGGTAAAAGTTTGAGCGCTTCTATTATTACTGTTGGGGACGCAGGGCGACACAATTACCGGCGCCGCCATGGTGATGCTGACGCCATTCTGTTTCTCTTCGGTGATCTTGGTGATGCTCCCGCCGCCATAGATCTGCCAATCCTGCACACCGATCGTCGTCAGGTTCCAGTTTGGCGGGGTGGAATCCGAAACGGAGGAATAGGTCGGCGTGCCAATCGAGGCGGCGGGAGCGTGATTCAGTCCGCCCACGGTCACCGCCATAATGTAAATGAATGCACGAAATTGAGGGTTCATTTGAGGTTTAGTTTGGCCTTGCCGGTTTGCTGGGTGGTTATTGATCAGCGGTTAAAAGCCCAATGTCTTTCAAAAACTGCTCGGTAACGACGCAGGCATGCGGTTCAAATTGGGCACCCAGCCAATAGTTGTGACCTTGATTCTTTTTCTGCCAGAACCGGGCGTCATCTCCCATCATTCTCATGGCGACCAGAAGCTTGTCGGATCCAGTCTTCCATGAATCCACTTCCCCGCAAAGAAACCGAATCGGAGGCAACCGGTTGGTCACGGAATAGTAGGCCAGCACGCCTGCGGGATCAGTTGTTGAGCTGTCGAAGGCCGGACTGAAGAGCACGAGCGCCTTGACGCGGGTGCTCAAGGAGGTCACGTCATTCGTATTGTTATGGATGTAATCAACCTGGGAAAGGGTGGAGATATGGGCCCCAGCCGAATCGCCACCGACGATGATCATGTTCGTGTTGATGCCCAGCATGGCGTGGTTGATCTTGACCCAGCGAATAACCGTTTTGGCGTCTTGCACACAAATGGTCTTGATCGTAACCCCGTAAATAGGGTTTGTTGGATTCACATAATTTTCATTCGTGTAATTCAACCGGTAATTGGCGGTAACGGCCACCAGTCCGCGATTGGCGAAATAATTGCAGACGTCATTAAACTGGCTCTTGTCACCCCCGGTCCAGCCGCCCCCGTGAAATAGAACCATGCAGGTTCGCAAATCATTGCTGCTCCACCCATTCGGGTAATACACCGTCAAAGCTTGCTGGGTGGAATTTGTCCCATAAACAGCATAAATAAAATCCTGGGTGGTCACAGCGGCCAGCGCCTTGGTCGCAAGCAAGAATACGAAGGCTGCATTGATCCATATTTTCATAGTTTTCTTTGACTCGTATAATTTCACTGGAATTTTCTTTCCCTAGAGGCGCCGCGAAGCGCCTTGTCCAGAAACACACCCAGTCAAGCTCGATAGTGCGGGGGCGGTAGGTTCTGGGCATTGGTAAAGTTAGCTGTTTATCTTATAGCTGTCCAATCCGACTGCGTCAAATTGTCAACCTGATGAAACACCCTAACGGAGGATTCGTCAATGGATGCAAACGTAAGTTTTTTGGCCAGTCAAAAACCAGCAAACCCACAGTCAGTAAAAGTTTCAGTAAAACATAAGCCAACGGCTTCCCAAAAAGTTCCAGACATTATCATTATTTGAAATATTAGTAAAATGCGTTAATATCCCCTGTAAATACGGGGGGTTTGAGTCCGAGTTTATAACCCTTCACCCTCACCCTCTCCGCATCTGGAATGATGAAGGCAAAAGGCTGAATTAAGAATCGCCATACGCCCCACTACCCGGCTTGTCACTGGGCAAAGGAGGCAACCGTTGTGCGGACGGTGCGATAAAACCGCGCGGTGTTCGTCGGGGCGGCTCCGGAGTCAATGACCGTGGTGAGAATGGCATTGGTTGCGGCCAAGAGGATGGCGTTGGTCGTCCAGTTCGCGCTGTTAAGATTCGTCTTGGTGAGCAACACATAAGAACCACCTTCGACACTGCTCCAAGTCAGGGTGATGGTGCCATTGGCGCTGTTCACGGAAGGCGCTTTCAGGACTTCCTGCAAATTGGTTCCACCCAGAAAATAATTGGTGATTCCACTGGTGGGAACCGTCACGCCTTGGGCGCTGCCACTTTTGGTTCCGAAATATTGCTTGCCCAGCAGGTAGGGAAAGACCGGGTTGCCGGCAGCATCAATGGCCACAAAATAAGCATAAGTGCCGTTGGTAAAGTCCGGCGTGACGCAAGTCCGGCCGTTGTATTGATCCAGATCAAAATCAATGCCCGGTTGATAATTGGTGCCGGTGAGAGCGTTGGTGCGGTCGCCCAGATAATCGTAATCTCCGATGTAACGGCCGAGCGAATAAGTCGCTGCGCTGGGGCCGGTGCTGGTGTAGCTGGTGGCCGGGCCGTAGAGGGACGAGGTAAGATTGTAATCGTTGTTCACGCCGGCGACATAGGTGAACCCCTCGGCAATGGCGGCCCACTTGGGCAGCGTCGTGCGGCCAAGGGTATTGGTGGTGAGATCCGTAACGCCGTAGGTCGCGGCGTTTGCCGAGTTGCGCAGGATGAATCCGCTACGCATTCGGGTCACGGGACTGGCGGGGTTGGTCGGATTCGAGTAGCCATACGGCCCGTAAATCGGGTAGCCGTCAAACGACCATCCCAAAATGGGCGAGTGATGCAGATTTGAAGTGTCCTCGGTGTAGAGGTAATTATTGTTGGTCGGATTATAGGTTGCCTGCATGTTGTCGCCGAGTTGATAGCGCAGCGCCTTTGGCTCCGCGTGATAGTGATATTGTCCGTTGAGGCCGGGTTGATGCGCAAAGCCGGGGTCGAACGTCACCACCTCTACGGCCAACGCATCCCGCCACCACGGGTGGGTGGTTCCCGTGGAGCCCATCGCATCGCTGCCCGTGACCGCCGGCGAGTTCGCCGTCTGCACAAATCCAAACGCATCGCCTAAGTCGTAAATTCCCACGCCATTGACCATCAAACCAATCAAGCCACCTTGGTGCGTCGTCTTGCTGGTCGGAACCGTGCCCGGCTTGAGTGGAAAGCTGACGGTGTAATTTTGCGAGAGCGGCCAAAATCCGAACAAGCCGCCCTTGCCATTGAGAAACGGCCCCATCGTGTAGGAAGCAAACCCGCTGGAGTTGATGTAGACGTTGTTCGCATCATAGCGGATCTTCTGCACATCGGAATACGCCGGCAAATACTGGCTGGCCGGCAAATTTGTGGTCGTGTTATTGGTGCTATTATTGTTGGGCACGCCCGAGGTGGGCCAGGTCGTCACCGGATTGACGTTCTGGGTGCCGGTCGTATTGGTGGCCGTCTGGATGACGCGGGCATACTCCGTGGAATACATCGTAAACCATGAGGTGAGAATTGGATTCGCCAGCGCGCTCACCGCGCACAGCCAGCCGCCAGCGATGATGAATCTTGTTGAGAGTGTGAATTTAAGCTTCATCAAAACAGCTCGGGTCGGGGTGTAAATTGCTTTTGTATCGCGGGCAAATGTATTCGTTTAAATGAATTGAAGAAAAAATATGCCGCAAAATTTTGTTCGAACTAACTATGCATCAGACGGCAAAAATGTCTTGTCGGATGATATGAGGACAGACGTTAGCGAACCATCTAGCTTAAGCTAAACAGCCATGGTTACGCCGAACGATAAAACTCCGTTGGTTCACCCGCGTTTGGCTGTCAGTTGCCGTTTCAGCGCCAGCAATTCCTTCCGCCGCGATTTGTCCGGTGCGGGATAACTCATCTTCAAGCCGTTCAAGGCGTCGAGGACGATTTCCGAGATGATGATGCGCGCGTTCCGCTTGTCGTCCGCCGGCACCACGAACCATGGCGCGTGTTCCGTGCTGGTGGCGGAGAGGCAATCTTCGTAGGCGGATTGGTATTGCTTCCAAAAGCCGCGCTCGGCCAGGTCAAAGCGGCTGAACTTCCAGTTGCGCGCCGGGTCCTCGATGCGCTTGAGGAACCGCCGCCGCTGCTCCTCCTTGGAGAGGTGCAGAAAAAATTTCAGGACGCGCGTGCCGTTGCGGTAAAGGTGCTTTTCCAAATCGTTGATGGAGCGGTAGCGGTGTTCCCAGAATTTTTCGTCGCCGGCCAGTTCGGCCGGCAGCAACTGGCCGCGCTGGATTTCCGGATGCACTTTCACGATGAGCACCTCCTCGTAATAGGAGCGGTTGAAGATGCCGATGCGGCCGCGTTCCGGCAGGCAGCGGGTGGTGCGCCAGAGAAAATCGTGCGCCAGTTCCTCGGCGCTCGGATGCTTGAAGCTGTAGACCTGACAGCCCTGCGGGTTGACGCCGGACATGACGTGCTTGATCGCGCCGTCCTTGCCCGCCGCGTCCATCGCCTGAAAGATGAGCAGCAGCGAATAGCGGTTGTGTGCGTAAAGCAAACCCTGCCGCTCGGTCAGGGCCTTGAGGTGTCCGGCCTGAATCTTTTCGTAATCCTCCTCGGACCGGTAGAAAGGCTTTACCTTGGTCGGCAGCCGCTTGAGCCGGACGTTGGCGCCCTCGCGCACGCGAAAGGTTTTGACGGGGATTTTCATGCGTCACTTTTAGTTCACGCCGGAGGTTAAAGAAAGGAGAATCCGGCCGCGCGCCGGTTCTGCTTGGCAAGCGCGCGTTTCACTGGTTAGTTGGTCACATGCAACCGGTGCTCGATTACCTGAAACAAAACCAAGCGCGCTTCGTCGCGGAGCTGTGCGACTACCTGCGCTTCGCCAGCGTCTCGGCGCAGCCGCAGCACAAGAAGGATTTGCTCGCCTGCGCGAAATGGCTCGTCGCGCACTGCCAAAAAATCGGCCTCGATGCGCGCCTCTGCCAAACGGCGGGACATCCCATCGTCATCGCCAAAACAAAAAAAACGGCGGCTCGCAAGGGACTGCGCGCCCTACCCAAGCCGCACTACATGGTCTATGGCCATTACGACGTGCAACCGCCGGAACCGCTGGAACTCTGGACCACGCCGCCGTTCGAGCCGCGTATCGCCGGCCGAAATCTTTTCGCGCGCGGCAGCACCGACAACAAGGGACAAAACTTCGCGCACCTCAAGGCGGTTGAGGCGTATCTGAAAGCCGGCACGCCCCTGCCCTGCGATTTGACTTTCGTGCTGGAAGGCGAGGAGGAAGTCGGGAGCAAGAATTTGTCCGCGTTTCTCAAGGCGCATCGCCAGGAACTCGCATGCGAGGCCATCGTGGTTTCGGACACGGGCATGCCCGCGCCGAACTGTCCGGCGCTCACCTACGCGTTGCGCGGCATCATCGCGTTTGAAATCACGCTGCACGGGCCGGCGCGCGATTTGCACTCAGGCATCTTCGGCGGCGCGGTGGAAAATCCGGCGATGGCGCTCGCGCAACTGCTGGCGAAGGCGCGCGATGAAAACGGCCGCGTGAAAATTCCCGGCTTCTACGACGGCGTCGCGCCGCTCTCGAAATACGAGCGCGAACAAATCAAACGCTATCCGCTTTCCGATGGCGGCTTGAAGAAACTGCTCGGCGCGCCGCAACTGTTCGGCGAGCGTGGTTTCTCAGCGACAGAGCAGCGCAGCTCGCGGCCTACGTTTGAAATCAACGGCCTGACGAGCGGCTATCAGGGTGAAGGCAGCAAGACGATTGTTCCTTCCTGGGCGCGAGCCAAAATCACCTGCCGACTCGTGCCGAATCAAAAGCCGGAACACGTGCGCAAAATCGTCTGCGCGTGGCTGAAGAAGAATTGTCCGCCGACGGTGCGGCTGGAAATCGCCGCCGGCCACGGCGCGGAAGCCTACATGGTTTCCCCCACCAGCGAAGCCGCGCAAGCCGCGCTGCGCGCGCTAGAAAAGGCGTTCGGCACGAAGCCGATTCTGATGCGCGAAGGCGGCTCGATTCCCATCGTGAACGAGTTCAAAAAGGTTCTCGGTGCGGACACGCTGCTGCTGGGCATCGGTTTGCCGGACGACAACGCGCATTCGCCGGACGAAAAATTTAACTTGGATTGCTTCGAGAACGGCCAGCGCATGAGCGCGTTTCTGTGGCGGGAACTGACCGCCCCGGCGCAACGACCGCGTAAATAGTCAACGCTTACGGATTTTTCAGGCGAAAGAAGAGATTGCCGGTGGGATTAACCAGATTCAGGTAATTCGTTCCGTTGTTCGTTGTAATGTTACTGCTGGCAGACCAATTAACGACGGGTGTAGTCAGGTTGTCATTTTGAACCACGTTCCAGCCGGAAACATTCTGCCAGTAGATAGTGACGGTGTTGCCAACATGGCTGACATAAAGCGTCGGTGCGCCGGGCGTTTGCACGACGGAAATCAGCGCCCAGAACCCGCCGGTGACGGAATAATTTCCTCCACTCATTGCGCCAATCGCATCTGGCTGACCGATGGTTCCGTTTATGTTGTAAGTTCCATTCGTGCTCGTGCCGCCGCCGCCAGAAATTTTATACCAGTCCACGGAATAACTTTGGGCAACGGCGGTATAACTGGAGACCAATACCAGCCAGCCGCAAATAAAGAAAATCAGTTTCATATCCAAATAAAAAAATCACGCCGAACGAATCATGGTCAGCAGCATCTTGAAGCGCGTGATCGCTTTGAGCGCGTGCGGCTGGCCGGCGGGCAATAAAATCATCTCGCCGCCGCGAACCTGATGCGCCTGGCCGGAAATGGTAATTTCCGCGTGACCTTCCAGCACTTGCACCAGCGCGTCAAACGGCGCGGTGTGTTCGCTCAAACCTTCGCCTTCAGCAAACGCAAACAACGTCACCGTGCCGGTTGGTCGTTTGAGAATTTCCCGGCTAACGACGGCACCGTCCTGATAACTGACGTATTCCGCCGTGGATTTCACCTGCGCGGGAAGCAGTCCTTTGAGGTTCAAAGCGGTGTTCATGATTGGGGCGGTGCCATTTCGCCGATGAACCAGTTTTCCACTTTCGCTCGCGCCCACGGCGTTTTGCGCAGGAAGGTGAGGCTGGATTTGACGGTGGGATTGAACATGAAACAACGGATGGGAATGCGCCGGCTCATTTCGCCCCAGCCATGCCGTTGCACGAGCTGGTTGAGAATCGTCTCCAGCGTGATGCCATGCAACGGATCGCGCGGATGAACGGGCGGAGTTTTGACAACGGGTTCAGACATAAAGCCAGCGTAGGGCGGAACAAATTTTAGGCAATGTCAAAGTCGTTCAAGCAGTCCAAGCCGCCAGTTCCGCACGCAATTGTTCCACCGGCAAGCCGACGACATTGCTGAACGAGCCGGAAATTTCGGAAATAATCTTTTCGCCGCCTTCCTGAATCGCATAGGCGCCAGCTTTATCCAGCGGATTGATTTGCTGGAGGTAATCACGAATTTGTTTCTCGGTGAGCGGATGGAATAACACATCCGTGCTGACGGCAAAAATGCGCTCGCGATGCGCCCGCAGGTGCATCAGACAAACGCCGGTGACCACCTGATGATGCCGGCCTTGCAAACGCGCAATCATCCGGCGCGCTTCGGCTAGGTTGCGTGGCTTGCCGAGGATTTCATTATCCACAAACACCAGCGTGTCCGCGCCAAGAACGAGCGCATCGGGAATTTTCTTAGCCACAGCGCGCGCCTTGCGGTGGGCGTTGAGCTGGCAGACTTCCAGCGGAGACAGGTGTTCGTGCGCGACCTCCTCGACAGCGGCGGGCAGCACGCGGAATTTGACCGGCAACAACTTCAGCAAGTCCACGCGGCGAGGCGACGCCGAAGCCAGAATGAGCGGCGGCAATTTCACAATCCCAGCATACCCCAATCTCCCAAACTGTCGAGCCGGCGAATTTGGCGTGCGTCAAACACCGATTTCCGCTAATCCATTGCCATGCAAAACGACCGGCATCCGGCTAATCTCGCGCTCATCGGCTTCATGGGCACGGGCAAGACCACCGTTGGTCGACTCGTCGCCGAGGCGTTGCATTTTGATTTTTTCGACACCGACGAACTCATCCAGTCGCACACCGGAAAAAGTATTACCGAAATTTTTGCGCAGGACGGCGAGCCCGCCTTCCGCGAACTGGAACGGCAGGTTGTTCACGAACTTTCAAGCAAAACCAAAACTGTCATTTCCACCGGCGGGGGCTTGCCCACCAACCCGGAGAATCTCGCGCTGCTGAAATCATTTTGTCTCGTCGCCTGCCTCTGGTCAGCGCCGGAAAAAATCTGGGAACGCGTCCGCAACCAGTCGCATCGCCCCCTGCTCCACGATGCCGACCCACAGAAGAAAATCCGCGAACTCCTTGCCGCGCGCGAACCATTCTACAAGCAGGCCGATGTGCTGGTGAATGTTGATCTCCGCAATGTGCGCGAGGTCGTGCAGCAGATGGTCGTGCAGTTCAAGCTCGCGACGCGCGAGCGGCGATGAAAGAGCTGCTCCGCCAGCGGGCGCGCGAACTCGCCTTCGACGACTGCCGTTTCACCACCGCCGCGCCGCCCGCCAGCGCGCCGCAGTTTCAAAAGTGGCTGGGCGAAAAACAAAACGGTGAAATGACGTGGATCGAACGCAACGCGGAAAAACGGGTAGATTTGCAAAAGATTTTGCCCGGCGCGAAAAGCGTCATCTGTCTCGCAGTAAGCTACCAAGTCAAGGATTCAGAAGTCAGAAGTCAGAAGTCAAAGGTCGGTCAGGTGGCTCGTTACGCGCAATTTGCCGATTACCATGATGTGTTGGCGGATAGGTTGAAAACACTGGCTGCGTTTGCCAATTCCTTGGCCGACTGCAAAGTCCTTTGGTATGTGGACACCGGGCCGGTTTTGGAACGCGACTTGGCCCAGCGAGCGGGACTTGGCTTTGTCGGCAAGCACACGAACCTCATCAGCCGTCGGTTTGGTAACTGGATATTTCTCGCCGAGATTTTGACGACACTGGATCTGGAACCGGACACGCCGGAGAAAAATCATTGCGGGAGTTGCACCCGCTGCCTCACCTCCTGCCCGACCAACGCGATCACCGCGCCATTCACGCTTGATGCGCGGAAATGCATTTCGTATCTCACCATTGAACTGAAGGGTTCCATCCCGGTTGAATTTCGCCGTGCCATCGGCAACCGCATTTACGGATGCGATGATTGTCTATCGGCTTGTCCCTGGAACCGGTTCGCGCGCGAAGGAAGCATGATGAAGCCGCACGAACGAACGGATTTGGCGCAGCCCGATTTGCTGGAACTGCTGCGGCTGGATGACAATGGCTTTAACAAGAAATTCTCTGGCACGCCCATGCTGCGGACGAAGCGGCGCGGGGTTTTACGGAATGTTTGTGTGGCATTGGGAAATGTTGGCGATGAATCCGCGCTGCCGGCCTTGGAGAAGGCAACACGCGACCACGAACCGCTGATTACCGAGCACGCCCGCTGGGCGATGGAAGAAATTACATCTCGCTGCCGGAAATAAAATTACTCTGGCATCGCCTTCAACTGATCGCACGAACACGGAACGGAAGCGCCGCCCATGGAAGCACGGATTTTTTTGATGTCGTCAGCGCTGACGGCAGAAGCTTTATTACCCCACGAACCGCGGATGTAGGTTAGCACCGCCGCCAAGCTGTCGTCGGGCAGTGCCGCACCCATTGCGGCCATGGCCATGTTCCAGTCTTTGCCGGCAACTTGAATCGGCCCATTAACGCCCGCGAGTGGAATGTGCGCCAGCCGATTAAATCCCTTGGCGACGACCCATTCGGAACCGGCCAGCGCCGGGGCCTGTCCCGGTTTACCCAAACCATCCGAGCCGTGACAGATGCCGCAGACGCTTTCGTAAACCGCTTTTCCCTTCGCGAGCGCCGCGGCTTCACCAGATTGCGGCTGGTAGGCGGAAAGTTTTTCACCGCTTGCATAGGGCGCGTAAACTTTTGGATCAAACCAGCCGCTGTGCTGGTCAAAGTAATAGCCACCAACAAACAAAATCACCAGCGCGGCCACGATAATCCACATCGGCGCAGCGGAACGCGTGGCGGTCGGTTCGCCGTTCGAAGCGGAACAGGAGGAGTTTTCGCAGCTCATTTTACTTGGTGGGAATAATCGGTGTAAACGGCGCTTCGTAAAGCGGCACATTCGACTTGAGGCTAACGAGATAGGCTGCGAGTTCTTTGGCTTCCGCCGTCGGCACAACTTCAAATCCATCCGCCGGTTCAAATTCCTTTGGCAATACCAGCGCCTCGGGCGCGGGCTGTGCGCCGATTTTTTGCACCGTGAACAAATATCGGAAGGCGGGCATCGTGGAATTTTTCACTAGCGAACGCGGCGCGTAAAGATGCTGCAACTGCCAGTTCACATCCGGCGCGCGGACGCCAATGTTGGCGAGATCAGGACCGGCGCGGAGGCTGCCGAGTTGCACCGGCGTGTCGTATAGATAATCCGCTGCCACGCTCTGACGGGAACCCCAACCACGGGCGATGTCCACACCAGTGGCGACAATCCGGGTTTCGGATTTTACGCCAACTGATTTCAGACGATCGGCCATTTCAGCGGCGATGTCTTTGTCGGTGCCGCGCCACAAGGTTTTTGGCAGTCCGCCGTTCCAATCTTTCAAGTTGGCGTTAAGCGAATTTTTGTATAGCGCGAGTTCCGGCAGTTCGGAGAGGGATTTGACGAAGTCCGCAAAATCCACCGGCTTGTGAACACCCAAATCCGTCAAAGTAATTTCCGTGGCCACATCTCGTTGCCGGACTTGTTGGCTGTGGCAGGCGGCGCAACCGTTGGCGCGATACACCTGCGCGCCCAGAGTGGCCTCGCCCGTGCGCTGGAGCGGATAGATGTCGGTGGATTGGAGGACAATGGTCTGCTTCGCGCCGCCAAGTTGTTGGAAGGGTGCATAAACCAGACTGAGCCACGATGCGCCAAGCGCTACGAATGCGGTAGTGAAAATAGAAACCCCAGTCTTCATAATTTCACCTCCGTGCTTTCCAACGGCGCGGTGACGGCGGCGATGAGTTGTTTGAGCAGACCAATTTTCCAGTGAATCGTCATGACAAAAATATTCAGCAACAGGCACAGCGCACCAAGCAGAATTAATAACTGGCCGGTAGTGCTGATACGCAGGAATTTCAAGGCTACGGCACTAGCTTCAGCGAACGGGACGTTGGCATGGTGTAGCTTCATCCCCTGCTCCACGCCACCGATGATGAGCGGAAGCACATAGAGCAGCACACCACTCGCAAGGAGAAAAAAGCTGACTTTAGCGAGTTTGGGAAACGGCAAATCTTTTTCCATCACCCGCGGCAGGATTTCATAAATCGCGCCGCAGAAAATCATTGTCGCGAAGCCGAGCAATTGCCATTGCGTTACGCCGAAATTGAACCAGGTAAAATCCAACACGCGGGCGTAACGCGGACAAAATTCGCTGACATATAAAACGCTAGAAACCACAAAGCCCAGCATGCCGAATTTTATGAAGCAGAACGGCCCACCTTTGCAGGAGACGCCAGCACCACAGGCAGACTTCTTCACCACCAGCGCCAGCGCGAGAACCGGAAGTATGGCCAGAGCTGCGGCCACGCTGCTCACCGTCGGCAGCCATGCCGGAACTGGCGCGCTTTGTGGAATACCAACCCACGATCCAAAAAATACGAGCGTCAAAAAGCCAAACAGCGCGTAGCCGTAACCGGTGAGCGGACGCCCGGAAATTTTCGGCAGGAAATAAAACGCAACGCCAACGCCGACGAGCGTAAGCCAGACGAAAATTAAATTATTCGCAAACCACCAACCGATGATGGGTTGCACCACGCCGCGTGGCAAATGGTTGAATGGGAGCAACAAATTCGCCGTCGAATAGATCCACGGAAACCACAACAGCGCGGCAAACAAGAACCAGTGCGACGGAAACAATTCGCGCGCTTTGCGCAAGCCGAAAGTGGCTACCGCCGTGATGGCAATCAGCAGAAATGCCGCAAACAAAAGCACAGCGGCGACGCGCGGATATTCCAGCCAAGTCTGCCCGGTGCTTTCACCGGTCAAAATTGCGACTGTGCCAATTAGCACGCCGAGATGCCAAAGATGTGCGGCGGCAACGGGAACAATCGGCAGCGCGAGCGGCGACTGGCTCAAGCGCGAAAAAATCCACAGCATCACGCCGAGCGCCGCTGGCATGGCAAAACCGTAAAGCAGCAGGTCATTGGCCGCCGCCTGCGCTCGCCCAAAAGTCAGAAACGGGCAATCCGCAAACATATCCGGCTTGTGAAAAGTCATCACCGCAGCAGTGCCCAGCGCGAGACCGGCGACAAGCCACAACGCCGCTCCGCCAAACAGGGCGAGCAACGGAACGCGGCACGAGGCGTCAATCTCGCTGGCGCAAAAAGTTTTATTCTCGGTCGGGTTCATTCAAAAGATTCGGTCTTGACCGGCGCGGTGGCTTTTTCGAGGCGCATATTCAGATCAGCGCGGCCGTCGGCGACGATTTTCATCGCCGTCTCAATCGGCAGGCGAACGGTGTTGTGCTTTGCGTCAAGCATGGTGACGGTGGTCAAAGATTGTTCTTCCTCCGCACGAATTTCCGCCAACGCCTTCGTGCGTTCTATCGCGCGGCCCGCGTCAATCGCGGGGGCGACAACCAAAAGTTTCAAGCCCAGCGACAGCGCGGCGAAAACCACGCTGACCGCTAGAAAACCAACAGCAGCGGCGGACGCCCGGTTAATGCTTTGCAGATTCATTCAACACCTCCGTCTTTGGCTAAAGTCAAATCGCGAACCACATTCTGGCTCACGCCCATGGCCTCGAGCAGGCGCGGGTCGCGCTGTGGATATGGCGGATTGGAGTTAAATTTGCAGATGAAAATTTTTGCGAGGAATCCACCCATGAGCATCAGAATGCCGAGCGGCAGCCAAATCCATTTAAGATGATAGCCGTCGTTGTGCAACGCGGGAAAAATGTTGAACGCAAGATCCGCCGCGTGCATCGCCCAGATCCAAAGGCAGAGCGGGATGATGACCTTAAAATTCATTTTTAATTTTTCCGGCAGCAAAATGAAGAACGGCACGAAGCATTTTCCAAAAATCAAAATCAGGCTCAACCACCACCAGTTGCCGTTTTCGCGGATGAGATACCAGAATGTTTCCTCCGGCACGTTCGCGTTCCACACAACGAAGTATTGCGCGAACTCGGTGTAGGCCGTCAACAGGGTGAAGCCAAGCATCAACACGCCGATGAAGTAAAAATAATTTTTCTGCAACACGGCAGCGAGCGTTCCCTGCCGCATCAAAATCGCGGCGATGACGTAGACCGTCGCCAGCCCGACCCATGCGCAACTGGAGAAAAAATAGACGCCGTGCATGGCGGAGAACCACTGGTATTGCAGTGATTTCATCCACAACACGCCGGACGCGGAAAGTGTCAGCGCGAAGGCAACGATGCCAAAGCCGGAATAAAATCGGAGCTTCCGCGTGCATTCAGCAGAGCCAGTTTTGTCCTGATTGAGCGACCAGCGGCTCAATTGCGACGAGAGTAGCCACCAGATGGCAAAAATAATCGCCGACGTGATGATGAAGCCAGAACAGGTGAACACGGGAAGCTTTGCCGCGACCAGATTGTTCGTAGCCGGGTCAAGCGTAAGCCATGAATAAATTTTCTTGGCAAGAATCAAGACGGGTAAAAATAAAATGGCCAGCCAAGGAAAAAGCAGCGACGCAAGGTGTTCGCAGAAGCGGCGGATGCCGACCGACCAACCAGCGTCGGTCAGGTGATGCACTATCACGAGGAACAAAGCGCCGAGCGCAATGCTGTAATAAAACATGAACGCCATCAGCCACGAGAATCCAAATTCACGAAGGTCATTGTGCTTCCAGCTCAACAACGCGCCGAGCAGCGTCAGAAATCCGCCGATGACAATCAGGACAACCGGCAGTGCGCGCCAACCGGACAAGTCCAGCGGCGGCTGATGGTTTTTTTCGTCGTGCGAACTCATGTTATTTCTTCAAGGCGGCCTGCTGTTCCGGCGTCAGGTCATCAACGGTGCCGAGGCGACTCAATTGCAATGCGCGCAGGTAGGCGATGATCGACCAGCGGTCTTCGGTTGCGACCAGCGGACCGGCCGCGCCCATCGTGCCCTTGCCGTGGGTGATGGTGTTGAAAATCTCGCCGTCGGCCAGCTTGATAATGCGCGCGTCGTGCAGATTCGCTACGGACGGCATGACGCCAAGCTTCTTGGTGATACCGTTGCCGTCGCCGAGTTTTCCGTGGCAGGGCGCGCAGTAAATGTCAAAGCGTTCACGTCCCCGCTGGATTAGTTCGAGATTCACAACGAGCGGATTTGTTTCGACAAAATTCGTCGTGCCGGAAATTTTCCCAGTGTTCACCGGTGAATCTTCAAAGCGATAAACTTCGCCATTTACCGTTTCAATCGGCTGGCTGCGGGCAATCGTGCCGTCCGGCGGCAATTGCGAGCTGACGCCGTTCGCGAAAAAGTGATTCGGCTCCTGCGGACGCAGTTTCGCTTGGCGATCCATATCCGGGAATAGTTCCATTGGCGGTTTGCGCGATAGTTTGCCCTGCAAGCCAAGCGTTCCGTAAAGCACGCCGCCGAGGGCTGCGCCAATCAATAAAAATGAAATCGCAATACGGATCATTCGACGTCCTCCACGATTTCGACGTGCGTGCCGCCGAGCGATTCGAGAAACGATTTGGTTTCCGTGGCGCAGAATTTTTCATCTTGCGCGCCGATGAGGAGGATAAATTTATCGCGCGAGACGAGTTCAAAGCGTTTTTTATCCAGCAGCGGATGGTGCAGGCGCGGCAACTGGTTGAGGCCGAGCATCCCGATGAGCGCACCCAACGCGCCACCCATGATGAGCATGATGTAGGCGGGCACAAAGGTCATCGGCACACTGAACATCGGTTTGCCGCCGACGATGAGGGGATAATCAAACGCGTTCGCAAACCAGATCAGACCGACGACGTTGAGGAACATGAACGCACCGCCCGCGAGCGCCACCCAGCCGACGAGCGAGTTGCCGAGTTTCATGACTTGATCCATGCCGTGAATCGGAAACGGCGTGAACGCATCCCAACGACGATAGCCGGCGTCGCGGACTTTTTCCGCCGCGTGTAAAATCGCTGCGGGCGAATCAAATTCTGCCATGAGACCGTAAACTTTTTCGCTCATTGGTGGTCTCCTTTCTGCGCGCCACCCAACGGATGGTGCGGGTCGGCTTCGGGCATCACGCCTTTGACTTCAGCAATAGCAATCATCGGCAGGAATTTCACGAACAACAGATACAGCATGAAGAACGCGCCGAGCGTGCCGATGTAAAGTCCCACATCCCAAATCGTCGGCATATATTTACCCCAGTTCGCCGGGAGAAATTCCTGATACAACGAGCCGACGACGATGACGAAGCGTTCGCTCCACATGCCGATGTTGATTAGCACGCCGATGATAAACAACGCCGCGAGGCTCGAACGGATTTTTTTGAACCAAAGCAATTGTGTCACGCAGACGTTGATACCGATGAGCGTCCAACCGAGATACAAATAAGTGTGACCGAACAGGCGATGACCGAACACCCAGCGTTCGTAGGTGTCGCCGCTATACCAGGCGATGAAAAATTCCTGCAAGTAGATGTAGTCAATGATGAGGCCAGCTACGAGCGCGAGCTTGGCCACTTTATCCATGTGCGACATCGTGATGACTTTTTCCAGGCTGCACCATTTGCGCAGCGGCACGAGAATCACCAGCATCATGCCGAAGCCGCAGAACACCGCGCCGATGACGAAGTAGAGCGGGAAAATCGTCGCGTGCCAGCCCGCAATCTGCGAGGCGCAAAAGTCCAGACCGACGATGGAACTCACGGTGAACACGAGCAGCGTGCACAAGCCGCAGAGGACGACATAGGCTTTTTCGTAATTATGCCATTGCCGCGCCGAACCAGTCCAACCCATCGCCAGCGCCGTGAAAATGGTTTTACGCACGCGCGTCGTCGCCCGGTCGCGGAACACGGCGAAGTCAGGTATCATGCCCATGAACCAAAACAGCGTTGAAACCGTCAGATAGGTGTTCACGGCGAACACGTCCCACATGAGCGGCGATTTGAACTGCGGCCAGTTGCCGTTGGAATTTGGAATTGGAAACATGAACCAGTCGAACCACGCGCGACCGACGTGAATCGCCGGATACAATCCCGCCATCATCACGGAGAAAACTGTCATTGCCTCGGCCATACGGCCAATCGTTGTGCGCCAATGCTGCTTCGTCAAAAACAACAGCGCGGAAATCAACGTGCCGGCGTGCGCGACACCGACCCACCAGATGAAATTCACAATATCCAAGCCCCACATCACCGGATGATTGTTGCCCCAGACACCGACACCCGTGAAGACCTGATAAAACAGGCACGTCGGAAAAATCACCGTTGCCGCGAACGCCGCGGGAATAAATAAAATCCACCACCAGCGCGGGGTCTTGCCTTCGGCGAATTCCGAGAGCTTGTCCGTCAGCGCGCCGAGACTTGGCTTGCCTTCGACAACGGGCGCGCGTCGCAGTTCTGCGGGCGGCGCGAGCCGTTTCAATTCTTCAATGTTCAGGGAGTCAGCCATTAGCTGTTTCCTTTCGGGGTGAGACTCTGGCTCTCAAATTCTTCCGTGCTGAACGGGTCATGATAATCCGGCATCGCAGGATTCGGATTGCGAACGCGCGCAAGATAGGTCGTGCGCGGTTTCGTCAGCAGGTTGCCGAGGACGGAATAATTCAACGGCGACAATTTCAATTTCGAGACCGAACTGTTCGCGTCGCTGACATCGCCGAACACAATCGCGCCCGCCGGACACGCCTGCTGGCACGCGGTCTTCGGAATTGTTCCCGCCGCCTCAGACAAGCGAACGTTGTCGCTCGCGCCAGCCTTTGCCTTCTGGGAAATTTTTGCGTGCTCGATGCGCTGCGTGCAATAAGTGCATTTCTCCATGACGCCGCGCATACGCACCGTCACGTCGGGATTCTTGCTCAACTTGATCAAATCCCATTCGTCTTCCGAGCGCATCCCGCTGTCCGGATTTTTCCACCAACGGAGCAAATCCCAAACGCCATCCGTCTTGTGCGTGAGTGTCGTGGAATAAATTGTTCCCTTCAGCTCCGTCAACGGACGCTTGTTATAATCGAGGAAATTGAAACGGCGGACCTTGTAAGGACAATTGTTCGAGCAATAGCGCGTGCCGATGCAACGGTTATAGGCCATCACGTTCAAACCCTCCTGATCGTGGACGGTCGCAGCCACGGGGCAAACGCTTTCGCACGGCGCGGATTCGCATTGCTGGCAAAGCATCGGCTGGTTCACCGCCTGCACATCGTCAATCCACTCGGCGAACTGCTGGTTCTCGTCCGTCTGGTTCATGTCGGCCGACAGCGAGAAGCGGCTGGAATTATTTTTGCGTTTCGGATCGCTCGTGAAATAGCGGTCAATGCGCATCCAGTGCATCTCGCGGCCGCGCAACACCTGATCCTTGCCGACAATCGGAATATTGTTTTCACTCTGACACGCGACGACGCAAGTGCCGCAGCCGACGCACGCGTTCAAGTCCACCGTCATGCCCCACTGGTGCAACGCCGTCTTCTTCGCCTCGTCGAGCGGGTTCGCATAAAGCGACTGAACCACGGGCGGCTCGACGCCATGAAATTTTTCCTGCGCGAACTCCGGCTCTTTGAGAAATTCTTCGAGGTTCGCCTCGCGCACCGCCGGACGACCTTCCATGGACCAATGATGCTGCGTGCAAGCGAGAACGTGCGTCTCGCCGGTTTTTTTGATCGTTGCACCGTTCTCGATATATTTACCGGAGAAAATTTTGTAGGCATTGAAGCCGACGCTGTTGCCGACCCGCCCTGCCCGTTCGCGACCGTAACCGAGCGCGAGGCCGAGCGAATAATCCGCCATGCCCGGCTGCGTCCAAATCGGACCTTTGACGCTCTTGCCGTTCAACGAAATTTCAACAATGTCGCCGTTCGCCACGCCAAGTTCACGCGCGGTTTTGCGGCTGATGAGCACCGCGTTGTCCCACGTCATCTTCGTGACGGGATCGGGCAATTCCTGCATCCAGCCGTTGTTTGCGTAACGACCATCGTCCACTTTGGAATCGCGGTAGAAGATGACTTCGAGATTGCTGCCGGAAGTGGCGACGGATTGAACCGCAGGCACAGCCGCCTGAAACGACAGCGTTTCTGATTTGCCCGCTGTGCCGTTGGCAAAACCGTTGAATAAAAATTTCTTCCAGTCTTCCTCGGAACCGCCAAACGTGCCACGCACGATTTCGTGGGCGCTGGTCGGCGACTCGCCAGCGACGCGCGCCAGAAATTCCAATTCCGGCAAGCCACCAAACAAAGGCTGAATCAACGGCTGAACGGCAACCACGGTTCCGTCGCTAGTCGTGGCGTCGCTCCATGATTCTAAATAATGCGCCGCCGGAAAATTCCAGTCGCACTTTTGCGCCGTCTCATCTTCGTAGTAGCCAAGGCGGACAACATTCTTCGGCTTCGCCGTCGCGGTCAAATGGTAAACCGGATTGCCGCCGAGAACCACCAGCGTGTCGATTGCATCCAGATCGAAACCTTCGAGGCCGGTGGCCACGGCGTTCGTTGGAATAAGTCCCACCGTGTTGCCAATCGAATCGAGCAAAGAATTAATCGTGTGTGCGAGCAAATGGACTTCAAGTGGCTGGCGCTGGCCAGCAACGACCAAAACTTTTCCCGCATTCGCAACCAGATCCTTAGCACATTCTGAAACCCAATTTGAATCTACGCCTTCAATATTACATTGCGCAGATTGGCCGAGTGGATTGCCGGTCTCATGCAAATGAGAAAGCATTGTGGAAATAGCTTTTGCAATCTCAAAAATCCTGCTCGCAGGAACTCGCAAGCGATGATCCGCACTCGCGCCCGTCAACGTGAACAATGATTCCACCGCGTAAAGCCGGCTCATCCCCTGCTCTGCCTTGCGACCGGCGGCAAACTTGCGGATGTGATTGTGCGAATCATCTTCGCCACCGAGAAAATCGCAATCCAGCGACAGAATGACTTTCGCCTTGTCGAAATTAAAAACCGGCTTCACCGATTGGCCGAACGCCTGCGTGGCCGCGCGCTGATGGATGCCGGAATCAATCGCGTCGTAGGTGAACCATTTTGATTTCGGAAATTTGTCCGCGATGATTTTTTGCAGACGCGCGCGGGACGGCGAGGTGCTGCTTTCGGCGAGAAAGGCCAAACCTTCGCCGGAGTTCGCCGCGAATTTCTTGGAAAGTTCGTCGAGGAAACCTAAAGCCTCTTCGCGGGAAACCACTTTGCCATCGTGCTTGAAATGGCGGGCGCGGTCGGGGTCGTAAAGGTCGAGAATGGAAGCTTGCGCGTAACGGTCGGTGCTCCCATTGCTGCCGGGATAAAGTGAATTGCCCTCGATTTTTACCGGACGGCCTTCGTAGGATTTGACCACCAGCGGAATCGCGCCGATGCGCGTGGGCATGGCGGTCGCAAAGTATTGCACGTCGCCAAAGGTATAATTCTCCGGCTGTTTGCCAAAGGGTTCAAGCTTCTCTTCAGGACGACGGCAGCCCGCGCCGAGAGTCGCGATGCCGGCGAACGCAAACGACGCCGACATGATCTTGAGAAAATTCCGGCGGCTCTGGCCGTCTTCCACCAATTCACTCGCGCCCACGGGAAATTCCCGGTGCAACCAGTCCTTGAACTCCGGCTGGTCAGCCAGTTCATCCAGACTGCGCCAGTAACGGCGGCCATTTGCGGGCGTTGAATTGGTTGGATTTGAATTCATTAGCGGTGACAAGCCGAGCAGCTCGTGAGGGATTCGACTTTCCAATCGTGAACGAACTTTTTCCCGTTCACATCCTGTAAGTGTTCCGCTTCGGCGGCGTTGGTGCTCCATTGCCAATCCAGCTTCGTGACTTTGTCGGTCGGACGGATATTCGCTGCCGGATTGCGATGACAGTCGAGACAGAAACTCATGCTGAACGATTTATCGTGGCGAACCTCGTCCATCTGGTCAACGCGACCGTGGCATTTCACGCAACTAATGCCACGATCCACATGCACCGAGTGGTTGAAATAAACGTAGTCGGGAACTTTATGCACCTGCACCCATGGAATCGGCGTGTTGTTCGCCGCACTGTCGCGGACAATGGCAAGGCGCGGGTCATCTTTCAGCACGAGGCTGTGGCAATTCATGCAAGTCGAAGCGCCGGGCAAATTGGCAAACCAGGATTTCTCCACGCCATTGTGGCAATAGCGACAATCCACACCAAGTTGCCCCGCATGGATGTTATGCGAAAACGGCACAGGCTGCACGGGTTGATAGCCAGCGCGCGTGTATTTAGGAGTGAGATAAATCGTCACCGCCGGCACGATGGCAGCACCAGCCAGTGCGGCAACAACGCCTAGCACAAGCGGCAAACTATTTGTCCACTTCGGAAAAATCACTGCTACAAAAGATTAAAAATCCAACCGAGCAAAAATTGTTGCGAACGCCGCAAACTTGAGCGCATTTATTTAACAACTGTCTGCCACGTCCGCAAGAAAAGTTTGTGAAAAATTTCACTTGAAGCGTTCTGGTAGCTGAATCACACCTTACTGTTACGGTAAAAAACCGTCGCTGATTTTACCTTTCGAACAAATGTGAAAATAAAACAAACCGTAAACCAACTGCCATAGAAACTATCTAAAGATGGCTCCAGAGGTAGGACTTGAACCTACAACCACACGGTTAACAGCCGCGTGCTCTACCATTGAGCTACTCTGGAACGCAAACGGGCGTGAAATCTACAAACACAGACTCGTATCGTCAAATTGTTTCGTCAGACTTTTTGACAACGCGGGCAGAAAAAAGTGCTGCGCGCCGCCTGCACCATCCGTTTGATGGACGAACCACATTCGGAGCAGGGTTTTCCGGCGCGATTGTATACACGCAACCGTTCCTCGTAATAATCCAGCGCGTCCGCCGCACGGCCAAAATAAAACAGGCCATCCGTTTTTCCCGCCGAAAAATTTAATGGAACCGTGCTTCCACAATCAATCGCCTCAGCCAGAACTTCACGGATGCAACGCAATAAATTTTTCACCTGCTTCGAGGTCAGTTTATTGGCCGCCAGTCTCGGCGAAATGCCGGCACGGAATAGCGCCTCACTCCCATAAATATTGCCCACGCCGGCGATCAGCGACTGTTCGAGCAGTTTCACCTTCACCGGTTGTCGCGAGCGTTTGAGTTCTTGCCGGAATATTTCCGGCGTTAATTTCTCATCCCATGGCTCTGGCCCGAGTTTTTCAATCGCTGCCAGCGCCAAGGTCATCCGGCCAAAGTAGCGCGTGTCTTCGTAGATGAAGTTGTTTGCCCCCAAATTCAAAACCACCGCCGCGTGCTTCGGCAACGGATCGTTTTTCGGCGCGAGAAACATTTTTCCCGTCATGCCGAGATGGCCGAGCAGGTGGATTTTTTTGCGAGAACTTTTTTGCCGCAGTTCAAACAACATGTATTTTCCGCGCCGTTCCAGATTCAGAAATTTTGCGCCCAAAAGATTCCGATTGAAGCTGGCTACGGAAGTCGGTTGCAAAACTTTTGACCGTCGCACCTCGACGGCGCGGATGGTTTTGCCGGCCAGCAGCGGACGCAAATGCCGCGCCAGCACTTCGACTTCGGGGAGTTCGGGCATCTCAACCGGTAACGAGCGTGCCGACTTTTTCGCCGAGAATAACGCGCTTCAAGTTGTGCGCGCGGAAAAAGTCGAACACGATGATTGGCATTTTATTATCCATGCACAACGAGAACGCCGTGGAGTCCATCACTTGCAGGCGCTTTTGCAGGCAGTCAATGTAGGAAATCTGCGCGAAGCGTTTCGCCTTCGGATTTTTCTTCGGATCGCTGTCGTAAATGCCGTCCACCTTAGTGGCTTTCAAGATGACTTCCGCGCCAATTTCGTTGGCGCGCAGCGCGGCGGCGGTGTCGGTGGAAAAATACGGATTGCCCGTGCCGCCGCCAAAGATGACCACTCTGCCCTTTTCCAAATGGCGCACGGCGCGACGGCGGATGAAAGATTCCGCGATTTGCGACATGGCAATCGCGCTTTGCACGCGCGTGGGCGCACCGAGTTTTTCCAGCGCGTCCTGCAGCGCGAGCGAGTTGATGATGGTCGCGAGCATGCCCATGTAGTCGCCGGTGGCGCGCTCGATGCCGCGTTTGCTGCCGGTCAGGCCGCGAAAAATATTGCCGCCGCCGACCACGACCACGACCTGCACGCCCAGATCGCGGACCTCGCAAATTTGTTCCGCCATGTTCTGCACGGCTTCGGCGGAAATGCCGATGCCGCTCGCGCCACCCAGCGCTTCACCGCTCAATTTGAGAAGAATCCGGGAAAATTGCGGGCGTTTGGCTTTGCTCATAAAAGTTTTGAAGGCGCGTGAGAAATCACGCGTATCTTTTAACAACCAAACCGCCGCCGGTCAAACCAAAGTCAGTTCAACCGTTCGATGTGCAGATCGGCGCGAACCACATTGCCGTCCGCCGGCGAAACAAACACCTCGCCGATTTCCATGATGACATCCGGCTTGCCGAGCTTGGCCGCCCACAACCGCACGCGCCAGGCAAGTCCATCGTCCGTGCGGGACAAGCGGAGCTGGGTGTTTTTTAAGGTGAACGGCGAAAGCAATTGCAGTCCGGTAGCAACTTTGATGGCTTCGCTTGAATCCACCTTCACCTTTTTGAAATCAATGACATCTGCCTCCTTGCCACTGCCAAAAACTTTCCAAGGCCGTGTGACATCAAGCTTCAAGCCCGATCCAAATTTCACTTCGACCACCTTTGAGCGTGCATCCGAATCAAAATAGGCGACCGTCCACAGGCTTGGCGTGAGGCTGGCGATGGACTTATCCGAATAAATTTCCAGCACTTTGTCTTTACTCGGCTCACCGACAAAGCGGTTGCCTTCTTTGGCTAGTTGAAATGCCGTCGGCTCCGGGGAAGCAAACACCGAGAACGCGCCGACACATGAAAAGATTACCGCAACCACACCAAGAATGATTTTGTTGTTCATAAAATTTTTAAAACCCCACCGTTTTCAGTCGGCAGTTTAGCATCCTCCGTTCAATTCGTCGCCAAAATAAAAAAGGCGTCCAGTAAAGGACGCCTTGAAAAATCTGCTGAAGGATTACGCAGCGCCTTCGCCCACCTGAAAGCGGACGAATTTACGGATAACAACTTCATCGCCCAACTGCTTACTGATTTGCGCGACGTGTTCTTTCACACTGACTTCGGAATTGCGCTTCACGAAGCCCTGATCCACGAGGCAGTAGGTCTGGAAGAATTTGTCCAGCACGCCGGCGAGAATTTTTTCCATCGCGGCGGCGGGCTTGCCCTTCAAGCGGTCGGAGTTCGCGGCAATCTCGCGTTCCTTGGCGATGATTTCGGGCGCAACCTGCTCGCGGGAAACCGTATGCGGAAAACCGGCGGCGATTTGCAGCGTGATGTCTTTGACGAGCTGCTTGAATTCATCTTTGGCCGTGGTTTCGGCCTTGCCGCAGCCGATTTCGACAAGCACGCCAACCTTGGCGCCGGTGTGGATGTAAGCGGCTACCGCGCCGTTGCCGGAAACTTCGAGACGCGCGTTACGGGCGAACTTGATGTTCTCGCCCATCTTGCCAACGGCAGCTTCGCGGTCGGCTTCGAGGTTCACGTTCGGATCGGCGGCGATTTTCTTGGCCATTTCATCAGCAAAGGCACGGAACGCCTCGTTGCGCGCGACGAAATCGGTTTCGCAATTCACTTCCAGCAACACGCCGGACTTGCCGCCGGGCGCGATGTATTGGGCAACGACGCCTTCGCGGGCGTCACGCGTCGCTTTCTTGGCGGCACTGGCCGCACCGGATTTGCGGAGCAAATCCACAGCGGCCTCGATGCTTCCCTGCGCTTCGACGAGCGCCTTTTTGCATTCCATCATGCCAACGCCCGTCATCTCGCGGAGCTTGGCGACATTTGCAGCAGTGATTTCAGCCATAATATTTATTCGTTGAAAATTAAAAGGAGGCGGACGGAAACAGAATTCCCGTCCGCCAGTTAAACAGGATTAGGCAGCGACCGGAGCGGCAGCCGGGGCGGCATCTTCGTTCACGCGGCGGGATTTCTTGGATTCAAATTCCGCGCGGGCTTGCGTGATGGCGGCAGAAACCGCACCAAGAATGAGGCGCACAGAACGAATCGCGTCGTCGTTCGCAGCAATCGGATACTGCGCGTCTTCGGGATCGCTGTTCGTATCAGCAAGCGCCACGACCGGGATACCCAGCGTCTTGGCTTCGGCAACGGCATTGTGTTCGCGCTTGGTGTCCACCACGAAGAGCGCGGCGGGCATTTTGTCCAGGTCGCGGAGGCCGTCGAAATATTTGTTCAAGCGCGCACCTTCGCGGCGGATGACGGCCTGTTCCTGCTTAACGTAATCATTGATGCCGCCGTCGGCTTCCATCTTCTCAATTTCTTTGAGGCGCTTGATGGAGGATTTGACGGTAGCGTAGTTGGTGAGCGTGCCGCCGAGCCAACGTTCAGTCACGAACATCTGGCCGGTTTCCTTGGCGGTAGCCTTGACGCATTCCTGCGCCTGCTTTTTAGTGCCAACGAATAAAATTTTTCCACCTTTGCGGACGGTGTTGGTAAGGAAGTTTAAAGCCGCATTCAACTGCGCTTCGGTCTTGCTCAAATCAATGATGTGAATGCCATTGCGCGCATCAAAGATGAACGGCTTCATCTTCGGATTCCAGCGCTTGGTTTGATGTCCGAAATGGACGCCCGCTTCCAACAGTTCTTTAACTCCGATTGTGCTCATGTTTACAATTTTCCTTTGGTTTCACCCCGGATTCATCCGAAGCATCCTGCGGAACACAGGATTTTTGTTTGGTGTTGTTATGGCCGCCCGACTTCACACGAAGACAGATTTTAGGCCGTTTACCTTGCAGGATTTAAAGCTGCAAGAGCCGCAAACCATAGCAGAAAAACCGGCGGTGGCAATGCCTAATTCTACCCGCACCCAACGAAACCCAATATGACCACCGAACAAATATTGTCTTTGTTTTTAGCAATATAGGGTTAGCGTCAATTGTCGCCCACCGGATACTCTTTAATATATTTTTAATCCTAATCATTATTTTTATGAAACACGCGCTGACCTCACGAACCATTACCAACCTCACCTTCGCGATGACTATTATGCTCACCTTGTGCGGCGTAGTCGTCACTGCGAGTGCGGACGATGCCAAGACCGCCGCACCCAAAGCCGCCAAGAAACTCACCGGCGCTGAACTTTACGCCATCAACTGCAACCGCTGCCATCAGGAGCGCTACCCAACGGAATTTACCGCCAGCCAGTGGTCAACACTCATCACCCACATGCGAGTGCGCGCCCAGTTGCCCGCCAGTCAGGCCAAAGAGATTTTGAAATACATGAAGGAAGAAGCCGGCAACTAAACGACCCGACATCAAATCTAATAAAAATTTCTATGAATAAAAATTTAAACAACCGCATTTTGGGAAGTGCTGCCGCCTGCTTTGTTTTGGGATTGGCCGCCACGCCGCAATCTCCTGCCGCCGTCAGCGATGAAGATTTCAATGCGCTTAAAAATATGGTGCAGCAATTGCAACAGGCGCACGATCAAGATCAACAGCAGATCCAAAAGCTCCAGCAGCAGCTAGGCGACACGCAAGGCGTGGCCAACAACGCCGCCGAAAAAGCCAACTCGCTTGCCGCGCCGGGACGGAGCGCGCTGCACAACTTCACCATGGTTGGCGATGCGGAAATCCAATACGGCAAAACTTTCGGCAACAATTCGAAGAACGGACTTTTTCTTGCCGACTTCGCGCCGATTTTCCTGTTTCAAGCCAACGAGAAAGTTTTGTTTGAAGCCGGCTTTGATATCACGGTTCAAAACGGGGTCGGGCCGGGACCTTTGAATGGCGGCGGTTCGCCCATTGGCACACACGCCTCTGGAAGTTCCACCGCGATTGGCATGAGCTTCGGACAGTTGGATTATCTCTTCAACGACTACATCACTTTCGTGGGCGGTTACATGCTGCTGCCGCTCGGCACTTACAGCGAACGCGCGGCTGGTATGTTGAATAAAATCCCCGATGATCCGTTGGGACGTGAATTTCTCCCCGGCGCGGGCGCGGGTGTGCAATTGCGCGGAGCGATTCCGATTGGCCAGTCCGGTCAGGCGCTGACTTACGCGGTTTATGGCGCGAACGGACCGAGTTCAGCCGACGGGACAGCGGCAAACGGCCAACTGGATTTGGGTGGCAATGTCGGCATCAACTCCGACGGTTCCACCGGCAATCTTCACTCCGCTCCCAGTGGCGGCGCGCGCATCGGCTGGTTTGTGCCGTGGGGCGGCGCGCACAAGGATTTAGAAATCGGCCTTTCCGGTCAGCGCGGGGTCTGGGATGACGCCGGGGATTATTATTGGTCCGCCGCGGTGCTGGATGCGTCATTGCACATCGGCCCTAATTTTGAACTCAAAGGCGAATACATCAATAGTTGGACCGAAACCTCCGACAGCGGCATGCTGCATCCGTGGGCGCTCTGGGGACAGGCCGGTTACAAGCTCGTCGGTTTGAATCTGGATATGCCCATCGTCAATGACATCGAACTCGTCGGCCGCTTCGACACGGAAGACGACGCGCAAGGCACGAAGACGGATCGTTACACGCTTGGCTACATCTATTACCTCACCAACACCCTGCTGTTCGAGGGCGACTACGAATTCATCCACAGCACCGGGCCAAACGCGTTGCCGCCGAACTTTCTCGTGCTGCAACTTTCCTACGGATTCTAAAACTAAATTAATTGACCATGAAAAAGACATTTTTCCTCCGCACCCTGTTGTTCACCGCGACCGCGCTTGCCCTGTGCTGGGCGAGCGCGGCCCGCGCGGAAGACGAGCTGGACGCCGCTACTAAGGCGCGCATTGAAAAATTCGAGCATGGCCCGGCCAGCATTGATGTCTCCAAGTATCCGCAAGGCATCAAGGACAACTACGAAGTGTTCAGCCAGAAATGCACCCAGTGCCACAAGTTAAGCCGCCCGGTCAACTGCGATTACGCCATGCCCGATGAATGGTCACGCTACGTCAAGCGCATGATGCGCAAACCCGGTTCGGGCATCTCCAGCTCTGAGGCAAAGCAGATTTTTGAATTCCTTACCTACGATTCCAGCATCCGCAAAAAGGCATTGCTCGACGAGAAGCTCGCCGCCGCCAAGCCCGAAGATAAAGCTGCCGCCGAGGCGAAAATCAAGGAAGTCCACGACAAATACGACGGCAAATAATCCGTTCGCCGCCAGTCAATTTTTTAAGGCCAGAACACGCTCATGCCCGACATGAACGACGAACCCAGTTGTTGCCAATCTTCCAATCCCGAAGCGACTGCCACCAAAGCGGCGGTTCCGGTTTGGATTATTGTCTTCATGCTCGTGGTGCTGTTCATCGGCGGCTGGTATTTCGACCAGCACAGCGGCTGGGGCGATAAAAATCTCTACGCTCCCTACAGCTCGGCCGAACAACTCGCCGCGTTTCAGCCGCAGTCCGGCGATGCCGCTTTTGCCGCCAAAGGTAAAGCCGTTTACGAAAGCGTCTGTGGAATCTGCCACAGCAGCGACGGACTCGGCAAAGCGGGTCAAGCCCCGCCGCTCGCGGGTTCTGAATGGGTCGCAAAAGATGTCATCTCGCTCGCACGCGTGCCGCTCGTAGGCTTAAATGGCCCGATTCAAGTCGCCGGCCACGATTGGAATCTCGCGATGGCGCCGATGGGAGCGGGACTTTCCGACGCCGACTTGGCCGCGGTGCTGACTTATATCCGCACCGCTTGGGGAAACAAAAGCAATCCGGTTTCTGAAGTTGACGTGAAAGCCGCACGCGCCGCCATCAGCGGTAACCAGCCTTCCGCCGCCGATCTCGCCAAGCTGACACCGGTAGAACGGGGACATTTGGTCTTCAAAAAATATGGCTGTTTCAACTGCCACGGTGAAGACGGTAAAGGTGGCGTGACCAACCTAAACGCCAAGACCGCCGAGCTGGTGCCGAGCTTGATTTACGTTGCCGACGGTTACAACAAAGCCGAGCTCATCGCCTTTATCAGCCGCGGTGAACGCGTGATTCCACGCAAGAATCCGAACGGCCCCGAGCCGCCACATTTCATGCCCAAGTGGGGTGGCGTGGTGAATCCAGATGAGATGAGCGACATCGCCGAGTTTCTTTTCAGCCTGAAACCCAAGGGCGACAAGCTGGATTTTTAAACGACAAATTCCAATTCCTGCCGGTGCGGAATCAGTCCGCGCTCAAACGCAAGGCCGAGGAAACGACGGATGGATTCCCTGCCCTTGTCGCCGTAATCCAGCGTCCAGTGGTTGACATACATCCCGACAAATTTATCGGCCAGGTCGCGGCCCATGTCACGGGCGTATTGCAACGCGTGCTGCACGGCTTCCGGACGATGATCCAGGCTGAACTGGATGCTCGCAGTGAGCGTGTCAGAAATCTTTTTACGCGTGGCGAGGTCAAATTTCTTGTTGATGACGTTGCCACCGAGCGGCAGCGGCAAACCGTTATTTTCTTTTCCCCACCAAACACCGAGGTCTTCGCACAAGACCAACTTCTCATTTTGGAATGTGAGCTGACCTTCGTGAATGATGAGACCGACTTCCGCCACATCATTTTTTACCGCCGCAAAAATCTGGTCGAATGGCACGACGACGTAATTGAATTCCTTCGCCGACTTACCGAGCCAGAGTTGCAGCGCCAAAAACGCGCTGGTCATGGTTCCCGGCACAGCGATTTTTTTCTTCGCAATTTCTTCGCGGGAGAATTTCTGTTTGGCCACGAGCATCGGGCCGTAGCCGTCGCCCATGCTCGCGCCGCTCGGCAGCAGCGCATACTTGTCGGAGACGTAGGCGTAGGCGTGGATGCTGACAGCGGTGATGTCCAGTTCGCCGCGCGTGGCGCGCTCGTTCAGCGTCTGAATGTCCTGCAGGATGTGTTGAAAATTAAAACCGTGCGTCGGAATCAAATCCTTCGCGAGCGCGTAAAACATGAAGGCATCGTCCGGGTCGGGCGAGTGGCCGAGGGTCAAGGTCGTCGTTTGCACCGTCGGAAATTATACCAAGCAGCACGGGCTGTCACGACGAGAAGATTAATGTATGAGAGTGACGCCATGATATTTTGGTTACACGCACGCGCCAGCAGATTCAGCCGGAGTCGGCCGCCACCTCCTTACTGATGCGCGGCTCAAACTTCAGGCAAACCAAACGGGCGCGTGCGTTGTGTTCTTCCTCACCTAACGAGATCCGAGCAGTTAGCCATTTCCCCGGTCGGCATTAATCTCAACCTCGTTTTTCGTCCAAAACCACAACTCAACGCAGACCTCATAGCAATGGCGATGCCAAGCCGCAAAGCTCAATATTTTCAATGAATGGCTGCACACGAACAACGCCCACCAAAACACTCTGTAGAAATTTTTCCAAAGCGCACAAAAAAATTCCTTAGCCAAGACTTCTAAAAATGGATTTGGCTTTAATTCCAAGAGCAAGCAAACATACTCTTTTGTATCTAGCTTCGGTCAAAATACGTCTAGGCGATTAATAAATTCATACAGCAAGACAAGGCACTTGAAGCCGCACAGCTTGAAACACAACTTTATGCCGGGTAGTAAAACCATATTTTATTTGGCGGCGGCTGGCCTAATGGTAATTAACGTAGGCTGTTCGCCCAGCGAAGCCAGCAAGTCGCCAGCAGCTGCGCCGGTGCTCACCGCCAAGGCGGTGGCAAAGAACCTGCCGGTGCGCATTGAACCGTCACCGGTTGGCCATGTCATGCCGATTTTGAGCGTCACCATCCGATCGCAAATCGGTGGACTCATTAGCGCGGTAAAATTTTCGGAAGGTCAGGAAGTCAGAAAGGGCGACCTCCTGTTCACCATTGACCCGCGTCCATCGCAGGCGCAACTGGCGCACGATCAGGCGCAACTGGCAAATGCACAAATTCAATTCGACCGTGAACAAAAATTATTTGCCGACAAACTGATTTCCCAAGATGAATTCGATACCAGCAAATCCGCACGCGATGCGCTGGTCGCAACGGTCCAGGCCGACAAACTCAATTTGGAATACTGCGAAATCCGCGCGCCGATTGACGGGCGCACTGGCGGGTTACAATTCCACGAGGGCAACGTCGTGAAATCACCGGACGATGTGCTACTAACCATCAACCAGATTCAACCAATCTACGCAGCTTTTGCAGTCGCAGAACGGTATCTGCCGGAGGTCCAAAAGCAGATGCGCGCTCACACGGTCAACGTCACCGCCAGTTTTGAAAGCATGGTCGGCGAGCCTCCGCGCGGCGAACTCTCCTTTGTGGATAATTCCGTTGACCCGACGACTGGGACCATTTTACTCAAGGCGACTTTTCCCAACACCGATGGCCGATTGTGGCCGGGGCAGTTTGTGCAAATCGCCCTCCAGTTGGACGAATTAACGAACGCCGTGGTGATTCCATCGCAAGCCGTGCAAACCGGACAGAATGGCCAGTTTGTGTTCATTGTGAAAACAGACAAAACGGTTGAAGCCCGCCCAGTGAAACCGGGTGTTACGGTCAACGGTGAAACGTCTATTTTATCCGGCTTGAGCTTGGGCGAAACCGTCGTGACCGACGGACAACTCCGCCTCGCGCCGGGCGTGGCGGTGAGCGACAAAACCTCGGCGGCAAAAACGCCATGAGCGTTTCGGGAATTTTCATCCGCCGCCCCGTGATGACCACGCTGGTAATGGCGGGGATTCTGCTGTTCGGCGTCTTCGGCTTCCACCTGCTGCCGGTGAGCGATTTGCCGAGCGTGGATTTTCCGACGATCCAAGTCACGGCCAACGTGTCCGGCGCGAGTCCGTCCACGATGGCGTCCTCGGTCGCGACGCCGCTGGAAAAGCAATTTTCCACCATCGCCGGCGTGGACTCGATGACCTCCATCAGCGCGCTGGGCGTTTCGCAGATCACAATCCAATTCGCGCTGGATCGCAACATTGACGGCGCGGCGCAGGACGTGCAGGCGGCCATCACGCGCGCGTCCCGGCAACTGCCGCCGGATTTGCCGTCGCCGCCAACTTATCAAAAGGTCAACCCCGCCGACACGCCGGTTTATTTTCTCGCGTTGACCTCCTCCACGCTGCCGCTTTCGACGGTGGACGACTACGCGGAAAATCTCCTCGCGCAGCGCATCTCGATGATTGACGGCGTCGCGCAGGTCGGCCTGTTCGGGCCGCAGCAGTTTGCCGTGCACGTGCAGGCGGATCCGAACAAGCTCGCCGCCTACGGCCTCGGCATTGACACCGTGGCGCAGGCGGTCGCCGCCGGCAACGTGAACCAGCCACTCGGCACGCTTTACGGCCGGCATCAGGCGTTCACGATCCAGGCGAACGGGCAGTTGAAAAACGCCGCCGCCTTTCGCCCGCTCATCGTCGCGTATCGCAACGGCAATCCGGTGCGGCTTCAGGAAGTGGCCAACGTCATTGACAGCGTGCAGAACGACAAGGCCGCCGCGTGGTTCAGCGGCACGCGCGGCGTCATCCTCGCCGTGCAGCGCCAGCCGGGCGTGAACACGGTCGCGGTCGTGGACGCCATCAAGAAGCAACTCCCGACGCTGCGGGCGCAGATTCCGGCGGCGGTGAACATTGACGAACTCTTCGACCGTTCGCAGGGTATCCGCCACTCCGTCCGCGACGTGGAACGGACATTGATACTGACCGTCTGCCTCGTGGTAATGGTGATTTTCGTTTTCCTGCGCAACATTTCCGCGACCGTCATTCCCAGCCTTGCGCTGCCGTTGTCCATCGTCGGCACGTTCGCGGCGATGAATTTTTTCGGCTACAGCCTCGATAATCTTTCGCTGATGGCGCTCACACTGTCTGTCGGCTTCGTCGTGGACGACGCCATCGTGATGCTCGAAAACATCGTGCGCCACATGGAAAACGGCGAGCCGCCGATGGCCGCGGCGTTGCTCGGCGCGAAGGAAATCGGCTTCACCATCATTTCGATGACGCTGTCGCTTTCGGCGGTGTTCATCCCAGTGCTGTTCATGAGCGGGTTGCTCGGCCGGCTGCTGCACGAATTCGCTGTGACCATCATCTGCGCGGTGCTGATTTCCGGTTTCGTGTCGCTCTCGCTCACGCCGATGATGTGCAGCCGGTTCGTCCATTCCGTGCGCGGGGAAAAGCACGGCGGGCTTTACTACGCGTTTGAAAAATTCTTCGAGGGCTTGCGCGCGGCCTATGAACGCACGCTGCGGCTGGCGATGAAACATCGCCGTGTCACGCTCGGCGTCGCGCTGGCGACGTTCGCGGCCACGGTGGTTTTGTTCTACCTGATTCCCAAGGGCTTTTTCCCCGACGAGGACACCAACCAGATTTTCTGCATCACCGAAGGCGCGCAGGACATCTCGTTTGACGCGATGAAGGCGCACCAGTTGCAGGCGGCGAAAATCGTTGCGGCCAACACCAATGTCGCGGCCTATATGTCCGCCATCGGCCTCGGCGGTTCCACCATCAGCGGCAACAACGGCCGCATTTTCATGCGGCTGAAGGACCGTTCGGAGCGCCGGCAAAGCGCCAATGAAATCATCCAGGACTTGCGGAAACAATTCGCGCAGATTCCCGGCTTCAACGTGTTTCTCCAAAACCCGCCGCTCATCCGCGTCGGCGGCATGCTTTCGAAGACGCTGTATCAATTCAGCCTGCAGGACACCGACACGCAGGAACTGTTCCAGTGGGCGCCGGTGTTGCGCGCCAAGCTTGCGGAACACAAGGACGTCTTTCAGGATGTGACCAGCGATTTGCAAATCGCCAGCCCGCAGGTGGTCGTGACAATTGACCGCGACAAGGCCGCCGCGCTCGGCGTGACCGCCAAGCAGATTGAGACAGGCCTTTACGACGCGTTCGGTTCTGGGCAAATCTCGACGATTTACGGCGACCTCGCGGAATACTGGGTAATCTTCGAGGTGCTACCAGAATTTCAGCGCGACCCGGACGCGCTCGGCCGGCTCTACATCACCAGCGCGAGTGGCAAGCTCGTGCCGTTGAGTGCCGTTGCGAAATTTTCTCGCAGTGTCGGGCCGATGACCATTTCGCACATCGGCCAGTTGCCGGCGGTCACGGTGTCGTTCAACCTCGCGCCCGGCGTCGCGCTCGGCACGGCGGTGGACAAAATCCGCGAACTCCAGAGCGAACTGCATCTGCCTGCGACCATCACCGCGAGCTTCCAGGGTTCAGCCGCCATCTTCCAATCCTCGCTGACCGGCCTCGGCTTCCTGTTGCTCATGTCCATTCTCGTGATTTACATCATCCTCGGAATTCTCTACGAAAGCTTCATTCATCCGCTGACGATTTTGTCTGGCCTGCCCTCGGCGGGTTTCGGCGCGCTGCTTACGCTGATGCTGTTCCGCCTCGACCTGAACATCTACGGCTTCGTCGGCCTCATCATGCTCGTGGGCATCGTGAAGAAGAACGCCATCATGATAATTGATTTTGCCATTGAGGCGCAGCATAACGGCAAAAAACCTTACGACGCGATTTTTGAAGGCTGCATTTTACGCTTCCGCCCCATCATGATGACCACGATGTGCGCGCTGATGGCGTCGCTGCCGATTTCGCTCGGCCTCGGCGCTGGCGGCGAATCTCGTCGTGCACTCGGCCTAACGGTCACCGGCGGTCTAATTGTGTCGCAGGCCTTGACGCTTTTTATCACGCCCGTGATTTACCTTTATCTCGAACGGCTGCAACAGTGGTTTCAGCGCGACAGGACGATTTAGAAAATTGACTCGGATTTGCAATGGTCTGCGACTCTGGGTTTCCAGCGATGTCTTGATGCGCCTGGCCCACGGATTCTGCCCAGCTAGCACGGTTCAAGCCGGCAATCCCTTGTGACATGGTTGAAACCATTGGGGAACGAGCGCAGAGGCTTATACTGCCGGGAGTTGTGACGGTTTGAATTAAACACAAATTGATGTTCGATTCCGACTCCCGCCTCCAAATCCAAGCTGTTAAAATACAGCTATTTGCAGAATCCAGAGGAGGCAAGTGCCAGTGAAAGTGCCAGTGAAATTACTATCGGGGTAGAACCTTTGCACCACCCCGGAACCAACCGGCAACCACTGGGAATGACGGGATTATCCGCCCGTTTTGTGTAGCTGATACACCACCAGCCACGCGCCTTCGCATAGCTTCGGACAAAAAAGTCTGAACCTATGAAACGTCGTTTTATTCTCTACCGCCGGAAACGCGGCGGCATGTTTTACCTCGAAGACACCCAGTCAAAAAAACAGGAAAGTCTTCACACCAAGAATCGCGCCGATGCGGTGTCCGTGCTAAACGCCCGCAATGAATCCACGCGCCAGCCCCAACTGAACCTTCAGATTGCCAAAGCGTATCTGTCAGGAACCGATTCCAGCGTCACCACCCGGACCTGGCAGACCGCCATTGAATCCCTCACCAACTCCAAGTCGGGAGCCAATCAACACCGCTGGCGGATAGTGGCCCGCGACAAGGCGTTTGCGCCACTGCTTCCGCGCGTCATCATTGAGACGCCGGGCGAACTGCTGTTGACCGTAATGCAGACGGGCACGGTGTCCACCAATGTCTATCTCCGCCGGCTGCATAACTTCTGCGTGGATATGAACTGGCTGCCGTGGCCGCTCGTCCCGAAACGCCAATGGCCGGCGGTGAAGTTCAAGGAGAAGCGCGCCATCACGCTCGAAGAGCATCAGAAAATCATCGCCGCCGAAGTGAACCCCGAACGCAAAGCACTGTATCAGTTATGCTGGCACCTGGGCGCGAGCCAGGGCGACATTGCGAACTTGAAAGGCGAAGATGTGGACTGGCAAAACGGCACGGTTAGCTTTACGCGCAAAAAGACCGGCGTGGCGGTGCTGGTTCATCTGGGCCACGAGGCGCTGAATGTATTCAAAGACCTGCCATCTGAAGGAATGTTATTTCCGTATCTCGCCAGTGTGCGGGCCGGCGACCGCGCCACCGAATTCGGCCAGCGTTGCCGCCGGCTGGGTATTACTGGTGTGACGCTCCACAGTTATAGATACGCTTGGGCCGAACGCGCCAAAACTGTTGGCTACCCCGAACGGTTCGCACAGGAGGCGTTGGGGCATAACAGCAAAGCCGTGCATCGCGCCTACGCGAAACGGGCACTGATGAAACTTCCGTCACTGGAGGAATACGAACAACGGGCCACGACGGTGGCCGAAACAGCCGCGTGAAAACCGCCATCATCAATACATTATGAACTCAATTTCAATCGAAGTTTTGAAGCTGACGCTGCCTGTGCTCCAGTTTCTGGATCGGCTGATTTTGGAACATGGCGTTTATCTTTACATGGTTTGCGTGTGGCTGTCGCCGCTCCTGATCATCTGGATACTCAAGGGCGGGTTTTGGCGAAAATCGTCGCGCCCGCCTCCCATTGTGGTCGTGACGAAATCAGAGCCACCACCGGTTCCGCCGAAGCTACCGAGGGTCAGCGTCAGAAGCGATCATTCAAACCATGACGGGCAGACATTCACCGCCTGATTACAGCCCCATTCTTTTTCTGCTGGCGGGCGTTCTTGTCGTGCCAGAACTGGCGGACGACCTCGCTGGCGCGGGCGAGCCATTTCTCGTCGCGCCGGAACTGCTGCAAAGTTTCAGTCGCGTAATGTTTGATGCAGTTGCGCGCGGGGTTGCCAAGCGGTTTGAGCAACCCCGCGCCGGCCAGCACGGGAATGTCATGGGGTTTGAAGCCGAGAAACCAAGCGGTTTCAAACACGTCGAGGCGCGCGGGGAGAATCTGCCGGCTCAAGAATTCAGTCTGCTTTTCATGAATATTCATGGGGTCATTTTAGCTGGTGAAAAAATCTGCGCGTGTATCAGATACACAAAAACAAACCGGCCATTTTGCCGCCGATTGCCATCCGGGACGTTTTTTGCCAGACTCGCGCAGCAAACCTGCAGGCGGGAATAGCGGGTGGGAATGGCGGGTTGACAGATCGGGTGCCGTCCCCTATATTATTTCTGCGGTTGGGAGAGCTGCGGTAACGCGGTTCGCTGAACGAAAGTTCACCCGGCTGCATTCTTTTTTTATGCATCTCCTTTATCTTGACGATGCCGGGTCGGCGGGGAACAAAAACGAGGACTATCTGGTGCTGGGCGGCATTTCCGTTTTCGAGGCGCAAGCATCATTCCTGACGAACGAACTGGACAAGATTGCCGCCGGTTTTTCCGCGACCAATCCGCACGATATTGAATTTCACGCCTCGGAGATTTTTTCCCGCCGCGTGGCGCCGTGGGACAAATTGTCGAAGGACGAGGCCAAGGGGGTGTTGAAAGCCGTGCTGGGCGTGCTGGCCAACAGCTACAATTCCGCCAAAGCCTTCGCCTGCGTGGTGCATAAGGCGTCCTATCCCGGCCGTGATCCGCTGCAAATGGCGTTTGAGGATTTGTGCAGCCGGTTTGACCGCTACCTTTCACGGCTGCACGCCGAAGGCGACCGCCAGCGTGGGATGATCATTCTGGATGAAAGCTCCCATGAAACGACGCTGCAAGGGATGGCGCGCAATTTCCGCACGCTCGGCACGCAATGGGGCGTGGTGCGCAACCTGGCGGAGACGCCGTTGTTTGTGGATTCCCGAGCATCCCGCTGCGTGCAACTGGCCGACCATGTGGCCTACGCGGTTTTCCGGCGGTATCAAGCTGGGGACACCTCCTATTTTGACCTCATCGCCTCGCGCTTTGACACGCATGAAAACGTGATGCACGGGCTGTCGCACAAGCAGACGAAAGACCCGAATTGCATGTGCCCGGCCTGCATGAGCCGCCGGTTTGGACGGCCGGAGACGTGAGTCAGCGGATTCATACCTTCACCGTGCTCTTGGAGTGGGAACGAATCGCCCTGGCCAGGGTTTGCACCTCGGAATTCTGCTCCGTGATTTCATCGTCGGCCACAGCCTGGCTCGGTGCCTGGTTCTTGGTGAGATCCAGTTTTTCCTCAATCTCGCTCTGGCGGCGGGTCAATTCCTGAAAACGGTCTTCGCGCTCGAACTTCGCACCGACCTTTTCGCCGAGTTCCTTGGCCCGCTTGTGGGCGTCGGTGATGTCCAGTTCCAGCCTTTCCGCGCGTTCATCAAACCCCTGCACCGTTGCCTCCAACGAGCGGATGGTGCCGAGCGCCGTGTCCGTGACCCGCGCGCCGTAACTGTTTTGGCCGCGCACAACCATTTCCGTGGTGTCGTTGAAACTCGGACGCAAATACAAGTCAAACCCGGCGAATTTTCCCAGGCGAACATCCTCCCCGAACCGGGCCTTGAGTTTTTCCGCCCGGCGCAAAATCAATTCGCCGGCGATGCCTCGGTTATTAGTTTCCTGCCCGTCGAGTTCAATCCGAAATTTATCGCCTGACGTCAGACGCTGAAAACCTTTTTCACAGTGAACCAGCACGCACTCGTGGTCGCGGAGATTACGGAGCTTGTGCGGCTTGATTTTGTGTTCCTCAGTGTCGTGAAAATTGACGCTGCGCTTACCGGCACTGGAACCCCACG